>JAGQPR010000039.1 GCA_020426625.1 Planctomycetales bacterium
CCGATTGAGAGGAATTCTGGCGAATCCCACTACCCTAGAATTAGGCTGTAACAGACCACTAGCCAAGTTTGTGCCATGGATTTAAGCAATTTTGAGTGTTCGACGATCTGCATGCGCGGCTGACCTGCGAGCACTATCATTTTCTGCAGACGCATTTTGATTGAATTTTAGCGCCTGGATACCTTTCACTTAAGTTTCAATTGAACGCCGTCAGGTCGACGTAACGCAGTGATCTTGGTCCTGTGGTGATAGAATGCCAGCAGATGTAAGCACCGGCGCTAGCAATCAAGTCTACAAATGGCATGTAATTTGCTGACTATGTCTTGTCTATGCACATCTGGGAAATAGTATACGCTAAAAGTTGTGGGCTGCGATTCGAAATCGACTGTTGAACAGTCGTAGTCAAGACGATCTGTCAGGTCGCCTCGGTCTCAGATGGTTCGTTAGCGACCGGTCCAGGTTGAGGACGCAATGTTGCGTTCCTCCTGATTTAACCAGTGACATGATGTTTGGTGATGTCAATTGATCTTGACCCCGTGACCAACTCGGCGAAACCTCGGGAGAATTCTGCACGTCCGCGAGAGTACAAAGACATGAGTTTGCTTAGCCGCGACGAACCGCTAAAAATCTCCTTGATTAGCTTGCATGGGTTAATTCGAGCCAAAGATCCAGAATTGGGATGTGATGCGGACACAGGTGGACAAGTCAAGTATGTACTCGAACTGGCACGTGAGTTGGCATCTCATCCCAACGTTGGCGAAGTCGAATTACTCACCAGGCAAGTCATCGACCCGAGAGTGAGCAGTGACTACGCACAACTGAACGAGTCAATCGCTGAAAACGCCAGGATCGTACGTATTCCGTTTGGTCCTAAACGCTACCTGCGGAAGGAAGCTCTCTGGCCCTACATTGAGATGTTTGTCGACCAAACACTATCTCATTTTCGTCGCCAGGGATTGCCGGACATCATTCACGGGCATTACGCAGATGCCGGTCTGGCGGGCGCTCAACTCGCTCGCCTACTCCACATACCCTATGTCTTCACCGGGCATTCCCTTGGACGCGTGAAACGGCAACGACTGGCGCTTGGTACATCATCTCCTGAGTCACTGGAGAAGACCTATAAATTCGGTGTGCGAGTTGAAGCAGAAGAAATCGCACTCGAAACGGCTTCCATGGTGGTAACCAGCACCAGTCAAGAAGTAAGCGATCAATACGAACTGTACGATCACTATCAACCGGATCGAATGGAGGTGATCCCACCTGGAGTCGATCTCTCCAGCTTTACACCTCCCCAAGTCAATAATGTCCAGCCAGCCATTGCCCAAGAACTGAAGAGGTTCTTGCAGGACCCGAACAAGCCGATGATCCTGACTATGGCCCGTCCCGATGAACGTAAAAACATTGACAAGCTAGTTGAAGTTTACGGCCAAAGCCAACAACTGAGGGAGACAGCCAATCTAGTTGTCGTGATGGGCACTCGCGACGATTTGAACTCGCTGCCCAAGTCTCAGCGGATGGTGATCAAGAATGTAATGTATTTGATCGACAAGTACGACTTGTATGGGCGCGTTGCCTACCCCAAGAGCCACACGCCCATCGACGTTCCCGATCTCTATCGTCTAGCAGCGCATAGCCGCGGTGTATTTATCAATCCGGCCCTGACGGAACCGTTTGGCTTGACTCTTTTGGAGGCGGGAGCAAGCGGATTGCCCATCGTTGCCACCAACGATGGCGGACCTCGCGACATCATCGGCAATTGCAATAACGGTTTGCTTATCGACCCTTTGGATGGTGAAGGGATCGAGCGCGCGCTGATGCGTGTGTTAACGGATGCCGAGCAGTGGCAACAATGGTCCGACGCAGGTATCGAGGGCACGAGGAAGCACTACACCTGGAGCAAACATGCAGAACGCTATCTGCGGGACTTGGACGACATTCTCGACCACTCCACAGCCCCAGCGTTGGCCAGCCGCTCGCGAGATCGCCGTCTGCCAGAATTCGATCGACTGATAATCACGGACCTCGACAACACCTTGACCGGTGATGCCGAAGCATTGGCCGATTTCAATGCCCTGATCAGGGATCACGAGAACATCGGCTTCGGAATTGCTACCGGGCGGAAGCTCGACAGTGCCATGGCTCTCATCGCCGAACTTGGATTGCCAAAGCCCGATTTGATCGATACCGATGCCGGAACACAATTGCACTATGGCGAAGCATTGACGCCGGATTTCAGTTGGCGCAAGCAAATAGACTACGCTTGGAAACCCAGGGAAATCGATGCATTCTTGGCTGAATTACCTGGATTATTCCGACAACCCGACGAAAATCAGTCGGAGTTTAAAATCAGTTATGAAATCGACGCGGAGAAGGCGCCCAGCGTGGCCGCAATCAAAAAGCAACTACGCGCGGCGGGACTGCGTGCTAAGGTTGTCTTGTCATTGGGAATGTACTTGGACGTAATCCCTGTGAGGGGCGGAAGCGATTCGACAATGCGGCATGCCCTATGGAAGTGGGGCTTCTCGCCCGACAACGTACTGGTTGCTGGCGACTCGGGAAATGACGCCGGGATGCTGCTCGGTCGCACTTTGGGTGTGGTCGTCGGTAACTATAGTCCCGAACTGGAAGCGTTGCGTAACAAGCCTCGCATCTACTTTGCCGAAGGACGCCACGCGCGAGGGATTATCGAGGGTATTCACTACTATCAGTTCCTAGACAACATCGTAATTCCGAATGATCGAATCGAACCTTCAAACCTCGCCGACTAATGGAGCTCTGAAGGCGCGCGATCCCGTTCGATTCCAGGCCGAACTTTCGTTGCAGCGGTTACAACCGCGCCTCGACGAATTGTGGGAACGGGAGCATGCGGAAGACAAGCTGCGGGAAGAGTTTGAATTCCGTCTGCAACGCTATTGGCCGGAACTCTTCCAGCTTCTGTTGGAATTGTATGGTGAACGCTACGATTTTTTTTACCACTTAGAACAGATTCTACATGCGACGGCCCGCGCGTGGCTTCAACGCCCCGAAGCGCTGCGAGCGCTGGATCGCCGCCGCATCAATGAACCCACTTGGTTTACTTCCGAAAAGATTGTCGGAGGAGCGTTATACGTTGATTTATTCAGCGACAATCTCGGTCGGCTGCGTGAATCGATCGATTACTTCAAACAGCTCGGCCTCACCTACCTGCACCTAATGCCGCTGTTCGCCGTGCGTCCCGGCGACAACGACGGCGGCTATGCCATCAGTAACTACCGTAGCGTTGATCCGCGGCTGGGAACGATTGGCGATTTGCGTAAATTGGCCGACCAGCTCCGCGACGCTGGCATCACCTTGGTATTGGACTTTGTTTTTAACCACACTTCCGATGACCACGATTGGGCCAAATTAGCTCAGTCAGGAAACCCTGAATACCAAGAATTCTACTATATCTTTCCTGACCGCCGATTGCCGGACCAATATGAACGCACCTTGCGCGAGATTTTCCCAACAGTGCGGCGCGGCAATTTCACTTGGCACGACGGCATGCAGCAATGGGTTTGGACAACGTTCAATAGCTTCCAATGGGACTTGAACTACGGCAATCCAGCAGTATTCCGCGCAATGTTGGAAGAATTGTTTTTTATTGCGGACACCGGTGTCGATGTTGTTCGGCTTGACGCGGTTGCTTTCATCTGGAAGGAAATGGGCACCAGTTGCGAGAATTTGCCCAAGGCTCATACTCTGATTCGGGCTTTCAACAAACTCGCCAGCATCGCCGCGCCCGGACTGTTGTTCAAATCAGAAGCCATTGTGCACCCAGACGACGTCATTAAATACGTGAGTCCCGACGAGTGCCAAATCTCGTACAACCCAACCCTCATGGCCCTCTTGTGGGAGTCCCTGGCGACACGTCGCACAGACTTGCTTGTGCGCTCACTGAGCCACCGCCACGAATTGCCGAAGCAGACAGCCTGGGTGAACTATCTACGTTGCCATGACGATATTGGCTGGACGTTCGATGACGCCGACGCAGCGGCACTGGGGATTAACGCTTATGACCACCGCCAGTTCTTGAATCGATTCTATACCGGACAACATGAAGGGTCTTTTGCGCGTGGTGTTCCTTTCCAGGAGAACATTGACACAGGGGACATGCGCATTGCTGGCACACTGGCGTCACTCGCCGGACTGGAACTGGCAATTGAAACTGGTTCCGCGGAGCAGCGTGATCTCAGTGTGCGGCGGATGATGCTGCTGCAAAGCATCACGCTCAGCATCGGTGGCATTCCTCTAATCTACTTGGGAGAGGAATGGGGTATGCTCAACGACTACGACTTTGTGAAAGACCCTGCTAAGGCCGGTGATACGCGTTGGGTGCATCGCCCGAAGATGCGTTGGGAGTTCTTGGATGATTTGGGTGATGACATCGCAACTCACGAAGGCTCGCTCCGCAAACAGATTTTCAAAACGCTGCAGCGCATGATCAATGTTCGTAAGTCGCTGCCAGCTCTGGCCGGACAAGCCATGGAATTGGTTACGACGGACAACCCGCACCTCTTGAGCTTCTTGAGGTACAACGAGGGACACCGCCTCATCGTTTTGGCAAATTTCTCTGAGTCCGCTCAGGCGATTCGCGGAAACAAGTTGCGGACGGCAGGTCTGGGGCGATTCTTCCAGGATGCGCTCACTGAGGCGACTTACTCTACGAGCGAGGATCTCCACTTGGAACCCTATCAATATCTCTGGCTGTGCCGTGTCTAACCGAGAAGATACGGCCGTGCTAGCCACGGACATGGATGGTACCTTCATACCCTTGGAGGGCAGCGCACAGAACCAACGTGATCTACGCGTGCTGGAACAGGAATTGAAGCGCCACAAGATTGCGTTGATGTATGTGACCGGCCGGCATCTGGAATTGGTGCTTGAAGTTATTCAACAAGAAGATCTGCCCCGCCCACCGTGGCTGATTTGCGATGTCGGGGCGTCTATCTACCAGTTGGACTCTAGTTCACGTTACGTACCCCTTGAAGCCTATGTCCAGCAGTTGCAGAAGTTGCTGGATGGTTGGACACGACAAGAGCTGGTTGACCGTCTCAGCCCAATTGGTGAAATTCGATTGCAGGAAACAGAGAAGCAGACGCCTTTCAAGATCAGCTACTACTGCGACGCCCCACAGCTGGAAAGCCTCGCTATGCACGTCCGTCAGCGATTGTCGGAATTGTCTGCACCATTCAACCTGATTGCCAGCGTCGATCCGTTTTCAGGCAGTGGACTAATCGATTTGCTGCCCACTGGCGTATCGAAGGCCTACGCATTGGATTGGTGGGTCAAGCACGAGCGCATGTCGCCTCAGTCGATCGTTTTCGCCGGTGATTCCGGCAACGACCTAGCTGCACTGACCGCCGGTTACCGCAGCATTGTTGTTGGCAACGCCGATCCGTCGGTTGTAGCAGCCGCAAAGCGATCTCACTTGGACGCGGGTTGGATCAAGCGACTAGCGACCCCTACAGGCCACGCCACCACCGGCGTCCTCGAAGGGCTAAGACACTTCTTGAATCAGCACTGAATGCACCCTACTGGTAGTGGCAAAAGCCCTCACCGACTAAACGCTCAGCCATTCCCCCCATGTCTCCTCTCTCGCACGCGGGAGAGTCGCAAGCGGGCACGCGAGAAGCGGGGCGCAACCCTTACTACTTTCGTCCAAGCATTCGATCCAAAGAGTCCGAAGTCTGGTAGATCAAGGCTTCTGGATGGTGCAGGTACGGATGGAAGTATTCGAAAGTCAAGTATCCCGTATACCCGGCCGCTTCGAAGGCACTCAGTACTTCGGGCCAATTTGTGGTGCCATCCAACAGCGGACGGAAGGCTTCCAGGGAGTGGTCTGAACCCTTCTTGGTGAACTCTTTCAAGTGAACGTTCTTGATGCGTTTGCCCAGAATGGGGATCCAATGCTCGGGGAACTGATATTCCATGATATTGCCGGTGTCGAAATGGACCTGCACATGCTCGCTGCCAAAGCCGTCCACAAAATCCACCATTTCAAACGGCGAAAGCAGGAAGCCGTTGAAGAAGATGTTCTCCATGTTGAGATACACACCAAGCTTCTCGGCGTCAGGCAACAGTTTGCCAACGGCTTCCTTGGCCCGTCGTAAACAAACATCATTGGGGGTAGGATCGTGATCCTCCCGCCAAGGCATGTGCACAGCACCTGGGACAACCAATAAATTCTCGACGCCAAGATCATGCGCCGCACGCGTCATCAAGCCAGCCAATTCCAAACCACGCGCTCGCTCGGTTGGATCGTTGCTTGTCAACGGATAGGGCCAAAACAAGAAGGAGCACAACCCACTGATTGCAATGCCGATGTCCTCGGCCATACGTCGAATCTTGACATAGTCGGCGGTTGAGCTCTTCGGAGACAAGTCGTTTTCCAGATCGTAATTCAGCTCAATTCCGTCGAATCCAGCGTCTTTGGCTAGTTTCAAGCAGCGCTCGAGCGACATTCGCTCTGGGTAGGGGAAGGCCCATTGGTTGATCGACTTTTTCATCGAAAAACGCTTGCTGGCCTGAGGTGCAGCGGCACCGACCTGCATGGCCGCCGGTGCCTTGCTGGCCGCTCCAGCCGTAATTGCTCCGGTCGCAAAAGCGGCATACGACATCAGCTGCCTTCTACTGAGCGGGTGGTTATTGCTGCTCATCGTGTCAATTCTCCTGGCTCGCGTCGCTGTCCGCTGCTTTATCTTCCTCGGCTGTCTTGGGCTGCTCGATAGTACCAAACAGATGGCCACCAACTGCGTCATGCTGCCAAGTGCCAGCGTACTTGTTCTGGTGCAAAACGACGCGAGCGGAAAATGTCCCCATGCCAGGAATGGTCAAGTTATCGAGTGTGATCACTGGCGTTTCACCAGCCCATTTCACGTCTAAAGCAATTGGAACGGTAACGTCGAAATTGCCATACTTCATCCTCGCGTTGATGAGCCACTGGTCGCCATTGGGTAATTTTTCAACAGTGGAAATGTCGTAGGCTTCTTCCTTCAGCTGATTCAGCGGTTTGCCGTCGATCGTGAATTGGCCGCGCAGTCGTACTCCCGTGAACAGACTCTTGAACTTGGCGTGGAGCATCTCCGACTTGTCGACGTCGTTGATCAACGCTTTTTCCGTTACGACCTTCAGTTGCGGTGCATCGCTTTGAGCGCTGACATTGCAGTTGGACCAACAGAGAACTGTGACAAATAAACCGGCTTTCAAATAAGCATGCATAGGGGGGATCTCCGAATTTCATAATTTGGGGTGGCGAATCAGTTGCAAAAAACTATTCCTGTGGGACTTCCGATTCCGGATAGACCCACAACTCGCCCTTTTCAGGATCGAACTGATAGACAGCCCCTTCAGGCAACTCGGGCAGTTTCAATCGATTCGCTTCGACTATTTGCTTCATAAACTCTTCGTGAGTTTTCGGAAAATAACCGTTGGTCGCTTTATATAGTTGCAGCGCCTGAGGAATCTGAAACTCGAGCACCGCCTTTTGTTCGAAGTTGAGCAGCGTCTTGGCGGGGCCAGCAATAATCTTGCCGACTCCGGTTTCATTATTTAGTGACTGCCCCCTCTTGCCGACGCCCGCAACCGCTTTCTGAGCTTCAATTGCCGTATCCGATTCGTCAGTCAACGGAGCAGGAGCTGGGGGACCACAGCCCACTGCAAAAAAGCATACGACTAAAAGTAGCCAATTGGCGTTCTTCATCATGAGGAAGCATCCCAAGAACGTGAGCTTCGAACTATGGCGGTTGTCTTGTCTGCCGTCCAGAAATCAAGAGCGGTGCAGCAAACGACCATTGTAACCGAGTTTCAATGTCGTGGCGCTGGAGTCTGATTTTCTGAAACGCCACAGTCATCCACTGTAGACGCTAGTGGTTTGGGACAGCCAAAAATTAGGATTGGTCCGTAGTGGGATTCGCCAGAATTCCCCGATTGAGAGGAATTCTGGCGAATCCCACTACCCTAAAATTAGGCTGTAACAGACCACTAGACATGTTTTTGAATCGCCGCGTCGCGGTCTAGCTGCCACTGCAGAACAACTGCGGCAATTGTTTGATGCGGGTCGCAGAATGGTATTTCGAGCATAGCTTGCAATCGATCACCTTGAAGCTGATAGAGTACAGTTGCGGAGTTGTCAATGTGGGTAGCCTGAAAACAGCCGTCTGCAATCCTGGTAACGCAACCGCGATTGTCGCTAATGGCACCCTCGTAGGACAGGTAGACCAGTCGGTGATCGGCTAGGCGTTCCATCTGCACACGACATTGGTCCTTGCGATTTGAAACTGTCGGCGGGAGTTCCATAATGCGAAAGGCGACAAGAACGCCACTATGTTCAAACATTAAGTCCCAGTGCGAGGTCTGGCTGGCTATTGCAGGCATTTCGTGCCACAAGAGCACAAATCGTCTAAGTCCCTGGTTGGCCCGGTCTGCAATTCCCAAGTCTTCACCTACAATAGCCAGTTTTGAAGTCGCGGCGGGGAGGAAAGCGGTCTCGGCCGTCCGCGACAGGGGCCCCAATCAATCTGCAACAGGCGAACCGCACCGTTCAATGGCTGGGAAATCCAATAAGCATGTAATGGCATAGATTTTGAAGTTGTTGGCAGACCATCGCGAAGCATCAATTTCTATTACCCTGCACAGACTTTTGGCTACACGACTAAACGCTCAAAAAAACAACGGCTCAAGACATAGAAGTATGGACAACGCGAACATCGAAGTACGTGGCGCACGTGAGCACAACTTACAAAATGTCAGTATTTCTCTGCCTCGCAATCAACTGATTGTATTCACGGGCGTCAGTGGGAGCGGCAAAAGCTCACTGGCATTTGACACGCTGTATGCTGAGGGACAGCGGCGGTACCTGGAGAGCCTCTCCAGTTACGCCAGGCAATTCATCGGCCAGCTTCCCAAGCCCAATGTCGATTATATCGGCGGTCTGAGTCCGGCGATTTCGATTAGCCAAAAATCGACTAGTTCGAATCCTCGCAGCACGGTTGGCACGGTCACCGAAATCTACGACTTTTTGCGAGTCCTGTATGCGCGCGTGGGAACTGGTTTTTGCTCCAAGTGCGATGTTCCGATCGCAGCTCAAACACTCGATCAAATCGTAGCTCAGTTGCAAGCACTGGATGCCACCGAAGAATACTTGTTGTTGGCCCCACTTGTTCGCAGTCAAAAGGGCGAGCACAAGGAGCTATTCGAGTCGCTGCAGCGACAAGGCTACGGCCGCGCCCAAGTTGACGGTCAGGTAGTGCGTTTGTCCGACGCTCCGCAGCTGAATCGGCAGCAAAAGCATGACATCGAGGTGGTAGTCACTCGGTTTCAACCTGACTCCACTTCCCGCACGGTGTTAGCCGACGCCGTCAAGGAAGCGCTCAAGCTGGGCGAAAACACGTTGATGGTGATTAGTTGGTCTGAAGAGCAAGAACAGGCCAAGCAAGAAGCGGCAGCAGAGGAAGAAAGTGGTTCAAGCCGCCGGCGCAAACGGCGATCAAACGCTGGCTATGAATTGATCATGAGCAGCGAGTACGCATGCCCGAAATGTGGCGCGTCGAGCATGCCTCCCACGCCTCAGATGCTCAGCTTCAACAGCCCCAGCGGCATGTGCAACGTCTGCGAGGGACTGGGGCGCCAGTTTACGTTTTCTCCCGACCTGATTATCCCTGATCCAACCAAGAGCATCCGCCGCGGCGCTTTTGAATTGCTGGGCACCTGGAACGACATGGGGCGTTGGCAGCGACATCAGTTGATGAGCGTGAGCGAAGCCATCGAGAAAGAGCATTCTCTGGAAGCTGGCCAGAGTTTGACGCAGCCCTGGGAAGAACTTTCAGAAAAGGTGCGACGGGAATGGCTCTACGGCACCGGTGACCGCCACGTAACTTTTACTTGGCGCGGTGGCAGCCGTCCGATGAAGTATGGTGGCTCGTTCGAGGGAATCGTCGCCCAGCTGATGGAACAGTACCGGGGAATCAAGACTGCCAGCGGTCGCAAGCGATTTGAAAAATACATGGAGCAGCGAGAGTGCGGAGCTTGCCATGGCTTGCGACTGAATCGGGCCGCACGTCAACTTAAGCTGAACAGCCGTGCTGCTGGCGAGCAAGAATGGCTAAACCTGTCGGAGCTATGCCAGCTGCCGATCGAAAAGTGCCTGGCCTTCGTCAAAGAGCTGTGTCTGGGCGAAGTTGAACAACGTATTGGCGTAGAAGCGATACGGGAAATCACCAATCGGTTGCAGTTTCTCATCAACGTCGGCTTGGAATACTTGAGCCTGGGACGTTCCGCTCCGTCGCTTTCCGGAGGCGAAGCTCAGCGCATACGACTGGCCAGCCAAATTGGCTCGGGACTCGTCGGCGTACTGTACGTATTAGACGAGCCGTCGATCGGCTTGCACCCCCGCGACAACGATCGGTTGATCGATTCCTTGAAGGCACTGCGAGACCAGGGCAATTCGCTGCTGGTTGTCGAACACGACGAGGACACAATGCGGGCTGCCGACTTGATCCTCGACTTCGGTCCAGGGCCCGGAGTTCGCGGCGGAGAGATTGTAAGTTGTGGAGATCTGGCGGAATTGGCGGCCAGCTCCCGCAGTCTTACCGGCCGATACCTGTCCGGAGCAGAGTCCATTCCGGTGCCCGAGTCCCAGCGATCGGGAAATGGTAAATCCATCTTGATCAAGGGAGCCAAGCATAACAACTTAAAGAATCTGGATGTTGAAATCCCGCTTGGCAAACTGGTTTGCGTAACCGGAGTCAGCGGTTCAGGGAAAAGCTCGCTGATCAATGACATCTTGGTTCCTGTGTTGCGCCGCCAATTGCATGCCGCCGAAGACATCCCGGGCGTGCACGATAACATTGTCGGAATTGAAAACCTGGACAAAGTCATTGCTATTGACCAATTGCCCATTGGCCGCACACCGCGCAGCAATCCAGCGACCTACGTCAAAGTATTTGACGACATAAGAAATCTGTTTGTCGAACTGCCCGAAGCTAAACGACGCGGTTATCAGCCCGGTAGATTCAGTTTCAACGTAGCAGGCGGTCGCTGCGAGGCCTGCGAAGGAAATGGTGCCAATCGCTTGGAGATGGATTTCCTGGCGGACATCTGGGTCGTCTGCCCTGTCTGCGAAGGACGGCGATACAACCATGAAACGTTGCAGGTCAAGTTCAAAGACAAATCGATTGCAGAAGTGCTGGACATGGACATTCAGCAAGCCTTGGAGTTGTTCGAAAATGTTCCGAAGATTTCAGAAAAACTACAAACGCTACACAATGTCGGCCTGGACTACATCAAACTGGGGCAACCCTCACCAACTTTGTCGGGTGGCGAGGCGCAACGCATCAAGCTGGCCAAGGAGCTGGCGCGCAAGGGGACTGGCAGCACTTTATACCTGCTCGACGAACCTACCACGGGGTTGCATTTTCATGACATTCGCTTGCTCCTGCAAGTGCTTCAAGATCTGGTCGACCGCGGTAATACCGTGCTGGTCATCGAACATAATTTGGATGTCATCAAAGCTTCCGATTGGTTGATCGATATCGGTCCCGAAGGGGGCGAGCAGGGGGGCAACGTCGTGTTTTGTGGCCCACCGGCTGAAATCACGGCTTGCCAAGAATCACACACCGGACGCTCACTGGTAAAACACTTAGCTACACCGGTGATTCAAGGTTCTGCGAGCAAGCCCAAACCCAAGACGCGCAAGAACGCATCCAAGTCTCAGCCGTCGAGCAGCATCGTGGTCGAAGGCGCAGTGGAACACAATTTGCGTGATGTGTCGTTGACTATTCCGCATCACTCGCTGACGGTATTTTGTGGCCCCAGCGGAAGCGGCAAGAGTTCGCTGGCCATGGATACCATCTATGCTGAAGGGCAGCGGCGGTATGTTGAGAGCCTGTCGTCCTACGCGCGGCAATTCGTTGGCCAAATGCCAAAGCCGCGAGTGCAACGGATTGAAGGTCTGGCTCCGGCAATTGCCATCGAACAAAAGAGCGTTGCCCACAATCCTCGTAGCACCGTCGGGACCGTTACGGAAATATACGACTATCTGCGAGTTCTGATGGCGAGACTGGCAGAGCCACATTGTCCTGAGTGCGATCGCCCCGTTTCGAATCAATCAGCAGACGATATCACCAATCATTTGTTAGCACATGATGAGGGAACGCGTTTCGTGATCACGGCTCCCCTGCGGTGGCATCCCAATCACGATCCAATGCTCTTGTGGCAAGACCTGCGAACTTCGGGCTTGGTTCGAGTGCGGATCGATGGACGCACCTATTCGTTAGACGATGTCCCCGCCCTGTCCTCAACCGTGAGCTATGACATCGAAGCCGTCGTCGACCGCATCACCATTTCCAAGGCCAATCGTAGCCGCATCGCCGAGAGTGTCGAACTGGCGTTGTCGCTGGGCAATGGAAACTTGTTCGCAGTCGAACCGCGCGATGACCAGGAGGAAATTCACTGGTCCTCCACGAGACATAGTCAGCACCTGGCCTGCCGAAATTGTGGTTACAGTTTACAAGCGCTAACACCACATTCGTTTTCATTCAACTCTCCGCTTGGCTGGTGCCCAGATTGCGAAGGCCTGGGAACACAGACTGGAACTAGCCCTGCGTTGTTGTTGGAGCCCCATCGCACGTTGCGTGAAGGCGCGATACGCATGTGGCCCGCCATTAACGGGGATGCACAATCCGAGCTAGACTCGGCTTCATTGGCGGCACCTATGCTCGAGACATTCTGCAATGCAATGGGCATTCCCATGGACGTGCCCGTGGAACGTCTTACTTCAGGGCAACGGCGAAGCATTCTTCATGGCGCTGCTGACCGATGGTTTCGTTTGAAGACCGATCGCGGTGTCGACTTCGAATTCCAATGGAAGGGCTTGTTTCCCGCGCTCGAACACGCGGCTAGACTCAGTCCACAATTGCGCACTCAACTAAATCCATTCGTTGCCGAGGTCCCGTGCTCCGCCTGCGATGGCTCGCGATTGAATGTCAACGCGGCTGCCGCCAAGTTTCGTGGGTTGACGATTGGCGATTACACGCAAGGAACATTGCAGTGGTTGCTCGGACAGGTGCGAAGTTGGCAGTTAAATACCCGCGAACAAGAGATTGCGGGCGAATTGGTCCGAGAACTGTTGACGCGGGCCGAGTTCCTGATGGATGTGGGCTTGGAGTATTTGACTCTGTCGCGCCCCGCCAACACGCTTAGTGGCGGTGAATCCCAGCGAATTCGTTTGTCGAGCCAATTGGGCAGTGGTCTGTGCGGCGTGCTATATGTACTGGACGAACCCACGATCGGCTTGCATCCTCGCGACAATCTGCGGCTAATTGGCGCGCTGCAAAAGCTGCGAGATTTGGGGAACACATTGTTGGTCGTCGAGCATGACCGGGATGTGATCGAAAGCAGCGATCAAGTGTGCGACTTCGGGCCAGCCGCCGGTCGTTTTGGCGGTCAGCTGGTGGCCATGGGTTCTCCCAAACAGGTTGCTCGCGGCCGTACAAGTGTGACCGGACCATTCCTATCTGACAAAGAGAAGATTCCTGTTCCAGCGGCTCGACGGCAAGTGGACCTGGGCAAAATCGTACTTCGTGGCGCGAGGGCCAACAATCTACGCAACGTCAACCTCGAAATTCCGTTGGGCCGACTGAATGTCATCACCGGTCCGAGCGGTAGTGGCAAAAGTACTCTAATAAACGAAGTCCTCAATCCGGCAATGGCCAAACACCTTGCCAAGCAGGCGGTCAAGAAGAGTACGTTCGATTCCATCGAGGGTATCAAGCTGATCGACAAAGTTATCCGCGTTGATCAGAGTCCCATTGGCTCAAACCCAAGTTCGACCCCCGCTACATATACAGGTGTATTTGACCTGATTCGCCAGCTCTACTCGCAGCTGCCAGCTGCTCGGGCTCTCGGGTTTACTCCGAGGCAGTTTTCTTTCAACGTTCCAGGTGGGCGCTGTGAAAAATGTGAAGGTAACGGGCAGCTGCGAATCGAAATGCACTTTTTGCCCGATGTCTGGGTCCAATGCGATAGTTGCCACGGCCGACGATTTAACGAAGACACTCTCTCAGTTGAATATCACGGCGCATCGATCCACGACATCTTGGAAATGCAAATTGGCCAGTCTTTGGAGTTGTTTCAGAACATTCCCAAGATACGACGAATACTGCAAACTTTGGTCGATGTGGGACTGGATTATATTGCCCTCGGACAAAGCGCTCCAACTTTATCAGGCGGAGAAGCGCAGCGCGTCAAGCTGGCGACCGAACTAGCACGTCCAGATACCGGCAAGACTTTCTATCTTCTGGATGAACCCACGACCGGCTTGCATTTTACGGACATTATCAAGCTCCTCGAAGTTCTACAGCGGTTGGTCGACTTGGGCAATTCCGTTGTGGTTGTCGAACACAATCTGGATGTGATTAAGGCGGCCGACTGGGTCATCGATCTCGGTCCGGAAGCCGGGGCTGACGGTGGCCAGATTGTTTTCTCCGGAACACCTGAGGAACTGGTGGCATACGCTAAGACCGCACGTCCTGCGTCGAGCCAAAAAAGCAAGAAATCTGAATCGCCTAAGCCACCTCTGCTGCGGAGCCACACGGGCGAAGCACTGCTTCCGCTGATGGAATCGGTCGAGTACGTCGAACGGGAAACTTACTCCTCCAACGATGCGGAAGTTCAAGAGGGCGACATCGAATTGGAGAACATTGGCCGGGGCACGCTGCTTCCCTGGCAGGCTGACGGCAGACGTTGGCATACGCAAGATTGTCTCGATCGAGCTGGACAGCCGATTCGCTGGGACCGCAGAATTTTGAGCAAGTTGATCGATCGCATCGAAGCTCAAAATGGCTTCTCACCCACAAATTGGGACAACCGCAGCATTGTCGAAATTAGGGGTCCGGTAAAGAGTCGCGGTTGGTTCTTGCATGCGATCACCGCCGAAACTTGGCTGCTGAAACTTAAACTCCGCTTGCCGCGACGGGCGTTCACCAAAGCGCAATTGGAATCAGTCGTCGATCTGCCGACGTTGAATCAGTTAGACAACGTGGAGATCTATAGCAACGAGCCGCGATCGCGAGCACGGGCCGCAGGTCAGTGGATGGAGTTGGAATTGCGTCCACACAGTTTGGAAGAAATTGACACCGCGCAGTTTTGGAAATTCATTGATGAAGCTTGCAATGCGTTTCTCGGGAAGACGACGCCCGAGAAAGAGCTGGCTGCGAGCGCGGACCCAAAGCAACAAATGCCTTGGAAAGTTCTCAAGCAACGCTGGCATTCTCTTCGCAAGGGGTTTCCGCCGGGCCGAACAATTGTATGGCCAGCTGAGACTCTAAGCGTGTTCATTCAAGCCATCCACCAATCGGCAGGCGGCGGACGCTGGCGGTGGGACGAACAGTCCACGGCACGCTATGTACTGCCCGGCCAGAGTGAACCGTGGCTTACTCTTCATACCAAACGTCCAGAGGGGTTGATTCTCGTAATGAATGGCCCCAAAGGCTTTGACCCTGGTGATCTTAAGGACTCGCTGCCAATGCCGGTGCAAGTTACCGCTCGCGGCAGTAGTGAAGAGCAATTGCAGATTTCATTCACCGAGTTGCAGCAGCCCAGAGACAAATCGGTACGCAAGCTGCTGGCCAAGCACAAAGAGTTTGTGTGCAAGCCGCAAGTAAGTCGCAGCTAGCGATATGCCAGCGCAGAATTTAATTGTTCGCTAGAGTCTGGAGACTTGAGTACCTGCCAAAAACCAACCCTAAAGAACATCGATTGCCGAGCGCGATATGCATCGGGTTCTAGTCATCCTTCATGCTTTCTTCATAGGACTTGGCAAGACTCTTGTTGCCCATATCGCAAATCCAACGGGCGCCGTCTGATTCGAATTGCACGAATTCTTCGCTGGGATTGATGCTGATCACTTTGGCTTGAATGGTCCCGATCTTAAGCTCTTCGCCGACATTCAACTTGTACAGCTTGTTACTTTCGGTACGAGACTGCACCCAAGCTTGCGGGCCGCGCCCACCTGTGACTATGGCAGACAGATACGCCTGAGTAGCTGGATCAAAGCCCTTTGGCTCTACCTTGACTTCTGGAGGTGGCGGTTCCTCCACCACGACGGCAACTTTGCCTTGCGAAGACATGTTGGGCCATCCATCGTCGACCGCCTCGAATTCGAGACTCCAGCGCCCAGCTTCCTCGGGCCGTCCAGTGAGCCGGTTCCCACGCATTCGCAAGCCGGGCGGGAGTTCGGTCGATACCAATTTTAGTTGGACGCCATGCCCTTCTTCGTCCTTGGTCTTCAATTCTTCATCAGCACTTTTCCCAAGAGTCAGCTTGAGCTCTCGCGTTTCGAGCTTAGGTGCGCCATTGGGAGGCGAAAACGGATTTCGGTCCAAGACTGCTTGTTTGTACTCATCAGCGGTCATCGCCAAACGTCCAGAAGATTGCATCGATGGTTTTTGATTCTCGGCCGCAGCCGCCAAGGAAAGTGCCCTGGCTTGAACCTGCAATGTGAACTGGTCGCGTTTGTCCCGTGAAGGAATCATCTTAAACGACTGAATGGAATGCAATAGATCTCGATCGTAGAACTTCGCGAGGAAGTCAAGTGCCTGTTCCGTGTTGCAATCCGCTTTCAAACTAAAGTCATAAGCCGTGTACGCGCCATTGGGTTTGGGGCGCCCCTGTCTGGCGACCGTAATTCCCTCCAATCCGGATTCTCGACTAATCGTTGTTAGCCAGTCTGAATACTGGGCGTTTGCCGCTTCAATCTTGTTGGGTAGCGATTTCTCTGCCAAAGCACGCAGTCGTTTCTTGGCAATGAATCCATCATTCAGCTCGCGCATGATGTCCGTTTGCTTCTTTTCGGCAACTTCGATTTGCCGATACTTAGCATCCAGTTTTGCCCGCAACGAGTTGAATGCGTACTGCACGCCGAATATGCCAGCGATGACACCCACGCCTATTGCCAAGTATCGTTCTCGTTGAGTCATTGCCATTGGTATGATTTCGCTTGCGTTTAGTCGTCTAGGAGTGTTGAACGTGCCTTGAAACAATGGAGCATGATCTTGTGAGCTGTGTGACGATCCTCGGCTCCACGTGCATTCATTGAATGCTAGCTGCCCACAACTACTTTATCGTCGAGACTTTGTGGGCCCTGCCCATCTGGCTGTGGGGACGGGCTTTCGTCTGCCTCTTCGGCCTTGCCCGGCTGCTGTTTCTCGTCTGAACCATCGCTTTCGTCAGTGGATGAAGCGTTTTCCGTCAGCTTCAATTCATCAATTAGTTTCCATCCGCGATCCATCAAGGAGATTGTCTCCTGAATCTCCCAACGGTAGTTATCTGCGGGAACGCTGCGCTCAATGCGAGCAGCTCCTTCAACGATGTGCTTTCCGTCCACGCGGAGCGATTCTTCAAATTCCGTAATCACCTCGTCTGACTCCGCCAAGACTTTTTCGATACGAATCTGCCCGCCTCTGTCGGTGGCGGTCAACTCCGTTCCATAGATGCGAACGCTATCGGCTGGAGGAATATTGTGCGAGATGTATGTCAGTTCATCCAACCAATTCGGAGAGCTATCGAGGAATCTACGGATCAATTCCACGTCCTTCATATTTTTTTGCGCAGCGGGGATGCGTTCTTCTTTCATCTTGTTGTCGTCGAGCAACAGTGTCAGCTGCTGGTCGAGATCTCGATTCGTCGCATACCACCAGTATCCGCCACCTAGCACCAACACCGCTGCAGCTGCAGCCGCCAAGATATAGGTACGAGTATTGCTTTGTTTGGGCGGACGTCGCTTGGGGTTCTTGAAGTCGATCGTGGTTTGCTTGGTGGCAGAAGGGAGAGCCAAGGCCCCTGCCAATGCGGCAATCCGGTGGCCAACCGTCTGAGAAAGCTCCTGTTGATCTGAAGACTTAGGCAGCACAGTCGCTGCATCAACGTGGCTGACGCTAGCACCCGACGCTTCCGATACCGCTGCTACAATTGCGTCGGCCAGAGAAGCCTCCGAAATCACCACAGCAGCACTCAAGGGTTGGTTGCCAATTTGATTCGAAGCAGCCATCAAGCTGCGGCGAATTTCGCCATTGATCGTGCTGGCCATCAGTGCGGTATCGGACGGCAACTTGGTTGCACGAACCTGGATGACGCGACCATTGCTCAAGATCATCAAGTCGGCGTTCTTATTGGTCATGCATACCAAGAGCACATTGCCGGTGGCCGGCAAGAGGCCAGCAGTTGAAGTGAATCGTGCGATTTCGATCGGACGCAGGGCAACGTGCGCCAGCGTCAGACCGGCATTACTACACGCCGTTTCAATCTCAGCGAGGTGCGCAGGTGAGATGACACCGACCAGCGCAGTTTGCATTTCTTGCCCGGGCTCATTGGGAAGAAGAATGAAGTCTAGCGGCCAAGTTTCGCCCATGTTGGCCAGCTGGCGTTGAGCTTGGAAGCGGATTACATCCGGCAATTCATTTGCGTCAATTCGTGGAATGGAAACCGTGCGAACCTCGACTAACTCGCGCGAAACAACCACGGTCGCATCGCTCTTGCCAAGCCCCAGTGCGGCTACGGCCTGACGAACTGCCTCAACTGCATTGGAATTCTTCGATTCCCCTCCGATAGCCTGCAGGTTTATCTGTTCCAGGGAGACTTTCGTTCCACGGTGCGTGCCAGTTGCGACGATCAGCCCATCTCGCTGCCAATCAATAAGGACGTTCTTAGCCACGGTGATCTCTCTTCAAAACGCAAGGTGCAATTGCTTTAGCTATTCTACTCACTGCAATCGGAAATGATGCCTATTGCATAACGGTTCCACCAGAAAGTGTGGCATCAAACCGTTGTCCGAGTGTGGGGATATCGAAACCACGTTCGTGATTGTCCAGCCGGCGGAAGAACAGTATTTCCGGTACGTCGCCAACTCCACTGACGATCGCCTCTAGCCTGGAAAATGCGGCAGAACCCTCCATGTATCCAACGACTTGCGCCTTGTATACGTCACCTCCGCAAGTGATCAACGGCAACAGGGCCCGCATCTCGGACATCGTTAGTATCGATTCAACGGCGAGCCAAGTTTCGTGTTTGCGAGTTTCGCTCTCTGATCCATCTACTCGCGCTTCGAGAATCATCTGCACTTTCTCGTCTGGTAGTCCTGGTATTCCGTAAAGGATCTCCTGTGGACAGGTCATGATGTTGATCCGCCCTGGAATCCCCGGAGCATCGACGGTTGTGAGTGAATCCATCAGCAGTGGCATCGCTAGCGCCATTTCACCGGGTAGCGATCCAAATGGGGAGGAATAGACGACTTGTGCATTTCCCTGCTGGACGGTGACCGTTGCGTCAAACAAGTCCAGTACTTGTCCGAATGTGACGCTTCCGGCCTGCGTGAGGTCAAAGGTTGAAAAGGCGTCTAAGCTCCATGGTTGGGTTTGAGCTTGGCCATTGGCTTGATTGTCGCCAGACGCGGCTTGCAAAGACTGCAATTGGGCACCGAGGGCACCGTCGATTTCACTGGATTCTGCGGCCGCCATGGTGGCTAACGCCATCAGCGGACTGGTGCCGTCTCCGCCCGGTGCGCCAGCGTAGCGGTAGGCCACGATAAAACTCGCAGCCGTCTCGTCTCCCAGGGCTGCCAAAAGATCGTCGTACAATTGCTGCATATCGTCACTAGCGTTGATGTTGATACGCGGCTCGCCGAACTGATCGACATTCTTTTCCATGCTGTAGACAGTCAAATACTGCGACCAACCGAGCGCGGGCGGTCCAACATTATCAACTCCGCTGGCAATTCCTGCGCTTGAGCCTGAGACGTTACCCATCATACCCATCTGCTGCGACTCAGCATCGTCTAACACTCCGTTGCGATTGACGTCATAACCAAAAAGCAACTGGGGCGTGACGCCGCGGACCAACAGCAATTGCTCTACCGAATTGATGGGGCCATTGGTGGGGCGGTAGGGAGTTGGCAATTGGGCGTAGTAGTCGAATTCAGCGCCATAAGGTCGCGTCTCATCGTCTTCGTCCATCCAATCGAGGATAGCGTCAGCGATATCCTCTGTCATTCCGGGAATCGCTAAGAGCATATCAGCAGCAATGGACGAGGAAACACCTGCCGTTAGCTCGCTGGCGAGCATCGACATCGCATCCCCACTGGAGGACTGGCCGGTCGCAGCTGCGGTAACATCACCAGCAGCTGCCATCGCATCCAGCTGGGCCAGTGCATTCAGATTCAATTTCGACGATTCGTTTTGCAACCCGTATCGCAGGCCTGAATAGCTGCCGAATTCATCCATGGCTGGCGAGATAATCGTAAAATTGCCGCGCCGCTCGGGATCCAAGTTGGGCATTACATTGCGGGCGTAGAAGCGATCGTTGACTTCTGAACCTCCCAACTCATCGCGTTCAGAGCGCGACAACGCTGCGAACAAGCGCACGGACTGCAAACCCGACTCGGCACACATCCTCGCTTGCAATCGAGAGCTGTAAGCCACGCTGATCTTATGTGTATTCAACATCGAACGCGCGAACGTCAGTCCAGCCAGCGAGGCCATGGCTACCACTACCAACACCAGAATCAACAGAAATGCTGATCTCTTCCTAGCCTGACGAAGTTGTTTTCTTTTCACAAATTTCATTCTTGAAAGCCTACTGTACAGATCGGAGCTTACAGTCCCATCGATTCCATACCCGCCGACTGGTCTTCGGTCATGACTTCGTCAGCATGCAGTTGCGCACCAGGAATGGCCACCGTCAACTCATAAACGTCGATACCGTATTGTTCGCGGTCAGTTAGGGTAAGCATACTGACCAACGTACCGGCAAGTGCTTGATTGACTTCGCTCCCTGAGGCAGACTGGACGGCCAGGTTGATCTTGATCAGCCAGGGCAGCGCCTGCGTCGAAGAATCCCATTCCTGAAGCCACTGCGTTCCATCAAAATAGGAGAACTCAATACCGATCACCTCAGGTGCAACCAGATCACCCGTGCGCAACAAACGGTCCGTGTCACCCGTTTCTTCGGCGTAGGCGGTGACTCTACGATCCAAGGCGCGGCGCACCAGTCCCGAACTAAAGCCACTTGAGCTGCCGGATTGCGTGAAGGAAGTCATGACGTCCTGCACTCCCTGGTTGGTCGCCGACTGCACAAAGTACGTTACGGTTTTCAAGTCCCCAGGGAGATCGGTTAACGTGGCATTTAGCGCGCTGGTTTGGATGATTTCGTATTCGTCGGGGCGCGGGACGCGGCTAACGTCGATCATCAACGTAGTTTGGTCACCGTATATACCCATGGGAATTTCCGTGGTAACCGTTTCTTCCAAATCTGCCGTATTGGAGCCGCTGGTTGAGGTTGAACTGGACGCCGCGCTAGTGCCCGCCCCAGCAGCGCCGCTGGCGGTAGAGCCTGCTCCACCGGTCGATGCGCCCGCAGCTGCACTACCAGCGCTTGCACCACTGCTGGAGCTACCAGTGCTGGAGCTACCAGTGCTGGAGCTGCCCATGCTCTGGCCAGCTATTGCCCCGCCGCCGCCACTTCCGCCACCGGAGTTTAACAATTGTTCCAAGACACTAGGATCGTATTCGTGTTCCAAAACAACGGAACGGATATCGTCAGCAATCATACTGAGCAGCGAACGCGCCAACTGTTGTCGCCGAATGTCGTCGCCGCGAGTTGCGAAATTGCGTGAATACAGCTGCATCAACGAACCGATCAATGCCGTGGCCACAACCACCAGCGCCAACGATAGCATCAGTTCAAACAGCGTGAAACCGCCGCGACTGCCGGTGTGCTTATGTGTTCGTCTTGGCATGGGATGTTTCCCAGTATTCTAAATACGTGTGATGACTAAATGGTTGCGATTGTAAGCATCAACGCGCAAGTTTTCAGATGCTTTAACAACCGTGGCTATCGCCAAAGCGGCTAGTAATGCGGAAACAATCTCTGCGTGGATGCTTAGTCTGCCGGTCGTTGGTTCCGCTCGATTTGCATCCACCGCTAGTAGCTGCCGGTTTCTTCCTCTGCGGGCAGAACATCCAATTCCAATGTAGGGTCAATGATCCAACGATTGACATACAAATCCACTTCGTTGGAGGCAATTGCAGCTGTCGGATCCACCTTGCGAACAGCAACCTGCAATCCAATCATGTTTTCCACTTCGGTGGGCACGTTTTGAATCTGGTACATCCATTCGCTCTGCCCTAGCGATGTCGAGTAGGGTGTCCACGTTACGGGATCAGAAGGTATAACACCTGCGATCACCTGATTCATGACGCTCTCCACCACGATTTCGGCTTCGGTCAACTTTTGTGCTTGTATTGCGTTGTTAGTTGCCAAACGCATCGCCTGGGCCAGGTAGGCAGCGGCAAATCCCAAGATCGCTAGAGCCAAAACAACTTCAAGCAAAGACAACCCAAGCCGCGGTGGGCGGCTGGAATGATACGAAGCTGAAGAGAGCATGGTCATACCCCTTGCGATTTGATCCACGTGACGCTCCGTTTTGGGCCTGAAAACACTTGTTTGAGTAGGTCTGAATGCGAAACGGAGTCTATTCCGCGACCTCTCCGGATGGAACGTCCAACACAGCCAGCGATTGCGATGCGCCGGTCAGCCCACGAATCTGCACTGCACGAATGTCACCACGACTATTCTTCAGCTGGACTTCAGCGGAACTGGTGCTACCGTCTGGATAAAACAGAATTCGCTGGGACATGGTCATGGTGGAAAGATCGTTCAATCCGATCGCACCAGATTGAGCCTCTTGAGCGGTACTAAAGGCTCGCACGTCGGTCGCCACAACGCAACTGACAAAAGTAATTTGATTTTCTAATTCTTCCAACGCATCCTGAGTCGCATCGGCTGCGGTCACAAAGCCATTCTCTTGAGTCTCAACCAAGTTTCCGCCGGAAACAAGCGTTGCTCCTGCGCCGGCATCAACCGCATCGGACTGGAGAATCAATGGCTTAACGGAAAAGCTCCCGCTCTCCAGCACACATTCAAACACCTGAGTTTGGCCGGTGGTCATCGCCTCCAACCGCGCCTGCTCGAAGCGAAGACGAATTTCGTTGGCAGCTCCTTTTAGTTTCTGTCGCTCGAATATCTCTCCCAGTGAGGGCGTCATGATTGCGCCGATTGCCACCAAAATGGCGAGCACCAGCATCAATTCCAACAGAGTAAATGCGCTTCGCGGATTGTTGCCAACCTTGCTGCTCGATGTTGGAATTGCGTGCGACATGTCTCCGAAGCCTATATTTTGGGAAGCAAACGATGCCGACAGAAAAGATCGTTGTGGCAAATGCCTAAAGCGCTGTCGACCACCACTCGGCGCGAAATCGATTTGCTTGCCGAAGTAGGCATTGGCTACGCAATCGGATCCTAGGCTAGGAAATATCGTCGTCGGTTCCTGCTTGACCATCAGGTCCAAGACTCTTAAGTTCGTAGGACGAGCCGTTCACAGTGTACTCGTAAGGGTTTCCCCAAGCGTCAGGCTTAACTGGCTCCTTCAAGACTTGAAACCAGTCGCTGTCATTGGCCAGACCAGAGGGCTTCTCATACAGGGCCTCCAGTTGCTGTGGGTATGACAGCAATTCCAGTTTGTAGGACTCAAGCGCATTCTGCAAAACTTTGATTTCCGTCTTGGTCTTGCTGATCATGGCTCGCTCTTGAAATCCGCCGAGGTTGACTACCGCGATACCTGCGATGGCGGCAATGATCACCAGCACCAACATGACTTCCAACAAGGTGAAACCAGACCGACGCTTGCTTGACAACTTTCTTTGGTATTTTCGACTCATTACATTCCCATCCAAAACAAAGGTTTGCGGCTATTCTTTCAGGCGACACCTGGGAAACACCCGGTCCGCCGTTGAGCGGAACACGGATGTATTAAACCGTGCCAGCGCTGCTAAGTAGCGGTACCATCAACGCCAAAACGATAAAAAATACGATCCCAGCCATTATGAGCAACATCAAGGGCTCGAGCAATCGAACCATGATGTCCATTCGCCTAAATGTGGTTCGCTCCAAGCTGTCGGATATTTGCACCATGACTGTATCGAGCGAGTTGGACTCCTCGGCCACCGAGATCATCTCGACGACCTGATTCGGGAAATGCCCAGATGCCGCCAGGGGCGCGGCAAGTTTTTCGCCAGCAGTAATGTTTTCGCTGGCCTTCTCGATGGAAGCGGAAAGAATGCGATTGCCAGCAGCCATACGGCTGATATCTAGCGAACGCAAAATCGGCACTCCGTTTTCGAGTAGTGTGCCCAGTACTCGGCAGAAACGGGCTACGGCCAAACTCAAGAAAATATTGCCAAACATTGGCATCTTGATTTTCATCCAATCCAGCCAGTACTTGCCGTTGTCGCTGCGCAGAAAGCTAATCAAGCTGACGATGCCCACGACAATCGCACCAATGATCACCATCCAGTAGCTTTGTAGGAACGCGCTGAAACCCAACAGCAGGTCCGTCGCAGCAGGCAGTTCGCCCTTGTCACGCAATGATTTGAATAGAGGTTCGAATTTAGGCACGAAGAAAATCACCAGTACCGAAACCACCGCCGTGCCCACGCAGGCCAAGAAAATAGGATATGCCAATGCCCCAGCAGCGCGCCCCTTCATGTCTTCCTGTTGTTCCGTAAATGCGGCAATCCGCTCTAGAGCGTCTTCTAGGAAGCCGCCCTCGGTTCCCGCTCTGACCATGTTGACGGCCATGTCATTGAATACTCGCGGATAGCGGGCCATCACGTTGGGTAGGGGTTCGCCATCCTCAACGCGCAGCTTGACGTCTTCCAGAACAGCTTTGAGAGCGGGCTTGCTAGCCTGACTGCTGACAACTGTCAGGGCTCGTAACAATGGCACGCCACTCCGCAACAACGCTGCCAACTGGTTGTAAGTATTGGCCATCACCTGGCCACCAACTCGCTTGGTTCTTATCGAGCTGGAATCTTGGGCGACTTTGATCTCCACCGGCATCAACGCCAAGCTGTCCAGCTGGGTCAACACATCGCGTTGGTTGTTCGCGGTCAGGACACCAACCTTCCTGTGTCCGCTCATGTCTCGAGCTACGTACGCATAATCTGGCATGATCAAGTCGTGCTAAAAAATGTAATTTGCAACGAAGCCTGTGCGGCGGAGAAGGAGCAACGAGCTCCGTTCCCCTGCGAGCCTTTCCTCAAGATATGACGTAGTTCAGCTAAGCTACCCGATCTCCCTTGGTGACGCGAAGCACTTCGTCGACGCTGGTGCCGCCAAGAATTGCTTTGTCCCAGGCGTCCATTCGCAGTGTTCGCATGCCCGCCTTCAGCGCGGCTTGTTTGATTTGCCAGGTACTGACACGATCATGGGCAAGGGATTTGATTTCCTCATTGGTAACCAACAGTTCGTAGATTCCCATTCGACCGGTGTATCCGACATTGCGGCAAGTCCGGCAGCCGACACTGCGATAGAGAGGTTGGCCAGCCAGTTTTTCCCAAGGAAAGTCGTTGGGCAAGTCTTCAACTGCTGGTTGATAAGCTTCTTTGCAATCCTTACAAAGTCGTCGGACCAGACGCTGAGCCATGATGCCTTCCACCGTGCTCGAGACTAGGAAGGGCTCAATCCCCATGTCTACAATTCGCGTAAACGCACCCGCCGCGTCATTGGTGTGCAACGTGCTGAACACCATGTGGCCAGTCAGCGAGGCTTGGATTGCGTTCTCGGCTGTTTCCTGGTCTCGTATTTCGCCCACCAGGACAATGTCGGGGTCATGTCGCAATATACTGCGAAGCGAGGCGGCAAAAGTCAGGCCAATTTTTGTATGCACCTGGATCTGATTGATGCCCGAAAGCTGATATTCGACCGGATCTTCAGTGGTGATAATCTTGTTTTCCGGGCTGCGAATCTCCAAAAGTGAACTATACAGCGTAGTGGTTTTTCCCGATCCAGTAGGACCAGTGACAAGTACGATACCGTGGGGCAGGCGAATGATCTGGCTATACACGGAATAGGTAAGTGGATCCATGCCCAAGCCCTGCAAGTCGAACTTCATCGCCCCTTTGTCCAAGATACGCATGACCAGGCTCTCGCCATGAATCATCGGTATCACAGAAAGACGAATGTCGATTTCTCTTCCATGCACCTTCAGCTTGATACGACCGTCTTGGGGCAAGCGTTTTTCGGCAATATTTAGCCGCGCCATAATTTTCAATCGGCTGATGATCGCAGCTTGGAAGCGATTAATCTCAGGTGGAACAGGTTGATCATGAAGAATTCCGTCGATGCGGTAACGGACCACCAAGCCAGAAGCCTGCGATTCCAAATGCACGTCGCTGGCTCTAGTGTCGATTGCCTCAACCAAAATCTCATTCACCAGGCGAACGACGGAAGCTTCCTGAGCCATTTCGCTCAACTCGCTGCCGTCAACCTCCAAGTCTTCCAACAGCTGGATGTCGCCTTCTTCTTCGCGGGCGGCCATCAGTCCTTCGACAGTCTCTGAGCCAACGCCCAGATACTTTTTCATCAAGCGAGCGATTTCAGCGCGCTCGGCGACGACAGGTACAATCGTTAATCCGGTCGCCGCGCTGGCTTCGTCGAGAGCGTAAACGTCCAGCGGATCGCTTGTTGCCAAGGTCAACGAACCATTGCTGCGCCCCAGCGGGAACAACGAATGTCGGTAAATCAGCTTTTGCGGGAAACTTTTAACGACTTCCAAATCGACTTCCGCGTTTCGCAAGTCGACGAACTCCATTCCCAGTTCTTCGCCCAGGGCACGCAGAGCAGGTTCTTCGTCAACCATTCCTTTGCCAATGGCCGTATTGACGAGTTCGCCAGCGCCGAGCGATTGTTCGCGAAGCTGTTGCAGCTGATCGCTATCGAGCAAACCTCGCTTGAATAGAATTTCACCTGCCTCAAGCATCACCATTGCGTACTCGCTTCGTTTTGATCTTATGATTGCGATGATTTGAGCATCGAACAACAATCAGTGGCTAATTCGCGCAGTCACGACGTCAGGCACTGACAGCGCTGCTGAATTCTTCGCTAGCCCGAGCCGCCATGGACCGTTGATTAAGATTTCGATGGACCAGGCTACGATGCCTGCAGTGATGATCGAGGTCGACAGCCCTCTAGTGCACATAGCAATATTGTCTCATGAAAAGCACTTAGCGGCCACCGCGTCCGCCAGTTCCCCCTCCCGTACCGCCGCGTCCACCGAAACCCCCTGTGGTACCGCCGCGTCCACCGAACCCACCGAATCCCCCGGTAGTACCGCCGCGTCCACCAAAGCCGCCAAATCCACCAGGAGTAAAGCCTCCTCCCCCTCCGGTTGTACCGCCGCGTCCTCCGAATCCTCCTCCACCGTTGCGTAAAGACTCAAAGAAGGCTGCTCGCCGCGCCTGTGCCGCTGCATCGCTCGTGTCCCCTCCTCCACCACCGCTGGAACTACCAGAGTTTTGTGCTGTTTGACCTTGCGATGAACTGGTCCTGGCCTGTGGCCCGAGTATCCTCAGCAAGCCCTGTTGGAGCACTTCGGTGGTAACCCATCCATCGAGGTAGGCATAGTCCACGACCTCTTCGTTCGCGGCACCTGCCAGATCAATTTGGGCTACCAATTCCTCGATCTCTGCAATCTGTTTGGGTTGGGCCATTACGATCAACATATTATTGGCTTCGTCGGCACCGAGCGAAATTTTGGGTTCGGCCAGTTGCGAATTGTTTCCACCTCCACCTCGACCGCCTCCACCACGGAGAGCCTGAATGAAGGCTGCTGGATCTGGCTGACCTCCTCCTCCGCCGCCCCCACGACCACCGCCTCCGCCGCTGCTATTTCCTTCGATGCGATCGCCGTAGAGCGATTTGATGGTGTTCAGAACCGTGGCCACGTCCTGAGTAATCACCGGAATTAGCCTCAGCTGGCCACGTGTTTCAATGCTGTAAGGGCTTTCAACTTGATCGATAATGCTCACCAGTTGCTCGATCAGTCGCATGTCGGCCGCATTGGCCTGTACAATCAAGCAGTTCAAGCGCGGATCGGCAATCATCGAGTAGTCACCAGATGAGATCCCGCTCGAAGAGGAAAGCAAATCGCCGCCTCCACCACCCAACAAACTGCCGAAACCGCCCCCGAGAACCGCGCCTGCCATGTCGCCCAGCAAGCCACCTCCGCCGCTCGAAGAGCTGGAGGTTCCACTAAGGATGCTTGTTAACAATTCTTTGGCTGCTTCAGCTTTGATGTTCGTCAAATAAATAATCGTTGGCTCTGCTGTTGCTAGCAGGGCCTGGTCGTTGACCATCCGCAAGATGCTATCAAACTCACGCAATACTTCAGGATCATCCGAAGCGACGATCAAACCGTTGGGGCCCTCCATGATTGTAATCGGGGCACCAGGGCTGGAATTTGCGGACGATGAGTCGCTAGCCGAGGGGTCTTCTTGAATCACCGCCGTCAACTTACCACTGGGTACTCTGACTGACGCCTCGGAATCCACTGCGGGTTGCAACGCCTCGTCTGCGGGCTCCGGCGATGCGTTCCCTTGTGGACGAAATCCATTGGGGGCTGGCCGGCGTGGAGGGAAGCTTCGCTCGGGCAGAGAGGAGCGATTGCGTGAGCCACCGATGGAACCAATCTCTCGAATTGGGTGAGCAGAGCCATTACGCATTTCCCAAAGCGCTTTGACTTGCGACAGGGCGTCTCCCTTGAGCCCAGGATAAACCTTGATGCCTTCCAGCTCGTTGCTGGCAGTTTTGGATTCCAAGGTTGACAGCAGTTGCTCGATTTGCTGAATCTGGGTTGCCGAGCCCTTAATCCACACCTGCCGTGCCAGCAAATCACCGTCGATGACTGGGCCACCTGCCTCACCGTCGGCATCGTCCGTCAAGTTGAAAAACTTCTTGATGGCAGCGATGGCCATTTGAGTATCTAGATTCCGCAGCTGAATGACCTTGAAGTCCGAAGCTTCTCCGGCCAATTTGCTAAGAGTTTGACGCACTCGCTCCTGTTCGTCGGGGCGAGCCTCCAAGATCAACTGGTTTGAAGCAACGTTTTGTGCAAGTCGAACACCTGGCGCGCCAGCCAGCATCTGAGAGACAATGTCGTAGGCTAGCTGCAATTCGATCCCCACCACTTGATGACGCTGAAACTCGGGCAGCACAACCGTTCCGGGACCAGTGCCGTCGTCAACTGGAACGACGTCCATCTGCGTAATCAGGTCCTTGAGATTCTGAATCTTGTCAGCATCACCTTTAGCGAAGATCCTCGAACCAAAGGCATCGGTAGAGATACTAATTTCGTCACTGGTATTGGAATCTTCCTCCAGACCGAGCAGCGGTCGAGCCACGTCCAGCACTTCATCGGCCACGATGTGTTTCAATTCCCAGCTTTGGATCGA
>JAGQPR010000003.1 GCA_020426625.1 Planctomycetales bacterium
CACGTTCGTACCGGGAGATTCCCGCAACTGCGAGAGTTCTGCATGCGCGACTGGCGCCAGTGAGGAAAAATCCTCTGCGAAAGATTCGAACAGCTCCATGAAGTGCCGAGCGTTGATTTCCGTCACATTGCTTAGCTTTTGATCGAAGAGGTTCTTGAGCAAGAGACAGTGAAGATCAAAATCGGTGGAGTATTCCACTGAATTCTGCTGCGATTGCATCCCAAGAATCCGCTTGATCGCCGATTTGACGCCGCGGCGCGCACGCTTCAGCCACGGTTGTTTTGCTTCTCTCGAAAGATATTCCTTAGGGCGATAATAGGTGTTGGTGAAGTTGACGGCGATGCCATCGCCAAAACAAATATGCTTCGCATCGCTGAAAGAATGCCGAAGCCAAGTTGGCACAAACTTGTTGTTCTGACCAACGTACAGCTGGTCACAGTTTTCGATACCAGTGTAGTCGCTCAGCAGGCACAGCGGCCGCTGGTTCTTGCGGGCAAGTTCGGATTGAAGGCGGACGCAATCGGCCAGAGGGACAAACCGCTGCGTTTTCCAACTTTCAACCTTGTTAGCCAATTCGAAAATGCAGCGGGCAAACTCTTCGATTTGGCCCTCGGGAGCACTAAGATCGTGAACCAAGAGATGGTTTTCCACCTCAACATCGTCTGTTGACTGTCCATCCACCGTCCGCATGGCAGCTACTGCAGAGGCAAGCTGCACCGCGCCCTGGCACGCCACGACACGAGTCAGCTTCGCTTGCTTACCGGGAATCAATTGCTTGCAATTCATGTTGGCCTCATGCCGGTTACAGACGCCGCACCCGAGCTGCTGGCTGGTCGTCAACGAATTTAATGAATTCGAATCGACACGTTCGGGTTCGCAGCAAGCGCAGCCCGCAGCCGCGCGACTCCCAGGCGAAAGCGATAGGACTCCTGTCGCAGGGGTGCTTCCCTAGCCCGCCTTCTTTTCGCCACGCCAGAATTTACGGAACTTGCGTTCCAATTTCTTGAACACGTGCGGTTCCTTGGAACTGGCTGCCACCATTGGTAAAGTGGCCGGACTGGCAGACTTACTTGCAGATTTGTCATCGGCGATCTTGGCCGGATTCAGGATGTCCTGCCTAGCGTAGGCTCGCGACAACGTCTTTTTGAGATCCTGTCCTGTGATCACTCCCGCCTTGCGAGCTTCATTGAAATACTTGAACCAGACATGCTCGAACGGATGTCCCGGGAATTTCCAGGGTTGTGTGCCGAGGTTGGTGAAGTGCACCAGATTGGTCGACGCATCGCATTGATCGAAAACGTTCCAGGTTGCATCATAGCTGCCCAGCTTGTAAGGATACTTCTTCAGGAAATCCGGCTTCATTTGATGCAAGTCTGCGTTCGTGTACTCGCCCGCATCAATTTCGCTGAATATTTTTTCGAGATCAAAATGGCATTTCGAACAATCGAAAAGAATTTGGCTCATTCCCCAGCAGCTGTCTCCCTGGTAGGCCTCCGGCTTGGCCAACATCGCGTTGTCTTCCATGGGCAAATCGTAGAACGTGGCGATATCGCCGAGGCAGACCATGTCGGAATCCAAAAAGATCGCTCGTCCCTCATGACCGCAGATCTCGGGAATTAGAAATCGGTAATTGCTGAATTCCGTGTAATTGCGATACTTTACGTTCAGCGACATATTTGCCAGGACGGGCGGCTCATCGTTGTGTTCGATGGCATTGTGCGTACCGTTGAAGACGTAGATGTCCAGCTCTCGCGAACAGTGCTTGCGAAGTGAGTAGATCAACGTCTTTCGTTCTAGTACGCTAGCTTCTCCAGAACCAATAAAGACGCGGACAGGTGCTTTGTTGGACATGAGTTGGGTCTCCTTTCCAGGTATGATCGGGTCGAATCAAGCGGCTTTGCGACGCAGACCGACTTTCGACAAAAACGATTTGAGTTGTCCCTTGAGTTTCTTGGACTGACTTACAACTTCGGGACCAGTCGTCTGTGTGCCTTTGAGTCGCCAGTCACGCCGCCATTTCCGGGCGCGGCCTTGCATGGCCGTCAACTTAGCAACGATAGGTGAGTTTCCGGGAATCGCAAAAGGATCCTCCAGATCTGCGAATAGCGGTTCATCGCGGCGGATCGCTTCTCGCCAAGCTGGGTGGATCGCGGTTCCATCCTCTAACGTATCCCAAGCGCAGCCCCAATTTGCAAACCCATTGGTGTTATATCGAGCAACCGCTGCGTGGTATTCGTCTACCATGCGAGCCAACTGGGGAACATCCTCGAACGTCAAACGATTTTGGCAGTTCAGGAATTCATTGCGGTTGCTAGGACTTAGATTGCTGAAGTGAAACAACACAATCGACTTGCCATCAATGGTCAGCCTGCCGCAACTGTCCGAGCCCAGGGGAAACTGCGGCAATGTCCAGTGTCCTGTGTTGTATGCTGGATTCCTCAGCGTGAAGACACGCGAGAATAGTCCTGTAGCTAGACTCAGCCATTTTTGATCGACGAAGAAGGAACCCGCCAGGTCCTTGTGCCCATGCTTCTCCAGTTTCTGTTGCCACCAGTTCAGGAAGTCAGTCGCGATGGAGTCGTTGCGAACTGCCAAGAAACCTGCATTATACGTTCCCGCCATCAGGAACAGCTCTTCGCCAGGTCGGCCATTGTCCACGGGAAATGGTCTCAGGAGATGAGGCGTCAACACGATCGAGTACTGATCAAGGGCAGCAAAAACCTCCGCTAGAGGTTGATACAACCGCATGTCGGAATCCAGGTAAACTACTTCCTCGTAGTCACGTGAAGTAAGATGTTTCATGGCGAATGGCTTCAAAGCACACGATAGCTCGAATGGCGTGTACTGGAAAGCAAACCTGCGCCAATTATCGATAGGCAATTCGCTTGCGTAGAATACCTTCGCTGGACCCGCCATAGGGGACCAACCGGCTGGCGGCTGATCGGCCATGCAGATGTAGAAATCGCAATCAGGCTGATGCTCCGCAACTGATTCTGCCAAAGCCAACGCAAAGTGCAGATAATTGCGAGTGATAACGGTCACGATCGCGCGACGCTTCATTGTCTGCTCCAAATTGCAGCGAATCGTTTAGGCAGCAGCTGACTGCCTACCGGCCAATTGCGGAGTGTAAAGGGCAAAACGCGTCCCGGCGATTTGGCTGCAACAACCGAATTGCTCCCAGAACTCATTGACAGTCTTGGTAACTCCCACACACTCGGGATTCTTTGGCTCCCAGGTGTAGTCATGCCACAGGATGGTGCCAGTCGATTTCACAAATGTCATCGCCGTTCGCGTGTCGCGCTTGGCGAATTCATAGGTATGGTCTGCATCGACAAAAACTAGATCCGCGGCGTCCAACAAGTCTCGATCGTGAAATTCCACGGTATTGGCAAATCGTTGCTCGATCATCGAGGCGTAGCGAGTGCCTCGAAACAAGCAACCAACGTCAAATTGACTCAAACCAACGCCCATCCCGTGAACGTGTGTACTTCTGGCAGCTGGGTCCAAGTCAATCGTCACGATTTTTCCATCCGCAGGCATGTTGGCCGCCATCGAAAGGGTTGAACCTCCCATGAACGTACCAAACTCAACGACCAATTTCGGCTGAAGAATTTTGGTCAGAGCTCCCAGCGTCAGCAATTCGTGTTCGGGCATTGCCCATTTGTGGCTGCGAATCAGCCTCGGCAGCATGGTAACTTCAGCAACATCAGCGGAGTCGAAGATTTCGTGCAGCTTAGCCGTCGGCACCAAGAACGGGACATCTTCAGCTGCTTCCACTTTGATGGCCTTGTTGCCTGGAATCGGTTCGTATCCCGGCAACCGCTTCTTGATTGAGCGTTTTAGCTTCGAGGCAAATCTAGTAATTCCCATGGTCACGCCTTCCTTGCGCAAGTGACTAGGCAACGTAAAATCGGTTTCGTCAAGCAATGGGTGACATTCCAGTTCAGTTGAATTGGAACGATGAAATCCGACTGTTGAATCCCCTTATAGGCAACACGGCCCGACAACCGCAACATCAACTGGCCTGACCCTGGCAGATTGCTGGAAATAAAGGCCTCGGCAGGCCGTATCCTGGATTCGTCTGCTGGTTTCGCCAGGTGCTGGGCGCGCTATGTCCGCCTCATGGCAACAATCGGATCCAGGCGGGAAGCTCGCCAGGCTGGCAAAATGCTAGCCAAAACGCAAACGAATACGGACACGCAAATCACTGCCAGCATTGGCCACATTGAGAATTGAAAAAGCGTAGAAGCAATATCCGTATTTAGACGACTCTCAACGTATTGCCGAATCATGCCGTGACCAATCCAGGCGGCTGCCAGGCTTGTCACAATGGCAATTACAGCTCCCAGCAGGCCGAGGATCGCTCCCTCACAAACCATCAGCCGCAGCAGCATCGAATTGGTGGCACCTACGCTTTTCAAAATACCGAACTCAGGCGTACGCTCAAGCACGGAAACTAGCAATGTATTGGAAATGCCAATGGACGCTGTAAAGAGAATTGCTGCGGCTATTCCAAGTACAATCCAAGCACTCTCATCGACGTGCCGGTCCATGTTCTCCAAAATGCGCAATGCTGAAAATGTCCGAGTCCCAGACGCTTCCACTTGCTCAATCACTCTGGCGAGATTGCTAGTGCTATCCACGGTGACAACGGCTTCGTGAAAACTCTGGTTCTCACTTATTTGCAAATGGATTTCTGAGGCCACATCGCTGCTTACGATGATTCCTCCGTATCCTCCCTGGTAATGGCCACGAAACAGCCGTGCCAGGCTGTCGTCATTCCCGTCACGCACGATACCACGAATGCGAAACGAGCGCTGAATTGGCTGCAATTGAGCAGGGGTTCCCAATTCTCCTTTTGGAAAGAGCTGCCTGAGCAACTGCTTTTGGTTCGAAGTTAAGGAGGTAGAATCGAGCTCGTTGATTAGCTGATGCAGCGCATCCATAAATGACATTTGCTGTCCAAGCTCCTGGACTGACAACTGGCCCCATTCTTCGACCAGCATATTGAAAATATTTGCCAACGAGCCGCGACGCGGTTGGTACTCGACGTGCAACTGTTTACCCAGCAGCTGCTTTAGTTGTGGGTCGCTCTGATATCCCAACTGGTAAGCCACGAATTCGTGCAGCAAGACCTCGTTACTGGAATCGCTGCCCAACATGTCACCAGCAATTACGCGTCCCGCCGATAGGGAGCTTCCTAAGTCAATTCCAGTGATACCATTGGAGACCTTGGGGGTCTCTCCTTGTTCAGCACTAGCTTCCTCTTCAAGCCCAATTGAGACTACGCAAGGAACGTTCACGCCCGGAACCACGCTTAGCACATGGGGCAGCGCAGACAGTTCTTTAATCTGCTGAGGCGTTATCTCCCAGGCGCCCGGCTGCCGGTTTTCCGCTCGCCACTTCTGCTCCAACTGAAATACGATCCTTTCCCGCCGCTCCTCGGACATCTCGGCCGTTACTTCGGTAACGTCCTTTGGCGGATCACCTTTAGCATTTCTGTCCGGCAGAACTCCGATCTGGCGAGCCGCTTCAGCGGAATCGAAGAGAATTCGAATTGCATTTTTGACACCCGAAACACCGGCCGCAGTCATTAGCAAGACTACGCAACCGACTACGATACCCAACAGGTTGAGCAGCGTGCGGAGTTTGCGCTGCCACAGGTTGTGTGCCGCCATCGACCAAATATCACGCGTGCGAATCATCGTCCGCCTCCGTCAAGCGACCGTCGCGCATGATCAGCTTTCGTTTGCAAAGTCGGTCTGCGATATCAACGTCGTGAGTGACCAATAGAAACGTAGCCTGAGTCTGATTGCACAACTCAGTCAACAGCTGAACAATGTCGCTTGCGGTCGTCGTATCCAAATTTCCAGTAGGCTCGTCTGCCAGTACAACCTTGGGCTGGTTTACCAAAGCTCGTGCGATGGCGACACGTTGCTGTTCACCACCAGATAGTTCATACGGATGGTGGTGGATTCGGTGGGAGAGCCCGACTTTGTCCAACCATTGAGTTGCTTGCTGCAATCTTGTTTGTCGATCCTTGCCAGCCAGAATCAGTGGTACTTCTACGTTCTGCAGCGCGGTCCGTTGCGGGATTAGCTGAAACGCTTGAAAAACCACCCCGACGGTGTCCAATCGATAGCGGGCCATCTCCTTAGATGAAAGGCTATGCAATTCGCGACCTGCGATAGTCAGTTGCCCGCTGGTAGGCCTATCCAAGCCCGCAAAGAGATTTAGCAAGGTCGATTTCCCAGAACCGCTCTTACCAATCACGGCCACTCGCTGTCCTGTCTCGATCACACAGTTGACTCCCGCAAGCGCAGCCACACCGCCTGCGCCACCATAGGATTTATAGAGCGCCTCAGCCTGAATCCCGCAACCTGTCATAGGATAAGTCCCGCAAACCATGATAGAAAAAGGCTAGAATCAGTAAGCTGTGCCCTACGTACTTTTCCCAGAGCAAATGACAATCTTATTCTGCGGGTGCTGTAGCTGCCTCCGAGAATCGGTAGAAGTTTCTTTCTTCCAATCCCAAAGCACGGACATTTTTACCGCGAGCTAATTGAATCTTCAATCATTCCAAGTTCACAGCCAACGTGGTTACGAGCTTTGGCTACAATAAAATTGACTCCGGCTGACTTGAGAGTCTGGCGGCCACCATGCCAGCAACCGTGTGTGCTGGCGATAGTCCGGGCAGCAGAAACTAGGATAGCGGCAGCGATATATGGAACGCGAGCGTATCCACGATTCATACAATAGTGGTGAAAATCCGCAGGCGTGTGGTGCAGTGTTTTTCACTCCTACCCAACTTCCCCCCAGAGAGATCTTCCAGTGAACCTTTCTCCCAAATTCCCTTCAACGAGCCAATCTGTCGCGGTCTTAGCTTTCTTGTTTCTCCCGATTATGGTTCCCAGAGCACAGCAAGTGCATGCGCAGGAACATTTTGCTCATAGATTTGCCGTCCAGGAATTGACCGATACCTATTATTCGGAAGGTATCAGTGTTGGCGATGTGAGCGGCGATGGCATACATGACGTTGTTTATGGCCCATATTGGTTCGAAGGACCCACTTTCCAATCCAAGCATGAAATCTATCCTGCCGTGGCTCAACCGATGGAGCGGTATGCGGATAACTTTTTCTCTTGGGTCTACGATTTTGACGGTGACGGAGCACAAGATGTTTTCGTCGTTGGATTTCCGGGGACTCCCGCTTACGTATACCAAAACCCAGGGCGGGGAGTCGGTCAGTGGACTAAGCACACCGTATTTGATTGGGTATCGAACGAATCCCCTCAATTTGTCAGCATCGTAGGAGATCAACAACCAGAACTGGTATGCACGCGCGATGGTTTTTTTGGGTTTGCCACGATCGATTGGGACCACCCCTTTGATGCTTGGAAGTTTCATCCAATATCTGAACAAGTGACTGCAACCAAGTTCGGTCATGGGCTGGGAATTGGCGACGTCAATGGTGATGGCTTAGCCGATTTATTGCACGCGGCAGGCTGGTTCGAACAACCCAAACAGAACGCGGTTGGGCAGCGTTGGAGATCCCACGAAGTTGCCTTTTCCAACGGAGGTGGAGGGGCCGAGATGTATGCCTATGACGTCGATGGTGACGGCGATAGCGACGTTATCACAAGCGAATCGGCCCATAATTTCGGGTTGTCTTGGTACGAACAAGTGGCTGCTGGAGACGAGCTGCAATTCAAACGTCATACGATCATGGGACAGCGTCCAACAGAGAACAAGTATGGCCTCGTCTTCAGCGAGCTACATAGCGTGGCCCTGGCAGATATGGACGGCGACGGACTCAAAGACATCGTTACTGGTAAGACCTACTGGTCGCATCACAAGCAAAGTCCAATGTGGGACGCCGGACCGGTCGTTTACTGGTTCAAGTTAGTTCGCAACGAGGACGGCGTGGACTGGTTGCCCTATCTTGTCAATGATCAATCAGGTATCGGGCGGCAATTGGTGATCGTCGATATTAATGGCGATCAACGATTGGATGTGGCGACTGGAGGAATGCTCGGTGCCCACATTACCATGCATACCTTGGAGACCGTTACCCATGCGGAATTCAAGCAGTCCCAGCCCGTGGAGTTCAAAGCTGTTGCACCAAATTATCTAACGGAAGCGCCCGCGCAACGTGGTCCGAAAATCATTGTCTCGGATGATGGCATGGTACCTGGTGCTTACGAAGCGGAGAATCTGCCCCGATCGGTTAGCGCTGGTCAGGCGCGCCCTCAACAAATGAATGGCTTCAAGCCCGATCGATGGAGCGGCGGCAGCCAGCTTTGGTGGACCGGTGCCAAACCGGGCGATACGCTTGCCATCGAAATTGATGTATTGAGTCAGGTTAACCAGATTCAGCTGGCGCTCACCTGTGCCCGCGATTACGGCATCGTGCAACTATTGCTTGACGACAAGCCGCTCGGCGAGCCGATCGATCTGTATGCGGCTAACGTGTCGTCCACGGGGCAACTTACCTTCGAAATCGAAACGCTGTCCCCTGGAAAACACACCGTTGCTTTGAAAATTGCAGGCGCCAATCCAGCTTCTAGCGATTTCATGGTAGGTCTGGATTATTTGCAGTTTTCCGGCGGCGAAGCAAAAATAGCGCCAGCGAATGAACTGGGCATCAAGCCGCGTACGCGCGACGGCCGCGAGCTGAATCTAGATTTCGAATCAGGCACGCTGGTCGACTGGACCGCAGAGGGTTCTGCCTTTGCCGATCAACCTATCGTAGGCGACACGGTCAATAAGCGTCGCCGCGATATGCACAGCCGGCACGTTGGTAAATACTGGATTGGAGGCTATGAAAAAGTTGGCGATGAAGCAACCGGAACTTTGACATCGCTGCCGTTCATTGCTAGTGCTCGTTATGCATCTTTTTACATCGGAGGTGGAAATTCGCCTCAAACTCAAGTCGAACTGTGGGCACCCGATGAAGAAAAGCCATTTTTTACGGTCAGCGGAAACAACACGGAAGACTTGAGTCGTGTTGTGGTTGATGTTCGACGCGTGCAGGGTGCTGAGATGTTCATTCGGCTTGTGGACAAGAGCAGCGGTGGATGGGGGCATATCAATTTTGATCATTTCCGACTCCACGCCGACCGGCCTGGTCCGCTGACTTCACCGAGTGTCCAATTGGTCGCCGATGAATATCCCTATCGCGGACTCACAGCGGAAGAGGCTGCTGAGGCGATGGTTGTGCCAGAGGGTTTTCACGTACAGGTCTGTGCAGCTGAACCCGACGTCAAGCAGCCTATCGCCATGGCGCTGGACGATCGTGGTCGCGTTTGGATTGCCGAAGCCTACGAGTACCCGGTTCGTGCCGCGGGAGACAAGGGACGCGATCGCGTGTTGGTGTTTGAAGATACTAATGGCGATGGAAAACTCGATTCACGTAAGGTCTTTTGCGAAGGGCTAAATCTAGTTAGCGGATTAGAGGTGGGATTCGGTGGCGTGTGGGTGGGAGCTGCGCCTTACCTACTTTTTATTCCCGACGCCAACGGAGACGATGTTCCAGATGCCGAGCCTCAAGTCTTGCTGGATGGGTGGGGCTTTCAAGACACCCATGAAACACTGAATGCCTTCTGTTGGGGGCCCGATGGATGGCTGTACGGATGTCATGGCGTGTTTACGCATTCACGCGTGGGAAGACCTGGTACACCGGATGCAGAACGGATTCCACTGAACGCGGCAGTCTGGCGCTATCATCCTACACAACATCAATTTGAGGTCTTTGCTCACGGAACGAGCAATCCGTGGGGCGTTGACTTTAATCAATATGGTGACGCGTTCGTTACCGCCTGCGTCATTCCCCACCTTTACCATATGATTCAAGGGGCCCGCTATGAGCGACAGGCTGGCCAACATTTCAACGCTTACACCTATGATGATATCAAGACCATTGCCGACCACTTGCACTATCTCGGTGCAACTCCCCACAGTGGAAATGGGAAATCCGACGAAGCAGGAGGAGGCCATGCCCATGCCGGAGCAATGATCTATCAGGGGGGAGCTTGGCCAAAGCAGTATGATGGCGCACTGTTCATGAATAATATTCACGGGCAGCGGCTGAACATCGATTTGCTCGAGCCTGCGGGGTCAGGCTATGTCGGACGCCATGCTCCAGATTTTCTCTTGACTGGTGATCTTGCTTCGCAAATCCTAAACATGAGGTACGGGCCAGATGGTCAGGTGCTTTTTATTGACTGGTATGACATGCAAGCCTGCCACCGAAAGGAAGTGGAGGTGCATGACCGCAGCAACGGTCGCATCTACAAGGTTGGCTACGGCGATTGGCAGCCAGTCAAAGTCGATTTACGGACCCACAGCGATCTCGAGCTGGCTGAGCTGTGCACACACGCGAATGATTGGTTCGTGCGGCACTCACGACGCATCCTCCAGGAACGAGCAGCAGAAAGAAGTATCGACGGGAAAGCGATTGAACTTCTCGAGTCGATTGCCTCATCTCACTCCGATCCCACGCGTCGACTGCGGGCACTGTGGGCCTCCTTTTCCATCAGGCCGATGAGCGAGCAAATGGCTGCAGCAGCCTTGGCGGACAATAACGAACACGTACGTAGTTGGGCATTGCAGTTGTTAATGCAGCAGTCAAGAAATCAGCTCTCGCTGCAATACCAACAGAGAATTGCTCAGATGGCAAGCAGTGATAGCTCGCCTGTGGTGCGACGCGCTATTGCTTCTGCCTTAGGTAGATTGCCACTAACGGATCGGTGGGAAATTGCAGAGTCTCTACTAACAAGCAGTTTTGACAGGGATGACCACAATTTGCCCTTGCTCTACTGGTATGCTATCGAGCCTCTCGCGGAGGTGGATCCAGATCGGGCCCTTGCCCTGGCCATGGTCGCTGGTAACAGAATTCCTTTGCTGCGCACCTTCATGCTTCGTCGCGTTGCTGGATCTGGCTCCGCTAGCGCTCTTGACAGAATTGTCGCTGCACTTGGAAAAACCGAGCTGCCCGAAGTGCAGCTGAGCTTCCTCAGCGCGATCCAGCAGGCGCTTACCGGTCGTCGAGAAGCAAGCATGCCTGCGGGCTGGCCCGAAGTGTTCGAGCAGCTGAATAGTAGTCGGGATATGAAAGTTCGTCTCACTGCTGCCGCCATTGGCGTCACCTTCGGAGATCAGAACTCAAATCGCTTCTTGCTCGAGTTTCTTGCCGACGGGACCGCTTCGCCGTTGATGCGAGACCAGGCGCTATCCGCCTTGCTCGCGCGAGCAGATTCCCAGTTAGTAAGCACACTCGTGAACGCAATACGACAGAACCAATGGCCCGCTTCGCTAATCGACTCCGCTATTCGCGGACTTAGACAGTTTGATTCTCCAGAAGTTGGCCCGTTGCTAGTTGGGCAGTATTCTCAATTCTCTCCTGAACAAAAATTGACGGCCATTGCTACCCTATGCAGCCGATCCTCAAATGCGCGCTACTTGCTTGACGCGATCGCGGACTCCAAAATTCCTGCTGCCGATCTAACGGCAGATCTCGCCCGTCAATTGGAATACCTGAATGATCCGGCAATTTCGCAGCAGCTGAAAGACGTCTGGGGCGTCGTGCGGAAAACTGCCGAAGAAAAGGCGCTGCAAATCGAACAGTATCGAAAGTTGGTGGCAAGTAAGAATCCGCCAGTAGACGTCGCTCTAGGACGGGCAATTTTTGCTAAGACGTGCCAACGCTGTCACGTTTTATATGGTATCGGCGAACGCATTGGACCGGACTTGACCGGTTCGAACCGCGCGAACTTGGACTACTTGTTGGAGAATATCGTCGATCCAAGCGCTGTAATGGCCAAGGAGTACCAGCAGTCCATTTTCATTACGGAAAATGGCCAGTTGATTACTGGGATCTTGCAGTCGGAAACGCCCCAAGCAATCACCCTGCGAACTGCAGATGCAACAGTCGTACTGCCTGTCGACGAAATTCTGGAGCGCAAGGAAAGCGCCCAGTCGATGATGCCCGACAACCAGCTCAGCCAATTCACTGAACATGAAACACGTTCGTTGATAGCCTATTTACAATCGAAACAACAGAGCCCCATGCGGGCGACGGCCGACAATTCCAGCCTCCTATTCAACCAGACCGGACTCGAAGGCTGGCATGGCAACCCCGATCTATGGCGTGTAGAACAGGGAGAGATCGTCGGAATATCGACCGGATTCAAACGAAACGAGTTCCTGGTGAGTGATATGCTGGCCGCCGATTTCCGTTTAGAGTTGGAAATCTTACTCACTGGTAACGTTGGAAATAGTGGTATTCAGTTTCGCAGCAAAGTTCGCGAGGACCAGTCGGTGGAAGGATATCAAGCCGATGTCGGCGCTGGCTGGTGGGGCAAACTATACGAGGAGCACGGACGTGGTTTGTTGTGGGAAGCCAGTGGTGAGAAACACGTGAAAGAAGGGCAGTGGAATCGTTACGTGATCGAAGCTAGAGGATCAAAACTGAACACTTGGATCAACGATCAGCCCTGTGTCGATCTGGATGATACCAGTGGTGCCCAGAGCGGTATTTTCGCCATCCAACTTCATTCCGGTGGACCGACGGAAGTTCGGGTTCGCAACCTCAAACTGACTGTCTTTGATGATTAACTAACGCTATCGATCAGTCGGAATTTCCAGTCGCGCGAGATCACTTGGCCGGCACACGAACGCCATCCCCGGTCAAGGTCTCGGGCGAAATCTGGCCGTGCTGCAGTGCTAGCCAAATCAGCAAGCCCTTTTGAGCATGCATGCGATTTCCAGCCTGTTCAAACACCAGGCTATCCGGCGAATCGATTACCTCGTCAGTGATTTCCTGGCCTCGCCTGGCTGGCAAGCAGTGTAAAATCTTGCAGCCCTTGGAAGCACAAGACATCAATTGGCCGTTCAATTGGAATGGTGAAAAAGCTTCAATTCGGGCTGCTTCCTCGGCCTCCTGGCCCATGCTTGTCCATACATCGGTGTACACCACGTCTGCTTCGCGCATTGCTTTGGCAATATTGCTGGTCTGATCGATGTCTGAATCAGGATAGGGAGCCAGTATTTCCGTAACAAGCGAATCGGGCATGAAATACTCAGCCGGTCCGAGCAAGCGGAAGCGCATGCCGACCATGGCGCAGGCGATGGCCAGCGAATATGCCACGTTGTTGCCGTCACCAACGAATGTCACTTGCTTGTCGCGGACATCCCCCAGCACGCTGCGAATCGTCATTAAATCAGCTAAAGCTTGGCATGGATGACACTTGTCAGTCAGCCCGTTGATAACTGGGATGCAGTTGATTTCAGCCAATTCGACCACGGAGTCATGTGACTTGGCCCGGCAAACCACAAAGTCTGCGTACTGAGAAAGTACGCGAATAAAGTCGGAGCTCTTCTCACGCTTCTGCCAGCCGACTTCGTGTCCCAAGAACATGGCGCTACCGCCAAGTTGAGCAATGCCAGCATCAAAACTTACCCGCGTCCTCAAACTTTGCTTTTCGAATAGCATCGCCAGAACACGCCGCTGCAACCAGGCTGGGCGCACGTTCTTGGACAACAGCTCTTTTGTCTGTTCGCTGATTTCTAGAATCGCCTGCAATTCCAGCTGACTAACGTCAAGCAACGAAAGTAAGTGTCTCATGTCATCGTCCAATCACAAAACCAATTTCTTAGCGCGGCCAATACCGCTCTACGGACGCGAGATGCCGCTATGCGGAGCCACCTTCATCGACAGCAGCAACGGGGCTCTCGCTGACCGATGCGGCATAATCGACAATCACCTTGCTGAGGATTTCCATGCCCTGTTCGATCTCAGCTGGCGAAACATTCATCGCGGGCAGCAAGCGAATCGTGCGGGACTGCGTGCAATTGACCAACAGCCCTTGCTCCAAGCATCGTGCAACGATTGGCGCACCCTCGAAATCGAGCTCAATTCCTATCATGACGCCAGCTTGACGAACCTCACGGATACTCGAACAGCGATCCGAAAGTGCAGCTAGGTGTTCAGAAAACAGCTCCGCGTTGCTACGGCACTGTTGCAGCAACCCGTCCTGCTCGATCGTTTCCATCGCGGCAATTCCTGCTGCCGACGCAATGGGATTACCTCCGAAGGTACTCGCATGTGTCCCGGGGAGAAGGCTGGTAGCTATGTTGGGGCGTGCCAGCATGGCGCCGCCAGCGATTCCAGCACAAAGAGATTTTGCAAGCGTCATTATGTCTGGCTCGACATCAAAGTACTGGTATCCAAACCAGTTTCCGGTGCGTCCACAGCCGGTTTGCACCTCATCGAAGATTAACAGCAGATCGTGTCGATTGGCCAGATCCCGTAAACCCTTTAGGTAGGCTACATCGGGAATGCGAACTCCCCCTTCACCCTGTATTGGCTCGAGCATAATGGCAGCCGTGGATTCATCAATGCGCTGTTCCACTTCCGCCAGATCGCCAAAGGGTGCATAGGTGAAGCCAGCCAACATCGGACCCAGACCAGCATGGTAAGCGGGTTGTGCGGTCGCCGCCAACGCTCCCATCGTTCTGCCATGAAAGCTGCCCTGAAAGGTAATGATCTTATACCGGTCGGGCCCTTGGTGAAGCCGCGCCAGCTTGATAGCCGCTTCGTTGGCTTCGGCACCGCTATTGCAGAAAAAGGCCAGCGAATCAAACGCTCGTTCGACCAGCATTTGCGCCCATCGCCCTTGAGCCTGCATGTGCCAAGTATTGGGAACGTGAATCAACTCGGCAACTTGTCGCTGTACTGCTTCGACTACTCGTGGTGGACAGTGCCCGAGTAGATTGCATCCCCAGCCTGGAAAAAAATCCAAGTACTCGCGCCCTTCACTGTCCCAAACTACTGAACCAGAGCCGCGCACCAAGTTGACAGGATACCGGTTGTAATTCGGTATGACATATCGCTTGAAAAGGGCCAGTGTTTCCTCAGAAGTCAATGAATGCCCGCTCATACGTCCTCTCCGACCAACAAACAAAGGCAGCACCAGCGCTGCCCTACTTTTGACGTTATTCGAAACAAGTTATTGTGCGCGCTCAGCCACTAACCAAGCGCTGATTCACAATCTCTGTACCAACACCACTGGTTGTGTAAATCTCTAGCAACAATGAATGCCTCAAACGACCGTCAATGATGTGAACCTTCCGAACACCTCGTTGCAACGTTGAAAGGCAGGCTTCGATCTTCGGAATCATGCCCGCATCAATGGTCTTGTCAGCGATCAAGGCCTGAGCCTCAGCCGCCGTAATCGAATGAAGGATGGTGTTAGGGTCGCGTTTGTCCTTGCGTACACCGTTGACATCACTGAGAAAAACCAATTTTTCGGCTCCCAGCGCCTCAGCTACCGCCATGGCTGCCGTGTCGGCGTTGACGTTGAACTTCTGTCCGAATTCGTCGATGCACATCGATGGAATCACGGGCACTTGATTCGCGTAAGCTACACTTTCCAGCACGGTTCGATCAACTCGCGTGACCTGTCCAACAAATCCCAAATCCAGTTGCTCGCCACCCTCGTTCAGCAATAACTTCTCACCATACAGGACATTGGAATTGCCTGCAAAGTTCAGGTTGACGGCCCGACCGCCCAGCCTTTCTATCTCGTCGGTGAGATATTGTGTTAAATCCTGCGCAAGCACCTTTTCGACGATTCGCAACGTTTCAGCATCCGTGACTCGTCGGCCATGGATCCACGAGGTGTCAATCTTGGCTTCGTCTAGCGCACGGTTGATGGAGGGGCCACCTCCATGGACGAGCACCGGCTTCATCCCCACCGTTTCCATGAAGATGATGTCCAACAACAGATGTTGAACTGCGGATTGATCTTCTAGCAGGCTTCCTCCGAGTTTGATGACCGTTGTCTTCCCCCGAAAACGGCGAATCCACCCCATGGCCTCGATCAATGTGTCTGCTTTTTCGATGGCATCTTGCAACGGGAAAACATCCCTCAATTCAGAGAAATATACGGATTTGGGAAAACCCGTCATAATATGCTAGCAGTACGAATCGCGTCAATCTGCGACTGGCAACGCCGCCAAAAATCTTCAGAGATTTCTGCTCTAGCCCCGTGCTTAGAGTTCGTTGTAGTCCAATTCAAAGAGCAACTGCAACTCCTCTAACTCGCCGGTCTCCAGCCCGTAGCTGAACCAGCGAATGCGCTGTTCCGACGTGCCATGCGTGAACGCATCTGGAACAACTCGCCCCGTCGCTTGTCGTTGCAGCGTGTCATCGCCAATTTGCTGCGCCGCGCGGATTGCTTCGCCGATGTCGTCGGGTTCAAGAATCTGTTTCATCCTCTGCGCATGGTGCGCCCAGACTCCCGCGAGAAAGTCTGCCTGCAATTCCAACCGAACACTCAACTTGTTGGCTTCCGCCTTGCTCAATCTGCTTTGTTCTTGCTGAACTTGCATCGACAGCCCGAGCAAATTCTGAACGTGGTGGCCTACTTCGTGCGCAATGACGTAGGCACAAGCAAAGTCTCCCGGAGCGCGGAATTTGGTTCGCAATTCGTCAAAGAAAGACAGGTCGAGGTAGACCTGATTGTCGCCTGGACAATAGAACGGCCCAACGGCACTCGATGCTTGGCCGCAAGCCGAATCCACGGATCCGCGAAATAGCACAAGAACTGGTTCTTGATATTGCTTGCCAAGCGTTTGAGGCAACACAACGTTCCAAACGTCTTCCGTATCCTTGAGAACGACACTCACAAACGATTCAAGCTCTCGCTCTTGCTCACTCAGCGGGCCGGCCTGGCCATCTCCTCGTGCGGCTTGAGCGGCCTGCTGTTGCTGGAGCTGTGCCGCTCCCTGTTGCAAAGCTTGATTCATGTTGCCGCCTCTTAGCAACGTGAATACGACCGCCAGTATTGCGATGATGAGACCTCCGCCTCCCAGCGCCGCCGGGCCCTTCATGCTACGACGATCTTCGACGTTGGTGCTACCTTCTCTACCTTGCCATTTCATCTAAAGTTCCCCAGTCGCTTGCCAACAACATTTCCATAGAAAGACAAAGAACAACAGAACGCCGATTTCAGCTTTTGAATAGAGCAAAACCCTGCAGCCACTTCCTCACAACTAACTCATTCCCGCGCCGAAGGACGCTTGTTCCCTTCCAAAACGACACAATGGTTAAAGTTTGTCGTCTGGGCCAACATTCAAAACGAGGAATCCGATACTCGCGATCGCATCATGTTTAACATCCTAATGGTCTCTGCCGATTCAAGAAATAGTACCTCTAGGCAAATTCTCTACCTACTGCACGCGGTGGATCACCTAGCACCGCTAAGGACAGCCCGATGCGTATCGCATTGCAAATCACTTGCATCCTTTTGGTTTTCGGACCTTCTACCTCAGCAGCACAATCCTTCAATGGTCCGCTACCCGTGGTGGACCATGGCAGCTGGCGGGCAACCACAGACGCAAACTCGCTTTCGGGAGATTTTCAGCAGGGAGACACGGTTTTTACCGATTCCGCCTGGCCTGCTACTAGCTTTGGCAATGCCCATTCGCCGGCCGCGCGTATGAGCATGGACATTGGGACGATGGGACTGATTCGAGAACGCCCGAACAGTCAAGTAATTGCACTGAATGAATTGGCCCAACCAATATTAAACGCCAGCGAATTGCAAGGGAGCATGCAATTCGGCTTGCGTGCTTTTGTGGATTTCTATCGCATCCGCCCCTTTGCTGGCGGTACGGATTTCCAATTTGGATACTTTGGAATCAATAGTTTGGACGCCGAAACGACACTGGCATCGGTCGAAGTGTCACCGATCTTTTTCAATTCGGTACCAATCGCCCCCGAGTCCACATCGAACATTATCTACTCTTCCAACTTGTATTCAGGTGAAACCAACCTGCGTTTCTTGTCCAGTCAGCGGATTCGTCCCATCGCAGGCTTACGTTTTCTGAAGTTGGAAGACACCTATGATGCTTTCAACCAAACGGGAGCTGTGCGAACGGGAGGGTTTTCCATAACGAACAACAGCCTTTTTGGTGGCCAGTTCGGCTGCGATGGGGACATTCCACTGGGCCGGTTCTGCAAGCTAATCGCTGCTGGAAAACTGGGTGTCGTCCACAATGCCGTCGATGGAGCTGCTCGCGCTGCTGATCCGAGCGGTACGGAGGTCGTCAAGAACTTCTCAGATAGTAGCTTTACCACAATGCTCGATGCTCACGTCGGCATACACTACAATTTCGCTGGTCCTCTTTCGTTTCGAGCTGCATATCAGGTTTTGCACGTCGACAAAGTCGCCCTGGGAATAGACCAAAATCAATCTGTCAGGGTACTTTCCCCGGGCGAGACGGTCGCATTCAATTCACAGCAGTGGCACGGGCTCAATCTTTCCGCCATTTTTGAATTTTGATCGAGCCTGACACGCCGTGATTCATTGAAGGTTCTTGCCCTCCACGAAGGAAGGGCAAGAACAAAGCAAGCGGGGAGGTAATCCACTCGCTGTACGGATCGTCACCTCTATTTTCTCTTGGGGCCGATCCCCGAGAAATAGAAGTCGACACTTTCTGCACTTGCAGCGGTTTCCAGACCACTTTGCGAGCAGCTTAACAGTTCGATGAGATCGTCCTCGTCGTCTTCTTGGCTCCCGTCCGCTTGGCTGTCGATCGGTTCGCCACTACCGGCGTCAACCGTTTGATCGACAATGGCTGAAGCGCGAATAGAGGCCAGTTCCTGCTGAATCTCTTCGACCACTTGAGCTCCCACCGTTTCAATCACTTGCTGCGGAGTGACCATCATGGCGTAAGCTGACCAATCGGCGGTCGACAACTCGCCTTCCGCTCCGCCGCCCGCCGCGGCCGCATTCAAGAAATTGATTACCAGCAGCACATCTGATGGCGTTATGAACTCATCGCCGTTGGGATCCAGAAACGGAGCAGGCTCGATGCCTGAATTCGGAAGGAAAGGTTCGCGATCGCCGTTGAGGTAATTGACCAAGATCAATGCGTCGATGGGCGAAATCGACCCATCGCCGTTGACGTCCAAATTGGCTTGCGGATTCTGCCACCTGCTATTCAGCACGCGTACGGTAACATTGGCCACATTCGAAGCCGTGCCGGTATTGTCACTAATACTGTAGGAGAAATTCGCCTGTCCCGTAAAGTCAGTATTTGGCGTAAAGCGGACAAGACCGTTGCCGACAACTTGGACGGTTCCATTGGTTGGTTGCTGCTGAATAACAACGGTGGCTCGATCGATTGAGCCATCTGAGTCGGTATCATTGGCGGCAACATCAATGTCTACGGGTGTGTTCTTGAACGTACTGGCATTGTCGCCATTCGCTACCGGAGCAGTGTTTACACTGATCGTTACGATGGCTTCGTTCGAGACACGTCCCTCGCTGTCGCGAACTGTATAGCGGAATGTATCGTTGCCACGGAAGCCCGAGTCGGGCGTGTAGCGAATTACGCCAACGGCACTAACCTGGACAGAACCAAATGCAGGGCTAGAGGTTACTGAAATAGTGCGATTGTCAATCGTCGAATCAACGTCGGTGTCATTAGCGAGAACAGCCAGATCCAACGATCTTCCTGCTCCAACCGCGAACTGGTCATCAACAGCAACAGGCGCGTCATTGATTCCATCCACACGAATAGTAACGGTGGCCGGTTGGCTCGCCGTACCAGACGAATCTTGAATGCGATACACAAAGCGATCAAACACACTTTGACCGTCCTGCAATTGCTGGAACGAAGCCAAAGACTGAGCGTCATAGACCACCGAGCCATCGGCATTCAAAGTAACATTGACTCCGGAATCCGACACGATGTTTCCTGCAATCGCCGATATAGAGTCTGCAGGGAAATCCACGTCCGAGTCGTTGGCTAGCAGGCCATTGGCCGGAATCGTTAGCACGCTGTCTTCGTTGGTTGTATAGCTATCGTCGACCGCAGTTGGTGCGTCGTTGGCGGGCGTGATTGTTATGGTGAAAGTTTGGGTCGTTGACCGGTTCACGTTGGGAGCAGTGCTGGCACCGCGGTCCACAAGCGTGACTTGAACAACGGCCGCACCAAAAGCGTTTGCTTGTGGAGTGAAAGTGAGGTTGCCAGCGCTATCGACAGCTGGCGCAATCGTGAACAATTCTGGACGATCCACAACCAAGCTAAAATCAAAGCCCTGGGTAGATTCATCTACGGCCGTCTGAGGATTGTTCAATAAACCCGCTGCGGCAGCGATGTTGGTCGCCCACGGCGAAGACTGGGCTCCACTGTCCTCGGCAACCGTTACGTCTCCGCCAGGCGTAAACACTGGAGCGTCGTTAACCGGGCTGACGGTAATTGTAAATGTCTGCGTGGCTGAGGCGTTAATATTAGGGGCATCTGCTGAGCCGTCGTCGATCGCTCGAACGGTTACCAGCGATGTGCCATTTGCATCCAATGCAGGCGTGTAACTCAACGTGCCGTCGCTGGCAATCGATGGTTGAACAACAAAGAGCCCGGGGTTCAACGCAACCGCCTCGAACGAAACCGTCTGGTTGGCCAATTCGTCTGTGGCTGAAGCCGGACCAGCCATGATGCCGGTTACCCAATTGGAAACTGTCACGCTTCCGGAATCCTCAGCAGAAACTTGATCGGCGCCCCTCGTAAACTGCGGTGCGTCGTTGATTGCCGCAAGATTGACCGTGATGGTTCCTGTTCCGCTTCGCTGCGGCGAACCGTTGTCCGTAACTACGTATTGAATGAAATCGATGCCGGACAAGTTGACCGGAGGTCGATACGTCATCGAAGTGATTTTCGATGGATCCGATGCATCGCCGAATACGGGCGTGACGGTTCCACCTCGCGACGAGGAACTGCCGATTTGAGTAATTCGCAGCGTCTGGCCATCTTCATCCGGCGTTGGGCCGGGGATGTCACCGACAAGCACATCGCCCGACTGAATCACCAATTCGTTGTCCTCGAGCCCAGCAATGGTAAAGGCATCCGCGGTTGGGGCGTCGTTCACTGGTGCCACATCGATCGTCAGCGTCTTGATAGCGGACATGTTAGCATTCGGAGCTGGCGATGACGCGCCGTTGTCTGTCAACTGTACGGTCACTCTCAAATCCGCATTCAAGCTGTTCGCATTTGCGGCTGTTTCGAACGTCAATGTTCCATCCACGCCCATCGCTGGCTGGACAGCAAAGGACGATGGCTCCAACGCAACGACGGTGAAACTGACCAGTTGGTTGCCTTCGCTTCCCGCTGGGCCACGCTGGATGTTAGTTGCAAGGCGTTGCAAAGTCACAGACCCAGCATCTTCGTTGACCGTAACCGTTGTGGGCAAATCAAATGATGGAGCGTCGTTGACTTCCGTCACGGTAATTGTAAACGTCTTGAGCGTAGTGGCATTTGCGTCTCCATTGCCGGTTTCCGGGCCAGGCCCACTATCCATCAATTGCATGATTACCACCGACCGTCCGCTGCGCTCGGGTGCAGTCGAAAACACAAGGTCTCCGCTTGGTGTAATCGTCGGCTGTAAATCAAACAAGCCAGGATTGGAATTGGAAATGACCGTAAGCGTAGCGACTTGGTTCGCAATTTCATCCGTAGCGGTGGCTGGTCCAACTGCATAAGCCGTCGCGAATCCAGTGAAGACCGTTGGCTCCTGGCCAGTGATGGCTTCATTATCTTCGAACACCGTGACTTCTTGAGTCGGTATTTCCAACAATGGGATGTCATTTACAGCCGTGAGATGGATCGTCAGCGTACTAGTGCTTTCCAATGGCATCGCATCCGCGCCAGCAGGACCACTATCGCGAATCGTCAGCTCAATCAAGACGGGGCCAGAGATCGTATCGTTGTAATCAGCTGGGGCCACAAAGGTCAATTCGTTGTTCGCCAAGGTGATCGACCCACCCAGTCCAACGGGATTGATCATCACCGCACTGATGATATCCAGCGTCTGCCCCAATTCGTTAGTCTCCGATGGAGCTCCTGGGGTACCCTTGGAGTCGTTGGCCAAGAATTCGTCTATCGATTTGACGAACCCTTCGTCTTCCAGCAACGTGAGTGTGTCATCTACAGCAGTCGGGCGATCGTTGACAGGTTCGACAGTGATCGTCACCGTCGCTGACTGGGCGCTCTGCAAACGATCCGTCCGCACATCGTACTGGAACGTATCGGTGCCAAAGAAGTCCAGACGCGGCGTGTAGTTAAAGGAGCCATCTGCCAGCAAAGTGACCGTACCATTAGCTGGCGCTACGGTCGGTTGGATACCAGGTGTGTTACTGTCCGCGTCCACAACTGTAAGAGGCAGACTGCCAACTATGGTATCGTTAGCCAGTAATCCCGGGCCAGTTACCACTAGAGTTTCATCCTCGAGCACTGTGTAAGTATCATCGGCAGCACTTGGCGGCGTGCCACCGACGACCTCGACAACATGATCTTCGACTTCACCGCCAATCGCCAAACCACCGAGAAGCAAATTCCCAGTTGCACTCACACGGAAGCGGCTAGACGTAAAACCGATAGCAGCCGTGGACGGCGTCGCAACCATGATGACGTTGTCACCAGGCTGCACCAGTTGATTTGCCACAACGCGTTCGCCCGCATCGGAAAAATCGCCATCAGCATTCCAGTCAAACCATACATCCAGGATACCAGTACCCGTAGAAGTTACCGTTACTGGAACGGGTGCTGATTGCGCGTTGAACAGTCCCCCGAAAGTGACTCCATCTTCGTCATCTCCCAGCACGGAAATTGTCGTTCCATTGACAGTTACCGGAGCTACATTGAACGCGTTTGCAGCAACACGAGCATTCATGGCATCCGCAAACGCCACTGCAATGTCGGCTGGGGTTGCAGTGGTGAGATCCACGTTGACCAATACGTTAGGGCTTTCGACGAGCGGTGCCACACCGCCGCTGATGTCGTTCAGCTCGAAACGCACGGTGCGGTTGTCGCCATCGAGAATCTCAATGTACTGCCCGTCAGCAAATCCGCTGCTCGGCAGGACCAAGTCGAAGGAGCCCACAACCGACCTGACCAAGCTTGGCGCTGCAGAGTTGTCAAACATGTGGCGTCGCGTTCCGCCCAAATCGACGGTCGCTCCAACGGCTACAGCCGAGATCTCGTCCAACTCGCCGCGTAACAGCGCGCCATTGGCCGCATCGCGGATCGCAGCAGCTACATCGGCTGCCGTTGTCGCTGCCGAGATATCGATCGAGGCAACAGAAGTGCTGCTGAGCGTACCATCGGTATCGAATTCAAACGTAACCGATTTACCGAACACGTCCTGAACAATCAACTGCTGCCCGTCGAGAGCCGCAGAAGGAACTGGTGCGACGAAAACCCCTGGGCCAGCATTGCCAATGGTAAGTCCGGGTATGGTAGATCCCAGGAAGGCGGACTCGTTGTCATCCGCCCGTGAAGCCGCACTTGGCTGCCCATTTGGATCTCCGTCGACAATCTGTCCCAGAGCTAGACTCGGTGCGTCCACCGGCAATATTGCGTGCCTAGCACCGTTATCAGATTGCAAAGTCGTTGAATTGGCTCCAGAGGCATCGCCATAGTCCAGCTGAACCTCGGGCATCACGATCGTGAATTGAGTCAAGCTAGAAATGCGATTGGCTTGCAACGGATTGCCCGCAATGTCCGCTATGGCTCCGACATTTATCGCCGCCAAGCCGGTTACCGCATCGGCACCGTGCACCATCAACGTACCGTCTCCCAACAGGTAAGCAAAGATGTTCGGATCGGCCTGATTGAGTGCTGCCACCAACAGCGAAGCCATTTGATATTCGCTGTATGTGGTGTCCAGAGGAATTGGAATCGAACCCGTGGCCACATTTCCGTCGCTGTCGTATTCGAACGTCAAAGTGTTTCCACCAACATCCACGGTAAACGATTGGCTATCGGACAGAAATTGTCCCGAAGCAGACGAAATCCGGATCCCCGCTTGATTGTTCAAGGTAATTTCGTAGACACTGTCGCTACGCCAAATTCCAGATAGCGGAGTAAGTCGCAATAAACGACTGGCCGGGCTGTAGCCAAATACATAGTCGATTCCGGGCTGCAGTAGGCGACCATTCTGGGTGATTGCGACGGAATTGACGGTCACCGTGCTGGCATCAGGGCCGGTTCCTTGCGGCTCAACCAAGAGAATGGAGAATGAATCCAGCGTGCCACTGGCCAAGCGAATGAAGGTGTTGAACCGGTCGACGTCGAGATTATCCGGGTCGTTGTCAATTGGCTGCTGAATCACGGCCAACGGTCCAAAGAAGTCGGAACGGTCAAACGCTCCACGATCCTTGAACGGGTTTCCACCGGTACCATTGGGGTTACTAATGACGGGATCATCCACACGCAGCTGACCAGTGATGTCGGCGTCGGGTGCCAGGATTGGACTGACGGCGATGCCCATTGGAGAGCGAACCGTAGTCATCGCTTGGCGGTCATTCTGAGTGTCGATAGAACTATCAATGACACGCGAGCCAGCGGCAGGATAGTAATTCTGTCCCGCCGCATTTACGAACAATGGTTCGGCGGGACCGAGCGTTTGGGCATCCGTACCGACTGTGCCGTTATTCCCGTTGTTTTGGAAGGTCGTCGCACCGACTACCGTGGTGCTACTGGTCGCATCAACTGCAATGCCGGTAGCGAACGAGGAAACAATGTTATTCAGCAGGGTCGGACTGGCATTGTCGGTGACATTGATACCGATGCCCAGTCCGTTCAATCCAACTACCGTGTTGTTCACGATTCGGCCAAAGGGCGTGGGAGCTTCAGGAGTCGTCGTGGAGCGGGTGTCACCACTGAACAAGATGCCGCCCATGGCATTGGCGTACAGCAAGTTGTTGATCACTACCGGCCCCGGAATCAAGTCTTGCTGATTGAATTGAACTAGATTACGCACCGAACCCGGGTGGGGTAGTGCACCAGCTAGAGGAATCAAGCCGTTGTTTACCCGAGCTCCGGCATCGATCACAATGCCCACGTTTGAAGAATTGCGAACGATATTGCTGTGTACAACTACCTGTCCTTGGACACGCCGACGATTCGAATCGCCTGTTTCCGTTGGACGGAACGTATCAACTGCGTGCAACACGAAGCCAGGTTGAGGAGTACCGGCCAAGGTTGTTTGTCTCGTTCCTCCAAAGTTGTTTGACCCTTGGTTGTCTGCTGCCACGCTGCCATGGATGTTGACAATCTCCGAACCCGTTGGCAACCCGAGATTGAAGCTGCCAGTCACGGTGCCATCGCTCAAACCAGCTACCAAGTCCAAAGACGCACGTGACTGAGGGCTGTTGATTGCATCCCGCAAGCGGATTGCCATTTGTTGTGGCGTATCGGTGGAATTGAATGGGATGCGAATGTTACCCTGCGCAACCCCGACGTTGGGGCCCGCCACTATACTTAAGTCGTCGTATTCGTAAGTTACTGTGTCGATTCCATCGCTTAGCTGGAAAGTCTGGCCGTCAGCGATTTGGGCCCCACTATCGGCAACAATCGAAACTTGTTGAGCCAACCGATCGTTGGTATCAAACGAGAACGCGAGGCCCAATGAGGGGAAATTGTTTCCACCGATACCGTAGGTCGCACCGCGACGAATTTCGATTTGATAAGTGCCTGTTTCGATCTCGTCGTAACCAGGTGCTGGCTCGTGGTGTGGGTTGACGACGAAGGTTTCATCGGTGGGTGTGTCGTTGTTCTGGTACGTAACCATTTCACCGCGTTCGGCAAAACCCACGATAATATCGTCTATATAGACACCTTCGAAGCGGTTGTTCTGTCCCCTTTCCGCTCCGCGGCCGACGACCGTCGTGGTTCCGCTGATCCTCTCGCCGTACTCATCGCCCTGAAGTGAAACAGAGGATCCTAGCGGCCCAGCGTCTACGATCGTATGGTTGTAAAGGAATATCGACTGCTGATTGAAGCGGACGACGCTGATGTTGTTCTCTTGTCCAGGAACGTTGAACGTCCTGGCGATAGAAACTCGGATCGCATCGCGAACTTCGTCTGCCGTCATCGCATTGCTGATCAGCACGGCTTCCCTACCTGGAACAACCCCTGGTACGTCGGATACAAAGCTGCCCGGCAGCGTCGGATCGATGACAGGAAACGGATTGACTGCATCGAGAACTGCCACGCGACTGGGCACCAGCGGATCGATTGCGGCGCTCAGACCTCGTGCCTGCAACTTAGCCAGAAGCCTGGCTGCGATGGTTGCTCCGGATTCCGTAGAATCAAACTGAATGTTGTCTCCAGTATTGTCGGTGGCGAAGGTGTAGGTCACGCCTTCCACTTCGAAAGTCTGTCCGGCAGTCAACGAGCCACCAGATGGGATCTGCAAAACCAATCCCAAGTCGAATTCGAACGTCGTATTGTCAATCTGGAATGTCTGCCCTGCACGCAGTTTATCCCCCGCGATCGCTACCAATTCAACGCCACCAGTTCCACCTACATCAAAGGAACCAGCAGTGCTGAAGTCAAAGCGGATTCGCACGCTTTCGTTGCCAGCCCAGCGACTCAAGTCAACGCGAGCCTGCCGCCAGCTGTCCGGCGCTCCATTGACGCCTGCATCGAATAGTTCAGAAACTTGTCGCGAAATAGCGTTCAGCGGATCAACTTCAAACGGATAGTCCAGCTCGTCGCGTTGTCCAACATTTCGCGTCGCGTCATAGTCTGAATTGTTCGTACCTACCAACTGCCAATCCCCATCGTCTCCAGCGATGAAGACTCGCAAGGCATCCTTCATAAACGCGTTGTTTGTAGGATTGTTGGCGTTGGAATCTTCCGTCTGCAAATAGTAGTTGAAGTACAGCATCGGCTTGTCGCCAGCGCTGTAGTTGGACAAGTCAAGGGTATTGCTAACGATCGAACCCTTGGCACCACCGGTAAAATCATAAGTATCGTAGATCAGCGGGTCGTAACCTGGGAAATTGGCCCCTGGGTCGTTGACGCCCGTCCAATTACCAACTTGGCGCTGCGGATCTTGCGGGTTTTCAAAGCCGAAGTAAAGGCTGTTTCCGCCTTGTTGCTGGGTCCGGCGGCTGCCGTCAAAAGAAACGTTTACGCCATGACCATCATCGTTGTTGCGATTGTTCGCTGTCGTGTGCCACAGGTTTACATCCAAATTGGCAAACGAAAGTCCGCTTGGGTTCGTAGCCGCTGTCTGAACGAACCATGCCCCGTCTTCGAAGATTGGCGCAGGTCTGCCCTGAGTATCAAACGCATACAGAATGCCCGAGGAATCTATGCCAAACAGAATATTGGTAAACGCGCCACCTTCGACGTTTCTTGGGCCAGAGGTAAGGCCGACAAAATTGACTCGCTGTCTGGTGTTGGTGTTGTAAATCGTGTCAATGAAGTCGCCGTTGTTGTTGGTGCTATTTGGGTTGAATGTAGTTCCACCAACACGGAACAGGTCACCATTCTCGCTGACGGCGAACATGGTATTGCCCGCGAACCCAATTCCCTCAAGATAGCCGTAAACCGGCGCTGAAAGCTGGGCATTCTTAGACGGAGAATCGCCCCGATCGTCAGTTTGGTTTTGCACAAAGGCGGAGGAGTTCGGCAACCAAATTCGACCATCAGCCATTCTCAGAGCATTGGGTTCAATAGTGAGAATGGCATTGAACAACGTGTTGTTCAGAACATTGGCTGAATCGGTGAACTGGAATGGCAGAAGAATATCGGCGCCAGCACCCGACGTATTACTGGTAATCGAAGTAATGTTCGCGAAGTTGGCGGCGGTGGCACCTGTGAGAATCAGTCGCGTACCGATGCTGGATGCAGTGATGCCCATTTTGGCACCGTTGATGGCCGCGATCAATTCGTCCATCGCACCAGGAGTCGATGGGTTCGGCGGGAACAAGAATTGATCCAGGTTGATATAGAACTCTTCGATCGGCACCAAAACATTATCGGTATCAGGCGCCTCCGCAGTGCCATACTCCGGACTGCCAGCCAGTGGGTTGACTACTGTCGCAGTGTTTGCTGCAAAGCTGACATTGGTATCGCCAAACAACTGTATTGAATCAGCTCCAGCTTGGAGAACCGATTGCACATCCCAGTTTCCGGCCAGAGCCGCCAATACCGCCGGGCTCGGCAGATTGATCGTGTTATGAATCTTCAGCGTCAGGTCCGCTCGCGTGTCCGCCGCTGTAAAGCTAATGGGCTGATTGCCTGGCGTAATCGAGCTATTGGAATCGAATTCAAAGGTGATTGTGTCGCCACTACCATCGGTAATCGTGAACGTGGCCCCGTCGTAGCTTTGGCCCACTCCCGGCATTGGAAACACATTGGTCAGCCGCGTTACTTGCAGCGGGCTTACGATCTTTTGCGTGGCAAGTGGGTTGGTGACCGCAGCCCCCAAGGCCAAGACAACGGTATCCACGTCGGTTAGCTGCATGCGATCGGTGCCTGGCACCAGCACTGCCTTGCCTTCCCAATTGCCCGCCAAAGCACCCACAGCGGCTGGCGGCGGATTATTGATGATGGCGGCAATGGCGGCAGTCAAACCAACCTTGGTGACTGTGACAGGATTATAGACCAACGCCACATTCCCAGGAGACACCGAATTGTTCGAGTCGAACTCAAACGTCAACGTATCGCCAGATCGATCGGTAATCGTGAATGTCGCTCCGTCGTAGTCTGTTGGATTGCCCGCGAAGGTGTTCGTTAAGGTATGCTCAAACTGTTGCGGGGCCAAAGTGAATGCCTGATCATTCCGCAGTCTAACTTGGTTGGGCACACCGACGGCACTGGCATCAACGTCCCAATTTGCTCCGGCGATTACAGCCGCAATCTTGCCTGTCAGACTCTCACGCGTGTCGGTTGCACTGATGGTGATCGGCGTGTGCCCAACTCCGCCAGTCGTACCAACCACTCCGTCAGTATCAAACTCGAAACGCATCTGCGTTCCTGTTTGATTTGCTACGGTGAAAACTGCACCATCGTAGGTTTCGCTGGCGGGCAAGGTGCCGAATAGGTTCGTGGCTAGGCGCTGAGTGTCCGTCGAGCTCTTCTTATATTCGGCCGTGCCGCTGACTGGATTAACCACAGTGGCGGTACTGGCTGTGATGACAACCAGCGCGTCACCGAACAACTCGAGCTCATCGGTCGCAGTCTGGGACGCTTGCACATCCCAGCTACCAACCAACGAAGTCAGTATCGCGGGCGAAGGCGCAGTGATCGCATTGACGATTGCCTGAGTTAGCACATTTGCGGTAACCGTCGCTGGGTTGTAGGCGATCGGCTGGTTGCCGACAGCAACGATACCATCGGCATCAAATTCAAAGCGAATCGCATCCCCGTCGAGATCAGTAATCGCAAACGTCGCACCGTCATACGATTGTCCTGGTAAGAGTCCCGGCAAAGTGTTCGTAAGGCGGCTGATCTGTAGCGGGTTAGGTGCTTGTGAATCCAGCACAAAAGCTGAATCTCCTATCAAGCGAATTTCGTCCGTTGCGGCGCTCAGGAATGCCCGAGCCGTCCAGGCGGCGGCACCGCCAGGAGCAACTGACGCTGACGGCGGATTGTTGATTGCAGCAACCGTCAATTGGCTGATCGTCGCCCTAGTATTGGAAGTGATATCGATGGGTACGTGGTTCACACCATTGGTTGCACCCACGGTACCTTCAGAATCGTATTCGAAGACAGCAGTGTCACCACTCTCGTCGACAATTGTAAAGATTGCGCCGTCATATGCAGCACCCGGAGGATCAGCATACCGATTGACTGCAAATCGCCCAGAATCATTGACTGAATTCGTACCGGCATACTCGGCAGTACCCAACAATGGACTGACTGCCGTGCTGTAAGTCACGAAGGAATCACCCAAAAGTCGCAGCGTATTTCCGCCTGCTGGCAAAATCGATTGGACGTCCCAGGCACCAGCTAAGTTGTTCAATATGGCGGCTGGCGGATTGTTGATGGCTGCGTTGATAGCTTGCGAGAAGAATTGCTGCGTCCAAGCCGTCTGAAACACAATCGGCGCATTGCCAGGAGTAACTGACCCGTTCACATCAAATTCAAAAGTAATCCTGTCACCGTCTTGATCGGTGATCGAGAAAGTCGCGCCGTCAAAGATTGCTGATGGAGCAGACTGATTGTCAATCGTGGTAATTGTCAACGGATTGGGAGCCGCGCCTGTCTCAGGAGCGAGCACTACGGAGTAGTCACCCGTGAGCGAGATACGGTCAGTGCCAGGCAGCAGAAATGCCTGTACCGTCCACGGTAGCGTAGACTGGTTTCCTGCCGCATCCAAAATGTTCGCAGCGGTAGGGTTGTTGATCGCAGCAATGATCGCCTGCGTTACTTGCGCACGAGTCGCATTGGCTTGATCATATACGATTCGCTCGTTGGGAGCGGCCGCATTGTTGTCTGGGTCAAACTCGAATGTAACGCGATTGCCATTCAGGTCAACGATTGAGAACGTCGATGTGTTGTAACTAGGCGGATTGGCCTGTGTTACATAGTTGTTCACCAAAACTCGGCCAGTGTCGATTTCGAATGTCCGCGTGTTGGCCCCCGCAGTCAACGTGAACGTTTCACCATCCTGGAAGAGATTGGTCGGAACCGGCGGGAAACTGTTGATCTGCGATTGAGGCGAGGTGTTGGCAATCAGCGTGCCGGACAGCACGCTAGCTTGCCACTGCAGCACGACGTCACCCGATGGTGTTCGCACTGTGACTCGGTCACCGTCCAGCAAACTGGGGGCGCCTGTGGGCGAAGCGGCGTCCATGATGATGGTCTGATAGGTTGCGTTCTGCGCCGTATCGCGAGATGTGTCCACGTATCCGCGTTCGCGAATCGTCGTGCCAGCTCCCTGTAGGAAACCAGGATCAACGCGATCGACCTGCGGTGCGCTGACAGCAGCCAATGACGTTGGATCCAGTTTGTAAATGTAGTTGCGAGAGTCACGGTTGCCAGCGTTGGATACCCAAGTTGTCGAGCCATCGCCGCGAGAACCAGCGGCATACAAGAATTGAGTATTCCCAATCTGCGGATAAGAAAGTCCGCGGAATTCCATGCCAACACCCTGTCGCTGCGCGTTGGTGCCGGGCGTCAAGGCTACTGCTGCAGCAGGGGGATTGACAGTGCGGTCGAGCTCATAAGTCACAATGCCGGAACCAGTTGTGACGGCTGCGGTCGCGCCATCACCTGCGACGTCGATATCCAGGATGCCACCGCTGTTGGCATCGTTGATAACGCCCGTTTGAGGTGAGCGCGCTCCATGCAATGTTCCGTCGCCGCGAATCGCTGCATCTTCTACATATGGAAACCTACTAACTAACGAGGTTTGCACCCCAGTAATCGGACTGACCGTGATCAACTCGCTGGTGTCAACTGCCGTTCCAGCCCGCTGAGTAATCAGCAGCGGAATATCGGCCAACGTGTAAGGAACCTGACTGGCTGTTCCAGCAAAACCGACTTGCACTGGCCCCGTGGCCGTCGTGACACTGCCTCCAAAACGATCTTCTATCAGCCGCGTCACGCTGTTGATCGGTTCGATTCGAGTTAGCGGGTTTCCGCCAGCATCCGCAGCATAGAGTTGAGCAATGTAGTTCGAAATCAATTCGTTGGAGGTAATAGCCAAGAAATATGTACCACTTGGCAGCGCCGTCGAACCGATGAACGCGTCCAACAAGCCAGCCGAGCCGCGAGAAAGGTCGTCCGCATCACTGCCGTTGAGTGGAGCGCCGAAGTCATCGGCGATATTTGAATCGGTTCCGAAATTCACCAGGCGAATGCCAGTGTTCGTGCCTCCACCGAGACCGTTTTGATCGTCGTAGTACAACCACAAGCTAGTGTTTGCGCGACCAAAACCGTCCGCGTAATCGACATCGATCATCGCAGCCAGATGTTGTACGAGGCCATCGCTCTGCAAGGAATCGCCGTTGACCTCAAAGCGATACCAATCCACATCTCGGGTCGAATTCAAATCGCCGGCGATGGACAATGCTGCCAGGTCTGTATTCAGTAGATTTCCAAGGTCGAGCGCATTGGCAATGGTGTTGTTGTTGGTCGTCAACTCCACCGCTTCACCAACCAATGGCGAATGCGAAGGACCACCAAGAATCTCGATGCCTGACGTTGCGTAGCGAATGTCCGCAAAGCTGATGGATGAACCGGCAAATTCATCCGTCTCACGCAAACGTATTTGCAGCTGGTATTGGCCTTCCGTCTTGCCATCCCGCAGTTTTGCTGGATCTTGCAAATCGGCTGGATTTGCAGAAGCGTCCCGCGAGTCGATATTCGAGCTGCGTACGCGAATGAAATATGTGTTCACGCTGCCAGTCGCGCCTGGCAACACGAGACGCATACCGGGATCGAGCGGGTTGGTTGAGTAGAAGTCAGCAAACGTACTGGTTAAGGACGCAGGTCCGCTACCAAAATTGCGCGGGCTGTATGGCGTCGTCTGCATCGCGTTTACTTGGCTGGTTTCGATTGCAGCTGGATCGCTGAAAAGGCTGTTAGCGCCTCCTGATTCCGCCAAGCTGTTATCGCTCTGTGCGATGATATTGCCATCGGAATCCACCAATTCCAGCACGGCGTCTAGGCTGATATTGGTACGGTCGATATCAAACCAAACCTGGGTACCAGCGGTACCTTGGAAACTGTAAACGTCGATATCATCTATGTTGTTGATCGTACCAACGACAGTGAAACCCAGTCGCAGATTGTCATCACTGGCATTCTCACCGCGGGCCAGGAATCCAACGTTTTGCGCATTCCCAGGAGTGCCATTGACTCCCGCTCCAGTCGATTGAGCTGGTTCGGCCTCCGTGGTAATCACCACATTGCGGTCATTGCTGAATTCATCGATTCGCAGACTGCGCCAATCCCCTGCGTTGGGAAGCGTCGATCCACCATCGCCATTGGTGTCAACCTGTGCGCGGCCCTCGGGATCAAATCCGGAACCCACGGAATCGTCTGCGATCGAAGTCAAGACGACTGGGAATCCAGGTGATCCCACAACTTGCAGCGAGCCACCCACGCGATCGTCAATATCCAATGGCCTACCATTGCTCGTCAGTCCCGCCGCCGGTCCGAATTTGACCACCAAGCTCTCGTCAGGACTGCTTTGGAGGCGCAGTCCACCGAATACAAACAAGTCCGGTACAACGATTTCATCAAAGACCGCGTGGACGATATCGGAATCGTCCCATACGCTCTCGGTAATAAGTGTCCCGCCGCGAATCGACAACGCATTTACCTTGTTGTCGCCGAGCGCATTGCCACTCAGAAGCGGACCTTTGTTCTCCGTGATGGCAACTCGTCTTTCGGCCAATCCAGTAACTCGGCCTTTGTCCTTGATGGCATTGCCACTGAGTGATTGTGCATCGATGCTGATCGCCGCTCCCTGGTTGTTGCGGATCACGTTATCAACCAGCACCGGCTCGGCACCGCGTACGAAAATCGCTGCGTCCACATTGAAGCCTGCCCCGCCGCGATTTGCCGTGGCGATGCCGCCCGTTCCCGCTGCATTGTCCTCGATGACCGTGTTTGCGATGCGCACATCTGACTGATGAATTTCAATTGCATTGAATCCACCAAACGCGCCTCCTACACCGGTTACACCACCGCCAAACGACACAATTGCGTTGTCCAAGGAACCAGACCCCGCTTGACTGAAGTAAAGACCACCCCAATCACCGGCTCTCGGTGTCGAATTTGCTCCGTCGCCATTGGTATCAAAAGTACTGCCAGCACCATAACGATCGTCCTGCCGACTGGTAAAGATCACCGGCATTCCGTCACGACCTTCCGCCACTAGCTGAGCGCTCACGCCTGCAACAATGCGCCCACTTTGCAGTTTGACGATCATGCCTGGATCAATTACTAGATTCGCGTCCAGACGTGCCCGATTCAGCGTTGCCGCCGTGTTCAGGACGCTCCCCCGCTGCGCAGCGCCGTCTACATACACCGTGCTGCTGCGGTCAAGTTCAGCGACCAGTTGGAATGGACCACCGTTATCACTGCGATAGATCTTCCGCGCAACGAAGTCTCCACCAGCCGAAGGCAAGTTGGTCAAGCGAATGGCATTGGATCCAGTTCCCAAGGTGAAAGGCAGTGTGGGCGCACTGGCAACGCCTTCATTACCATTGGCATCTTCAAACGTCATGCGATAGCGATAGGTCTGACCTGCGACCAAGGTACCATTGGCTTGATTCGCGTTACTGATATTGACCAGGGCAACTTCAACTGGCTTTGTTTCCAGAAGAGGACCACCTGGCGTACCGCGGACTGTTAACGTGTCGGCCACGACGTGTACAATATCCGAATCGTCCCATCTGGCTGCCACAGTTTGGCTGGCAGTCGTTTGCCCAGCCGGTGTTTCTACGCGGACGAACAACCCATTGATGGAGTTGGTGTTTACCGTATTACCGTGAATATCCGGTCCAACTCGCGTGTAATCCGGGGTAAAAATCACGTCGGACTGGTAGCGTGGGACGATGAAAGTCGTTTCCTCAAAGCTATTGGGATTCGCCGACATCGCTGCGAAAGCACTGTTGGTGATCGTATTGTTGATCAGCGTGGGACGAGCGGTCACCATGTGCAATGGAGTGATAACCGTATTCTGGCCATCCACCGGAACTTGGCCGCCGCCGTATCGCATGTTTGCGTAGCCAACGTAGTTGAGGAATCGCCCGCTCAGTTCAGCGTCAAATCTACCTTCAGCTCGGTCAAGTTCGTTGCGGAAGATGATTCCACCCCAGTCGCCAGCTTGGGGAACAGTATTCAGTGGATCCGTGTCGACGCCGAGATTCTGATCGGTGTAGCTAGTGAAGAAGACTTCTTGTTCGGGCGTTCCAAGAACTTGAAAGCTAGCTCGCGAACGGTCGCCTGAGCTGGTTGAGCTACCAATCCCGATCACGCTGCGTCCCATCTTGAACAGCACGCCCGCATCAACCATCACATTGACGCCACGCGGTACGTTCATCGTGGCACCATCGGACAGTGGCTGATTGCCCAAGCCGCCCGTACCAACTTCGAACGCGCGGTTGTCGGCTTGGGTAGCTACGATTCCGTCCGCGCCGCCATTAGCCACTAGCCGAACAATGTCGCCGGGTTGGGCCGCCGCGAAGGCCGCGTTGATCGTTTGGAATGGTGCCAAACGCGAGCCATTTCCGGCAGGCGTTCCCGTCAACTTGTCAACAAACAGGGTACGTCGCTGAGCAGTCTGTTCGCCATTGGGTGCAGCGGCATTGAACCAATAATTGAAGACGCCTCCCGCCTCGCCGTCCGCGTCACCGTCGACAGCTGAACCGTCTTCATCTACGATGCTGCTAGCTTCAAGCGGTCGAAATGTCGTTCTTAACTGGTAGGCGCCTTCGCTAACGCCACCCAATCCAGAGTCAGCGATTTCCGGGTTGTAATCGGAATTACCACTGGCACTGACGCCGAGATAGTAGACTCCAGGCTGCAAATCCAGTCTGATGTACGAATCTTCGCTAAAGTAATCATCGTTGACAGCAATGACCTCGCGCGATCCATCCGGGAGCTCACGATAAAGGCTCAACACGCTATCGAGCAAGCTGCTGTTTGGCAGTCGTTCGGCAACAACCTGGGCTGTAAACTCGCCCGCGCTACCAGCGGCAACTTCGAAGCGGTACATGTCGATGTCGCGGCTATCCGGACGATGCAGATACTTGAGGCTCACCTCATCAGTGGCACCCGGAAAAATCGGCTCGACGTCCACGCCGTTTAGCAGAGATGGCTCTCCGCCCAGTGTATCGTTGCGGTAGAGTCCGCCCATGATCGAGCCAGGTGGCAATTCCGTCGCGTGTCCCAGACCAAGCAGGTGGCCGATTTCGTGCATGGCCACAGTGAACCAGCTAAGCTTGTTCGGATCATCACTGGCCCCGAACTCGTCATTCCATGACTCTGCCGCGTCCATGATAGCTGAAATTCCATTGGCAACACCAATGGTCCCACTGACACCATCGATGTTCGCCGTCGCGATCGTCCAGCCCTGGTTCTCCGTTTCGACAAAACTTATGCCCAGAATCGAACCATACAGTTCGAATACTTCTCTCGCACGTTGCTCTTGAGCTGGGCTAATCGAGTTGAAGGCTTGCTGACCCGTCGCATCCGTGGTTACCGGATCAACTTTATTGAAGTTGTAGAACTGGACGGTCAAATTCGTGTTCGAGTCTGGATTATCTCGCAACAAGTGACCTTCCCCATTGGACGGATCGTCCACGACTTCGCGTGAGCCCGGATTATCTGGAGCTCCCGGGAAATCCAAAGGGAAGACCGAGGAATTTACGATTTGTTCGGATACCTGCAAACTGCTAATCGTGCTCAACACGCCCAAATCGGCAGCGCCTGCAACGTTGAATGTGGAGCCAGGATCGATCGGCTGCGGGATAATTGTCGGTGCAGCAGGTCGCACTTCGTTAGTGCCGACGCGCAGGCGAAATGAGGTATCGGACGTTGGATCAAGCTGGTCGATGTTGGTCGCGAAAGTCAGCCGAGCCATGTTGCGAGCGGCAAAGTACTCGACACGAATTGGTAGGAACAGTTGGTCATCTGTATTGGTTACCGTGCCGCGATCAGCGAACAACCGGTAGAAGCTGGGGTCAACTACCGTTGGATTAGGTGTCATCTGACCAGTAGCCACATCCGTTGCGTGCAGACGATCACCTTCACTGAAATAGACTTCAATCTGATCGCGCGCTTGAATTATCCGATTGGTACCTACCTCGCGTGATGTCGGCTGGGGCACGACAGCGATGATTTCGTTTCCAAGTTCCAAATCGAAAAGAATCGTGTCTCGATCGGTCCCTGCAACACGAGGCTTAAGCGCGTCACCCACTATGTTACGAACTGCCGTAATTCCCTCAGAAGGTATATCAACTCCGAATACTTCGACGCGGTAGAGATCGTCGGGCAGACTCTCTGCGAACCGCGTGATGACGATTCTTTCCGACTCACCAAAACCAGTCCAGCCAGGGGTGATAACGACTTCATCCCCGTCGGTAAAATCCCCGTCGAATCCAGAGCGAGTAATGCGAATTCCCGTCAGTGCCTCTGGGCCGAGTAGTTGGGCACCGTCAAATCGAAACACCAATTCGTTAGGGGCCGTTTCGATGCTATTGGTGCGATTGAAATTGAATATTTCATCTGCGTTGGGTCCGACCGAGAGCAGGCGCGGTGGAACAACCACAACTCCAACTCCGGTGAAACCGCGTGTCTGGAAGGTCAAGTCATACAGCTGGGGATCCGCGTTGGCGGCTCCCTCGCCAATGACGCGGACAAAGTAGGTCCCCCCGGCAGGTAGGTCAAAGTCCAAAAGCTGTTCGGCTTCACCCAACCCGAACCCATTGACTTGTGCCAGTACGGTACCGTCGTTGGCAACCAATTCCATCGACAAGTCCAAATTGCGCAGCGTATCGACACCGACTGCTGTACCGCCCTGAGGTCCAACTTGATACTGCTGGCCGATTGGCTGCAGCGTCAAATTCAATTTCCCAGCTGACTCGACCGTGAATTGGTACCAATCGTCATCGTTGGCTCTGTCGATCGAGACATTGGTCAATGAACGCAGACCGTTGCCGAGCGATCCTAAGTCCGTGGCACCCGCCCGTGCGTCGTCATTCTCATTCGTATCGCCGTAAAGCTGTTGCGCTCCGAGGATATCGTCGTGCTGTGGCCCCAGAAACGCAACCGATGCGAACGGTTCCATGAGTTTGGTTTCGTCGACTGGGATAACGTGTCCCAAGCCTATGCCGTGCCCTGACTCATGCGCAATGACATTGAAGTTGCCGCGGTTCTCGCCGTTGGGGCCATCAGCCGAGTTGAAAAAGAAAACATCATTGGTGTCGATGATCATGTCACCGTCGAAGCCGCCATTCCCGCCGTTATTCGGAAAATAATTGAAGGCCAAGACACCAAAATTACCGTCAATTGGGCGACCGCCTATGCGCACGTCACCGCGAACGCCTGTTACACCGCGGTTGTTGCCGCCCATCGACGCACCATCGTCGTTGGCTTCATAGACGAAGGTCAGACCGGACAACTCGCTCCAACGATCGTAGGCTCGCTGGAAAATATTGAACCAGGGACGCTGCTCGACCGGTCCAGTACCACCACCATAGATGTTATCCATGAAGGCAATTAAATTGGTCGTCGAATTATTTGCGCTATCCACCGTTCCATCTGGCACAATGCTCCACGTCACAACTGCCGGATCACCTTGATTGGCGCTAGGGCCGCCTGTTGGATTCGACCAGCGCGATCCCTGCAGGTTGATAGCATCAGACTCTCCTGACGCCTCAGCGGTGCTGCCTCTTAGGTAACTATCGATGACAGAGTCGACGTACGCCTGCGGTGTGCCAGGAGCAAAGATCACTCCTGCGGAGTCGGCTGCCAGCAGTTCTCGTTTCTCGAGTGTTTCGAGTATCACGCGGCGCATGCGATTGCGTCGCAGCTGCAACGAAGAACGAGGCGTACAAGTAGCAAAGAGGGGGCTAGCCATTCGACTTACCTTCTAGGAGCTTAATACAGGTTTCCAATGATTAGTTTCAGTATCTATGGCGAGACGGATGACTAGATTTACTTCTAGGTATCCGTCGATTGTCTTTCAGCGAATCTTCCAAAAACACTTCACGCGTCGGCTCGAGGATCCAAGTCAACGAGTAAGCTTTCCAGCGCCAGATCGAAGGGGATCTCGCGATCTTCTTCCTTGGCTTGGTCAACCCAGCTGGTATCAATCGCATCGGACTGATTGCTGCCAACGCCATCAAAGACCAACTCGGACGCTGTTGCTGGCAGAGGACCGTAGAATTCTTCACCTCGATCTACCGTTCGCACGCCGACTCGAGTGTTCTCCGACGACTGTTGTACGATTTGCGTCGATGAAAAGGCAGCTGCCAATGTCTGCGCTAGCGACTCATCAACCGAGCTCTCGCCTTCGGGACTTCCGCCACCGCGACTATCCGCATTCAGCTTGTTGATAATGATCAACACGTCACTGGGGGTGATAAAGTTGTCGCCGTTGACATCCCGGAACGGTGGTGGTGGTGGCAGATTGGCAACAGAACCACCGCCTGAATTGCCGTTCAAGAAGTTGATGATCAGCAAGGCATCGATTGGCGTGATGAAGCCATCCGCATTGACGTCCATATGCTCAGACGGATTCTGGTGCTTCGGCGGAGGCGGAGCATCAATCGTAATTGTGACCGTTGTGTCTACGCTTTGCCCCGAACCATCGGACGCGCGGTAGACAAAGCTGTCACTGGTGCGACCCTTTGAAAAGTCATGCTGATAGGTGAACGTGCCATTGGCATTCAAAGTGAAAGACGTGGCCGCAGACGGTCCTGAAACCAACACTGCGGTCAAAGACAATCCTTCTGGATCACTGTCGTTCGCCAAGACACCGTCGTCGTTCGTTCCCCCAAACGCTCCCGTGGGATCAGTCGTTACCAGCGTTTCGCCCTGCTGGACCACATAGGTCTCTGGGGTTGTAACCGGCACGTCGTTTACGGGAACGACGGTCAATATGAACGTATCGGAAACCGTTTGCCCGCTCGAATCCGTGGCACTAACGGTAATTTGGCTACCGCCATTGCGATTGCTCGTCAAGTTCAGAGTCAGCGTGCTGCCTGAGAATACTGGAGTCACAAGCAGCGGCGACGAATTGGAAACGATGGCATATGTAAGCGTATCGCCATTTGCCAGATCCGGGTCAAAGAAATAAGTCGGCGTCAATGTAATTTGCGGAGGCGTACCGTCCTCATCGACGCTGATATCCGGAATCGCCTGTAGCAATTTTGGCGCATCGTTAACTGGCGACACAGTTAGGGTCAGCGTGTCAGTCACGACTAGGCCGGTGGAATCTTGTGCTTGCACCACGATGATGCTCTCACCGTTCTGATCCGGCAGCAATTCAAGAATCAACTGACCACTGGTAATACCTGGATTTACCAAAGCGGTATTGCTATTGCTGATGATCGTGAAGGTTAGAGTTTCCGTACTGCCTGGGTCATTCGCATCTGGATCGACAAACACCGTGGACAAATCGATCGACCGGGCCGCTTCGTCTTCCTGCATGGTAACTGTACCAAGCGGGCTCGCGACACGGGGCGCATCGTTATCACCGGTCACTGTGACGGTCACTGTCCCCGTCGAGGTTTGCGGGTCAGCCATTCCACCGCTCGTTCCATTGTCCTGAACTTGGTAGAAGAAGGTGTCCGATCCGACAAAATTCGCTGGCGGCGTGTAGGTTACAACTCCTGCAACAAACGTGACCGTACCACCATTGGTGCTTTGCGGCGTAACGCCGACGAACTGCAGCGTTTGAGACGATTCGTCGCCGCCCTGCCCCATCAGGTTAGGACCTGCGCTATCGTTCGCAATAAGAACGGCTGGGTCAACCGTGACGGCCGTGTCTTCGGTTGTCGCGATGTTGTCGGGCATTGTCGTTGGCGCGTCGTTCTTATCCAGCACGGTAATGCTGACCGTAGCCGTCGCGCTCAGCGGCGCGGGCACTCCGGCCGTCGTGCCGTTGTCCGTGATGGTGTAAGTGAACGAATCCGGTCCGCTGTAATTGCTGGGAGGCGTATATACAACACGTGTACCAATCAATTGCACCGACCCACCCGCTGCAGAGACCGTGTCGACGCCGGTAATGGTCAATGTTTGCCCCGATTCGTTGGCTGGTCCTGCGGAATCGTTCGCCAGGTAGACCGAGCGTTCGACGTCAACCACAGTGTCTTCATCGATGATCCTTGTGTCGTCGACAGCGACAGGTGCATCATTGACGGGTTCAACCACTATCGAAACTGTTCCCAAATTATTGGACGTGAGCACTCCGTCATTGACACGATAGATAAACGAATCCGTACCATTGAAATCTGCTTCCGGTTGGTATGTAAAAGTACCATTGGAATTCAATACGAACGTACCCGGAACCGCATGCTGTGGACCCTCAACTAGAGTGACTGAGAACGGTCCACCGTTTGGATCAGTGTCGTTGGCAGCGACACCATCGTCGATGGTAAAGCCTGGAGTCGAATTACCGGTCACATCGGTCGTGAGCAAGATCGTGTCTTCATTGAAGACGTAGTTGTCATCCACAGCCGTTGGAGGATCACCTGGAACTATAGAAACGACATAATCCTCAACTTCCCCGTCAGAAGCCAAACCGGTAGGCAATAGACCTCCGACACTGCTGGAACGGAAACGAGCGAACGTTTGCGTTGCCACAGTTGGGGCCGGTGCGGTGGCTGGCACCGTTACCAGGAATGTCTGAGTTAACGTGTCGGCAGTAAATCGTGCCGACGTAAGTATTTGTTCACCTGGGTCGGTCCAGTCGCCGTCTGCATTGAAGTCGATCCAAGCATCTACATAGCCAGGTGAATTCAAGGTCACGTCAATCGCGGTCATGACATTGCGATTGAATACCGGCAGCATGCTGGGAGACTGCGCAAATACCACTCCATCATCACCGCTATCGGCGCTAGCATTGGGCGAAGGTTGCCCGTCCGCTTCGGAACTAATCGTCGGACCCAGGATGGCCACATTGCCAACCACGTGTCGGGCACCGTCGCTCACATGTTTGGTCGGGTAGCGTCCGAATGTCGTCGATACCGGATCCGGAGTATCGCCGTAGTCCAAGGCGACGCCAGGCATCAGAATCGTGAACTGAGTCTCGTTGTTGATACGATTGGGCTTCAGCAAGTTACCCGCCAAATCGGCAACGCCACGCAAGTAGAAACTCTCCACGTCTGGGCTGACCGTAGCCGCATTGGAAACAAACAGCGTGTTACCACCTCGGTCGGATGCCTCCAATGAAGTGTTGGCGGATTGGTTGATGGCATCAATAATCGACCGCTTCATGTCAGTGCCAGTGAAGCTAGCATCTTGGATGAAGAAGACCTGCTTGGCCCCGCCTGGCACCCCGCTTTGGATGATCGTTGGCGCGTTGGTGGTGTCCGTGGAGTAACGAGGCGAGTCGTTTAGTTGCAGGATACCGCCCGGCAGAACATTTGCTGTCAAACCGATTCCGGCTCCTTCGATGGAAGCCTTCATGCTTTGGACCAGCGAATCGGCAGTACTGGTACTGCTGAAGCGAATCGGAATGCTGCCCGAACCGAAACCGTTGCTGACATCAACATTTTCGAATTCAAAGGTAACAACTTGGGTACCGACGGAAATCGTGAACGATTCGCCGTCACTGACCACCCCTCGGAACGTCGTCAGTCCAGTGGTGCCCAGCTGGACTTGTCCTGCACCAATCTGCCCCAGGCTGACTTGTGGACCTGAAAGTTTGCTGGCCGTGATGCCAAGATTTGTGCCGGTAATCGCCGTTGCTATCGTGGTTGCGATGTCATTTGCCGTGCTGAGCGGCGTGTAGGTGATTACCACATTGCCCGGGAGGGTCGGGCCGCTTGCGTCGCCATCGAATTCAAAGACTCGCGTGACACCGTTGTTCGAGACCGAGAACACGCTTCCGTCGATGATATCGCTGGCACCGCGGGCGGGGATTTGCATAACCAACGGACCGAAGATCCGCAATTCGGTGGTTCCTTGCACGCCCGGTGTTCCGAACAAGCCCACTCCAGGGGCACCAGAAACGTCGATCGTATTCCCAACGACCCCTCCGACAGAAATATTCCCATCGCCTACCGACTTAGGTCGTAGCCCCAAGCCCGCCGCGGAAATGGCGCTGACCACGCGATCAGCGATCACCGTTTGCGATTCGGTGACTGAGAACATAATGGGCACGTTGCCAGCAGTAACAGCGGCATCCCGCGTAAATTCAAAAGTGGTGAAAGCTCCATTTCCGGTGATCGTAAACTTCTCGCCGTCCTGGATGGTGCGAGCAATTCCGACTAGCTTCATCAAGCTTGTACCCACTGATGCACTGCCGTTGGGACTCAATCCCAAGTGAACCCAACGACCGCTAACCACTGAAGGGTTTACCTTGACAGTACTGTTGGCAATGGCTTGCTGAACGAGCACGGCGATATCATTGGCCGTCGTAGCCGTTTGGAAATCGATGGCAGTTCGCCCTGGCGCGACTCCCGTGCCTGCATCAAATTCAAACGTCTCCGAGTTGCGACCGTCACTGACTGTGAAGAAGTGACCGTCGATGATGCCACCGCGGGGTCCGTTGGACGGAATCTCGAACGACAACGTGGTTGCAGGCTGATCGATGGCCGTCAAGGTCGTGTCCAGTACGACACCCGCTTCAGCGCCAAGGAAGATCTTTCCTGGGGCAATGACGCTTGGGGTAACTGACAATCCAGACGCTTGAATCGCGCTGACGATCAGATCGGTGATTTCCTGTTGAGTCGCGCCAAGATTGAACACGATGGCCGTGTTGCCAGCAAGAATATTTCCATTTCGATCGAATTCAAACGTTCTAGTGGTTCCGCCGACCTGCACTGAGAATCGGTCGCCATCAACGATACCTCCAAACGCTCCACCGGCCAGTGGGACGTTCATGGTCAATCCTTGAGGGATCTGCAAACGGAAGCCACTGTCGTATTCGTAAACGACAGTAGCACCATCTGTATCAGTAATGGTGAATGTATCACCGTCAGCAACTTGATCGCCAGCTGGCGCAACGACCACGAAGCGATCTTTGTTGTTGACCGATATCTCGTAGACGCGACCGTTCTTCCAGACTCCGGCCAGCGGCGTCAGAATAATTTCATCGCGTGTCGCATTGTACGCAAACGAGTAATCGATACCTTCTTGCAACATGATGCCGTCTTCGAAGACGACAACAGAAGCCCCCGTCAGGCGTTGACCCTCGATAATCGAACTGATTACCGTGTCGTCATTGATGCCGACGCCGCGCAGCGGGTTGGTAGGTTCATTGCCGTCCGCCAATTGGATGCGGAATTCTGGATAGACTCCCGAATTCAAAGCTACCACGGAATCGGTCGAATCCTGATCCACGCCTAGGGCGTCGTTATCGAATGGATCCAGCAGAATCGCTGCCGGACCAATAGTATCAGAGCGCTCGAGAGCTCCACGGTCCTTAAAGACGTTTTGACCCTGTCCACCTGGAGGTGAAACAGCTGGATCGTCCGTGCGCAGCTGTCCCACCAAGTCATAGTCGGGCGCTATAATGGGTGACAAAGCCAATCCCATGGCAGACTTGACGTCCGCCAAACTTGGACGTTCATTTACTGAATCAATGGCACTATCAATGAGCGGCGACCCAGCGGCGGGCAAGTATTGTCCAGCCTGGACGTTGGTAAACAGCCGGACACCATCGGGGATGTCGTAGTTGAAGTCGAACGAAGTATTGGGCACATTCGTTGGACCGTTTTCAATACCAGTACCAAACCTAACATTGGCAACCGCAGGTTCATCGTATTGATAGATGGAGCCTCCGATAACGACCTGCCCTGGCTTGGAGACGATGTTGGGATTGTCCGATCCGTATGGAGCGTAGGCAAATGTGTTGTCATCGACACGAGACTCTTCATTAATGATTGGAGTCTGCAGATTGAAAAACGCGTTATTGAGAATGGTAGGACTGGCTCCGCGAGAAGCCAAAATTCCGGTTTCCGGCAATAATTGATCCAGGTTATTGTTGGCGTCGTCGTCAGGGTCGACGATGATCGTTCCGTTTCCATCAATCCAGGCTGCGTTGTTAATGACCACGAATTTTTCGCTGGCACCATCCCCGCGCGATGTATGCGAAAGCGGATTTGTCGATTCCCGGTCATGCCCTATACCGAGATTGGACATGCTGGTGATGTTGGTATAGGTACCGTCTGGAATCGTAGTCGTGGTGAATACGATAAAACCGTCTTGTCGCCGTGGGAAGAGTTCGAGGCCTTGGTTTACTTCATAGTACGGGCCACTCAATTGGCGTTCCAGCTCGCGCTGGCTAACCTTGGTGCCCAACCCCAAGCCGGTCACAGCCCCCAGTTGCAGCAAAATGGCATCTTTATCACCGTTGAGATTGTTGAACGGTGCATCGAGAACGCCCGCCAGACCTCCTAGAGCTCTTGCGTGCACGGGAGGCAATGGACTGGCCAGTCCAAAAATGCCGTTGGGCAAAAGTTGAGTATTGGGAATCGCTCTGCCGCGGTTGGTACCACCTTCGTTAACTGCTCGCGCGATTGCGTTGGCCACATCTGGGAAGCGCCAATCGGGATTGATGTTAATCGGGATATTATTGGGATTGGTTGGTCCACCCAGTCCAATCACGAATTCGAATGTTTGTCCACTTGAGCCGGTGTTTCCAATTTCGGGAACGCCGTAGATCGTAAACGTATCGCCGGCATTGTAGGCACTTGCATCTTGGGCAGTGATTACAAAATCCTGCAGGTGCAGGGCGCTAATGGTAATTCGGTATGCACCAGTGGACGTACCGGCGGTTCGGTTGGCAAACGACAACGGATCAAATCCGGTGTTGCCAGCGGAACTGACCGCTGCGTAGTAAACACCTGGCGCAGTTGCCGTGAAATCAGCATAGGGGTCGAGCGCAACAATCTCGCCAGGAGCTGCATCGTTGTCACTGATCGTCGTCGAAACTCCACTCGACGTGATGAACGTTTGGGGGATTCCGCGCGCATCGAAGATCTGCAAGACGGAATCCAAACCGCTGCCGGAAGTATCGATATCCACGATCGCCCGTTCGCCAACACCCAACTTGAACTGGTAGATATCGACGTCCGTGTTCAGTAGAGCACTTCCCAGGCCAGCAGTCGTTACCAGCAAAGAATTGGCGGCGTTTAATCGCGCTCCCGTTACAGTGGTCCCGGTCATAGACGGAATGGGGTCGGCGCCCAACAGAATGGCCGTCTTCAATTCGTTGACCGTCGCGGCCGGATTGGCACCTGCCAGCAGGGCTGCCACGCCAGCCACGTGCGGCGAGGCCATCGATGTGCCACTATTTAAACCGTAGCCGCCGCCCAGCGTGGTGCTCAGCACATCCATGCCAGGGGCAGCGAGATCGACACTGGTCAAACCATAGTGCGAAAAGCCCGCCAGCTGATCATTGTGGTCGCTGGCAGCGACGGCAATGATGCCGTCCAAGGGATAATTCGAGGGAAAGTGGGGATTAACATCGTTGTCGAGAGCGGAGTTACCGGCCGAAGATACAAACAAGATGCCTGCATCAATCGTGGCTTGAATAGCCGCCTGTTCGGCTTGGGATGAGCCAGCTCCACCGTAGCTGTTGTTGCTAACGACAATGTTGACACCATAATTTGTCTTCATGTCGATCATGTACTGCAGTGATGCCATGATAGCGACACTGCTCAATCCGCCGGCAGCATCGGCAGTTTTGAGTGCCATAATTTTGGCATTCCAATTGACTCCGGACACACCAGCACCATTATTGCCTACAGCAGATGTGGTGCCAGCAACATGCGTACCATGTCCATCGGCATCCATTGGATCTGAGTCCCCTTCACCTGGGTCGATGCCGTAGATATCGTCGATGTAGCCGTTGTTGTCATTGTCGATTCCATCTCCGGCGATTTCATTGGGGTTTACCCACATGTTGGCTGCCAGATCTGGATGGCGATAGTCAACTCCCGTATCGATAATCGCGATCACCGTCTGCGCCGAACCGGTGAACGAGTCCCAAGCTTCAGGCAAATCGATATCAGCATCTACCTTGCCGCCGGTCTGGCCTTGGTTGTCGTAGTGCCACTGTTGAGGAAACTGAGGATCATTCGATTTTAGATCAACAGTTCGAATGTAATCTGGTTCTGCAAAGCGAATTTCTGGTAGCAATCCCAATTCACCAATGACTTCCTCTACATCATTTCCATTTGTGCCAACGACGATTGCATTGATGAAATCAAATCGATTAAGGACTTCCAATCCCCGATTGGCAAGCAGTTGATTCTTCTGCTGCTCTGTTACCCCGTCGTTGAAGGTGAGAACCAGTCGATTTGATGAAAACGTCGCTCCAGCACCCCCGCCTACTTGACCTCCGCCAATAGCCGCCGGACCAGCGACGCTACCGCCGGTACCACCGGCAATCGGTTGCCCCCCGTCTCCAATAACGCCAACATCACTGTAGAACAGCGGATTGTGGCTGGTTCCCTGCCACGTTTGAACAGCGGTAGCAATGGTGTCATTGGACTCTGACAGTGCATCTTCTCCATTGAAGCTCGCCCGACCGTCAGTACCGATGATGGTATTGTTCAAAATTCGCGCGTGCGGCTGTGGAACCTCGCCAAGGTCCAACTGCCTGATATCGAACGGCAGTCCATTACCTCCTGGAACGTCCAACCACTGCATGTTGGTAACACCTTCCAGATATACAGCTGGTCGGTTGAAGTACTCGGGGTAGCCAAGCGAGAAACTAGTCGGCGCCGCAATTGGGTCCGGTCCCAGGAGGCTTTCGGCAACCGTGACATCGATCATCTGCGTCGTACCATTGGTAACTAGAATGCTGCCCAGGATCGAATCACGCAGCGCATGCATGGTTTCATAGGCATTGGTCGCAAATGCAGTACAATTCTGGCAAGTAAGACGTTGGTAGAAATCACCTCCCGTATCGCGATACCACGCAATGGAACTGCTTCCGGCGTAACCATCGCCTTCAACTTGTCCACTTCCGGCAACTGGATTTCCCGCAGCACCGCCCGCAATGTCTTCAAATTCGAACTCAAGACGAGTTCGGTCAGCATCAATAACCAACAAATCGCCGTCGTCGATATAGGAACCGAAATGCGATATCGGCGGGTTATTACCTGCATTATTGACGAAGGGTGAGTAGTCAGCGGAATACCGTGTGGGATCTGTTCCAACCACGAAATAAGGTATCAATGACGGTGAAATCATCCAAATGGGAGTTTCGCCCATGACACTTACGCCGCCCAGTCCACCTTCTTCCAGCACGTTGTTTCGAACCACGAGACCTGGTAGCAAACCACCCTGAACTCCATCGTTGGGCACTAGCAAATTGCGAACCGCTTGCGTGCCGACAAGATTCGGCTTGGCCTGCAGAGGAGCGCTAAACGTGAAGGGGCTGACTGCGTCCCGGGGGTCTGGCAGTCGGGCGGCAGCTTCACTCCAGATGCCGTAATCGCGACTCTCGCGAATGTAGCTGTTCTGGATGATAATTTGACTTTGGTCGCGTTGGACGTTCTTGTCCGAACTTCCCTCATGGTAGATGACTTGAATCTCACCGGCGGGGTTCGCTGCAGAAACGGTTTGGAAACTTGCGCTGCCATGCAGATTGATACGCACATCTCGCCCCGCGGTACCAACGTCCAGGCCGCTGGAGGTTGCGGCGCGAACGTCGAGCCTGGACTGGACGCTCGGGTTGTTAATCGCGTCGCGAATCTTGCGAGCAATGATAAAGTCCGCGTCCGTCTGCGCGTAGCGAATCGCTACGTGACCAAGCGCTGTAGTTGCGTCGAGTGAGAATTCAAATGTGATGCTGTTTCCGCCATCGGAGATACTGAAACTGTCTCCGTCCTGAATACTCGAACCCGCAGGTGCAACCAATGTAATTTGGTCGGCCAGTCGATCGTTTGTATCCCACGCCTTGGTCAAGATAGGTGCGCCAAATCGTCGAGACTGAAAAAAGTTCTCCGCAGTACGAATCTCTAGCTGGTACTTGCCTGTCGTAATAGTCGTCGAAGGCACGAGAACGTTGGTGTAGGTGGGGTTGGGTTCTCCGGAAGCAACTCGCGAGCCGTTGGCCAGCTGGATGAATACATTGGAAATTGACGTTCTCGACGGGTTATCGTTGCGTGCGCGGAATTCCACGCGCAATTGCGAACGGCCAGCGAAAAAGCTGATGTCCAAAACATCGGATAATGGTGCACCGGCTGTTAAAAGTGTGACATTCTGTGGGCGGTTTTGAGCTACAGTAGTTGCCAGCCAGACTTGTTGACCGGTAGCATCGTCAATCACCCATACGTCCAAGTTGCCATTGAACACTTCATAATCGAACGCAACCTGGGGACCGTCAAAGAAGGCGTCATATGTGGCCAAAGAGAATTGTCGCGTGCTGACCACGCTACCAGGCGCAAAGGGAGGCGCCGGGTCGCCACTGGGCGCGACAATAAAGCCGTTCTGCAACAGAATCGGTTCGTCTCCGACTCCCACACTTTCTCCACGTTCACCGAAACCGATGATGATATTGTCAATGTTGGTTGCGGCGACATCGCTGCGGAAGACAAGGGATAGGCCATTCTCACCTGCAAAGTTCTTTAATGTAACTCCGCCTGCGGCTGGTCTAGCTTGAACGCTACCCAATGGAATCTTCAGGGTATTGGTGCCCGTCAACAGCTGTAGCAAGCTCGCATCACTCGAGCTGGCAATCGCAAACTCCGCTCCACTTGCGTCCCTCACAAACAACTCAAAATTGCCCGACGTGCGCGTGTAATCAAGATAAATCGCTGGCAAGTCCGCCGCGACATAGCCGCCCAAATCGAACGACTTGGACACCAGGACGCCGGTCGATCCAACATTCGTTTGAGGCAGGAAATTCGGAACTGTTGGGGGAACAGCGCTCGTCACCCCTGGATTGTAAGCCTCGTCCACAATCCGTTTGATCGAATTCAGTGGCTTGACATTGGACGGGCTAATGATCTTCGTTCTTGGCTGGTAGCCAGCCGACGAAATGCCGACCAGATAGTTTCCTTCAGGCAACGCCACGGGACCAATGTACGGGTCATTCGTACCAACTGAACCTCGCGATAGCTCTTCCACATCTGTGATTGAAAGCGGTCGTCCCTGATCGTCAGCAATGTTGCTTGAATCGCTTGAGAAGATCAGGCGATACTGGTTACCGAATTGTGAGAATTCTTCGCGGAAGATGTTGATAGACGTATCGGGACGATTCAGCCCATCGGCGTAGTCCATATCAAACACCACCGATGCGTAGCCGCCAGCTACACTGCCAACAATATCTTCTTGGTCGATTTCCAGCATGTAGAAATCAACGTCCCGATTGGAACTGAGTTCTCCAGCAACACTGATTGCACCTTTGGCCGTACTGAGAAGGTTGCCAACGTATTGTGGCCGGTTTCCAATCTGTTCACCAACGTTGGCAGAGAAGAATCCTTGAGCGATACCACCACCCGTAGCGACGTCATTGTCTGCGTAAAACTCTCCATTGCGGACGCTTTCATCCTCCATCGCCTCGCCAATGAGCGGAGATTCACCGGGCAAGCCCTTTAGATGCACCCCGTTCGTGGCGTAACGGATATCCGCAAAATTGATCGACGATCCAGCCCATTCCTGCTGCTCACGCATGCGGACTTGAACTTGGTAGGATCCAGACGTTAGTCCTGCTGTAAAGGCATCGGCATTCGTGCTGGCACTGCGAATGCGGAAATAGAATGTCGTTCGGCTGCCCGGAGATCCAGGTAGTCGAATGCGCAAACCAGGATCGAGTGGATTGGTGGTGCCGTCCTCTTTGATTGCACCGCTGCTGGTTGTTCGATTTCCCTGGGCACGGGCATTCAGCGGATTGACGCTGTTGGGATCCACCAAATTCGACCTAAAGATCAATGATGGATCGGCCGACTCGGCAGTGCTGTTATCGCTTCGCGCCAGTAGCTGGCCGTTCGCATCCAGCACTTCCAGGACTAGGTCCAGATTGTTAAGCGTGTAGTCGACATCCAACCAAACTTCGGTGCCCGCCACAGCTGAGAAACTGTAAACGTCGACGTCTTCGCTTTGACTCAGTACGCCCTCGACGACAAAACCAAGGTGCTGATTCTCGCTACTGGCTGAAGTATTCTCAGCCAATTCGCCAAGAACTTGGGCGGTGCCGGGACTACCATTGGGCCCTGGGGCCGCTGCAAAGAAATCTTCAGTTTCAACAGCGATCACAACGTTGCGGTCATTGGAGTATTGGTCCAAAAACAGACCTCGCCAGTCCGCCGATTGAGGAATCGAGCCAATCCCGTCGTTATTAGTATCAGTCTGTGGTCTGCCAGCTGGAGTCAAACCCGCGCCGACCGTATCGTCGGCCAGGCTGGTTAAGACTACAGGGAATCCAGGTTGCCCAAGTACATGCAACGTCCCACCAACTCTATCCGTTGCACTGGTCAGCTGTCCGTTGGCGGTCAACCCCGCGCCGAGGTTATCGTTGAAATTCGAACCATAGCCATCAAACTTGACAACCAATGATTCATTAGGCGCACTTTGCAGCCTCAGTCCGCCTTCATGCTGTACGTTGCCAGTGAAGATTTCATCGTAGACCACGTGTACGATGTCGGTGTCGTCCCACACGCTGGCGGTGGTCAAAATGTCTGCCGCACGTAGTTCCAGTCCGTTCAAATCATTGTTCTCAAACCTGTTGCCGCGAATCAACGGCCCATGGTTGGTCACAAAGCTCGGATCACGATCTGCAGCTCCCGTCTGGCGACCAGAATCCGGTTGGAGATTGTCAATCATGCTATTGACATCGATAGTGATCACGCTGCCAATATTGTTACGAAACTCATTGTTGATGATTTGGGGCTGAGTACCTCGCACAAAGATTGTGGCTCGGGCATTGCTCAAGCGACCAAATCGCGTGCCGGGACCCTGACCACCAAATCCGTCGGCATTGTTTTCAAACAGAGTATTGGCAATACGTCCTTGGGCCTGCTGCAATTCGATCGTGTTGAACGCTCGGAATGTACCATCCATTTTGGTTACGCCACCGGCGTAGGCGAGCCTGCCGAAATCAATGCTCAACGTGGATGTAGGCGCCATGTAGATCCCACCCCAGTCGCGAGGTGATGGCTGGGTCGCACTACCATTGTTATTGGTGTCGAAGGTTCCGCCAGCGCCAACGGTATCATCCAATTTGCTGGTGAATACGATCGGTAGGCCGTCGACGCCTTCAGCGATGATGTTGGCCCCAAACGTTCCCTCGATGCGAGCCGCCTCCAGCTTGATCACCGCTGCAGGATCGATGATTAGCGATGCGTTTAGCCTTGGTCGCTTGACGCCCAGACTCTCTGCTCCCAGTAGCGTGCCCAAGTTCGATCCGCTATCGGTGAGAATCGTTGTTGCTGCGCTGGTACTGTCAGGCAAATCCGCGATCAGTACATACGGGCTGGTCCCGCCCTGCGCGCTGCGATAAATCCTGCGACCTACGAAACCAGCTTGCGTGGTGGGCAATCCCGTTAAGCTAACAGCACCGTTGGCCGCCACCGTGACGGTGGGCGTGGCCATCGACGCCAGGCCTTCACGCCCCGCAACGTCGTACATCACTACTCGATATGCATAGTCGCCCGCTGCCAGCGTGCCTGTACCGAACGCTGTGGTGGTGAGGTTGGAAATGTCTGCACGGTCGCGAGCCAGCGTTCCGCCCAACAGTTTTCCAATATCATGGAAGGTCGACGTTGCGCGATCCAGCACTGCGACCAATTCATAAGGCCCTTGTCCGCCAGGTCCACTGCGGTATAGCCGACGCCCTACGAAATCACCGCTAGCACTGGGCAGACCCGCGATTGAAATCGCCGTTTGATTTGCGATCAAGGTCTGGGTCACGCTGGCATTGGAGGGAATGCTCTCATAGCCATTGCGGTCGAAAAACGTCAGCTTGTAATTGTAGGCTCCTGGAACGAGCGTACCGCCGACGGAAGCTGCAGTCGAAATCAAGTCTGCAGGAGGCGTGGTATTGTCCAGGATCGCGCCGCCGGGCGCACCGGTAACCACCAAGTTCTCGCTAATCACGTGGACGATGTCGATATCGTCGAACCGGCCTGAAACGGTCAGCGTCTGAGTCGTACCTGTTGTTGGTGTATCAACCCGAATGAATAGTCCATTAATCGAGTTGCCAATTAAAGTATTGCCGTGAATCTCAGGTCCAACACGCTCGTAGTCGCTGGTGAACGCTCCGCTCGCTTGGAATTTTGGTTCATTGAAATTGTTTTCTTCGAAACTATTCGGTAGGGCGCTCATCGCCGCGCTGGCGCTGCGGGTGATGATGTTCTCAGTAATCGTGGGACGCATGTTCAACATCTGGATCGGATTCACCGTCTGCTGAACCGAGTCTACAATCACAGTACCGCCGCCATAGCGAATGTCGGCGTTGTTGACGTACTGCAGGAAGATACCTTCGCTTGCCAAATCGCTACGGCCAGCGGGACCATCGACATCGCGACGGAACGAGATCCCACCCCAGTCTCCGGCAGATGGCGTGGTTTGGGGTGCGTAGGTATCCAGGCCAATCGTCTCGTCTAGCCAAGACGTAAAGTAAACTCGCCCCACCGCATCGGCGTTGCCAACTCGCAATGCATTTCCATCAGCCCCAAGCAAGAGAGGCGCACCCAAGACTTGTAGCGAAGCCCCCGAGCGATCAATGTTCAAATTGGCGCTGCCAATGCCGATTCGCGCGCGGCGCAATTTGAAGATGGCCCCGGCATCGACCATGGTGGTCACTCCCTTGGGAATATCCATCGTCGAGCCATCGGACAGGATCGACCCAGGCAACAGTCCGGCGCCGATCTCATACGCAAAGTTGTCGCTGATGGTTGCCAGGTTACCGTCAGCTCCGCCATTACCTACGATGCGGACAATGTCGCCAGGATGAGTTGCCGCAAACGCGTTGGGAACTCCAGCTGCGGAGATATTATTAAATGGATGCTCCAAACTTCCGTCAGCATTTGGTCCCGCAGCCTTGTCGACAAAGATGGTTTTCCCAGATACATCGATTTGAGTAATCAATGGATCGATGGTAATCAAACGCTCGCCCGTAAGGGTTAACTGAAGCCCATTGGCCGTAGCATTGACCCCCAACTCTGGCCTGGAAACGATTGCAGCCGCCAACGCATTGGCCAAATCACCCGCAGTACTGAACTGGTGGTAGGGAATGCGAACTCGGCCCGCAGTAATGCTTGTGTCAGCGCTAAATTCAAACGTTCGTGTCGTGCCGTTGGCTCCGACTACAGTCACCGTGCGGCCTTCCAGAATGGCATTCGCGCCCGAATTGAAAAACAACGAACGATCTAATGGTCGAGTTTGGAACCAGAAATCGTAGGTTCCTCCGGGTGAACCATCGTTGTCCCCATCCAAGCCTACCGCCGTGTCCCCGGACATTGCCAAGTCTTGAATCGTATCGCTCGCATCGACTGCCGCTCGGAAGGTAATACGCAGCTCGTATTCGCCTTGAGAATCGCCACCGAAGCCCGTGCCCTCGATAGACGCGTTGTAGTCATCGTTTCCGCTAGCGCTAACTCCTAGATAATAAACACCCGATGTGAGCGATTGCTTCAACACGGAGTCTTGGCTGAAGTAGTCATCGTTTTGGGCCACCAATTCAACTTGGCCACCTGTCAGCACAACAGGGTTTTGCGTCAATACGTTGGCGCCAACCACTTCCGTCGAAGCCCCTTCGACCAAGCTCACTTTGACAAGCGCGCTAGCGGCTGGCGAATCCTGAATGGCGAGAATGATGTCGCGAACCGTGCTGGCCGAACCAGGAGTCGCGTTTAGGTCGATGCTCAATGCATTGGGATAAACCAGGACAGTGGGCTTGCTGGCATCCCCACGCTCGGTTTGAGTGAAAAACACTTGCAATTGGTTGCCCAACGCGCCTGGTTTGACTGCTTCGAAACGCAAGGTCAATGGGTTGGTCGAACCAAAGCTAGTCGTCGCCGATGCCTGCACCTCATGGAACAATTCCAGATTGGTGTTCAGGGCACTGCTGTTGGCCAGCCGTTGCGCGTACGTTTCGGCTGTCAACAAACCGACCCGATCCGCTCCACCAAAGTCCACTTCAAACCTAAACAAGTCAATGTCCGACCCATCCGGACGGTAGAGATGTTGTGCATGCAAAATGTCCTGATTGCCAGGCAGTATAGGCTCGTACAGCTCGTCCGTTGCATCCAGCTGAAAATCATTTGGATCAATCAGTGAACCTGAACCCGCCAAGAAGGTAGGATCGAGCCGCATCAGAGTCGTTTCAGGCAAATCTCCGGCATGCTCCAAACCGAGGACCATACCCATTGCGGCCGCGAAATGGCGCGAGTAGCTGTCGCCGTAATCATTGCCCCATGTATTCGTTGCCGAGAGTATGATCAATGAATTGTTGAAAGTTGGATCGATCCTTACACCATAGGTGCCTTTGTTTTGGATCTGGGTTCCAAACAGTGTGGACAAGCCCGTCATCGCACCTGTCGCAATGGTGACTCCTTGATCGGCAGTTTCAACAAACTGCACGCCGACATAATTTGCCCACAAACTGAGCACCTCACGGACGCGCTGCTTCTGCACAGAATTGATGGCATTGGTCAGCGGGTTATTCGCATTGTCGAACGAATAGAGGGAACGGAAGTTGTAATAAATGGTGGTAATGCCATCGGTAGCATCGGCGCCAAACGCCTTGTTCACATGATCTTCGAAGCCGCCCAACAGATTTTGCGAAAGATCTCGGTGGCCAGCATCGTCACTGGCGCCGGGCAGATCCAAGATAAAGGGCTCGGGATCGATGGCCGATGCCAGAATCATACTGGTCAGCGTCTTGCTCGAGGAACCAATCACCCCAAGATCTGAAGCCGTATTGAAAGAACTGCCCAAGCCGTACAGTGAAACTGGCGAGAACGAAAGATTCGCGTTGCCGATCGGCAATGACGCATTGCTGCCGGGCTCCAAGTCAATACTCATTAGCGCCGAGGCGGGCGAAGCGCGAAAGAGATTGACCAATTCCTGCGCAGTCAAACTTGCTCGCCCCAGGTCTATAGTGACTGCGCGGCCCGCGACGCTGATCTGGGGTGTTCCGCTGGCTGTGTTTACGAAATTTACTTGAATGCCGTTTCCGGACTCGCCCAACTCGCGCGACGTGAAACGGACTTTGACGGCTCCACCGGTATTCAAGTCGGTCACAGCGGTCGCCGCTGCTTCGCTACGAGTTGGCGCAGTCGGAATCGACTCCCGCGTTCCAATTCGCAAGCGATAACTGGCTGGGCCAACGCCGGCTCCCGGCAAGTCGTTGATGTCGCCCGAGAAACGAAGCGTCGCCGTATTGGTCACGGCATTGTAGTGAACGTCGGTCGGCAAAAAGACAACGTCGTCGGTATTGCGAACCGTGTCCGAGGTAAAGATCAGCTGATAGAACTCGGGATTCTCAACCGACCGACTCGTCGGATTACCGGCAGCATCGTTTTCAACAAGTAGCTTGTCAGAGTCAAAGTAGACGACAATCGTGTCACGCTGCTGTTGCAGTTGACCATTGACTCGTACGACGGGCTGAGGAACAACCGATTGCACCTGCGGACCAAGGTCGAGACGGAAATCGATCGTATCCTTGCGCGTGCCAGCGACACTCGGCTGAAACAGGTCGCCTAGGCCGCCACTATCTGAAACATTTCGCAAACCTGTGACGCCCGCGAATGGATCGTCAAAGCCGAAAATCTCGACGCGGTAGTTGTCATCCTGCAGGGTCTCAGCGAACCGGAAGGTGACTTCATTCTCATTGGGACTCTGACCAATCAGCACCGCACCTGGGGTCAGAATTGTGTCGCGCGTACTATCGACGCTGATGGGTGAAAAACCACTGGTCGACGACTGGCCGAGCACCGCGGTGGACAGACCTCCATTCAACTTAGCTGTCAACTTGCCGCTCAACGCCGATGACGCGTTGATCGCGGCGATCAATTGCGCAGCGGTTGTTGGACTGGCCACATTGGAGTTTAGCGTAATCGTGATATCCGAACCGGACACACTGATCGTGGGGGCAGCTCCGCTGGCCAGCGAAGCTTGGGCAACAATCACATTCCAGGCCTGCCCTGGCCTGGCTGCCTGCAATTGAATGTTGGCCTCGCCATTAGAACCAAAGCCACTCTGGGCAGTGGCCAACTGAAAGCTCCCGTCGCCACCAGCACTGGTGATGCGTATGCCAGAAAGAGTGGCCGCGTTGATGACCTGCGCGTCGTCGAAGCGAAATACCAATTCGCGCGGCGCTTGGTTGCGCACGTCGCCGTCAGCCAGCAGATCGCTATTGTTGGGCTGGATCCCAATCAATTGCGGCGCCACGGTCAGCAACTGACGCTGCTCCAGGTGCTCAAGCAACATGCTGCGCATACGCCGCTTGGCTTGTCCTCGTACAGTGTCTGCGCTGGGTGATTTGTTTGACGAACTAGCCGACTGAGACTTACGGATGGCCATTAACCAACCCTTAGAGCTTGCAGGTGAGCTTCAGCAAAAAACACCCCATTTAGAGGGGCCGGGCGTATTACGTACGCCAGTTTGCCGTCGAACAACGGCGTGGTAGAACCACCAATTGAGGAGTTATCGTGGACCAACAGACGCGGCAATCGCGGCAGGTGAACCGAGAAATACACGGGCTCGATTATAATTGCGGCCTTTTGCGTTGCAAATTCCGTCGGGTGGTCCGTATCCCAAATTGCCCAACCACCCAGGAAGCGGTGGCATTTGCAGCGCATCCGTTCCAGATCAAGGCATTGAGCTGACTTGGTTGGTAAGAAAACTGCGCCCAAAGAGGGGTTCTAGGAACTTTGGTTGACGATTGGACGCATCGTAACACCTAAAGTTCCCAACCTGTCCGAAGTTAGCCGGGCAAGTCACCCCAGCCGGGGCGGAACTCTTGCGCTTGGGAGAGCGTCCCGCTTGGAAGTCAACAAATCATTGCGCGTATTGATCAAACTCACCCTCCCACCGCAGAATGCCAGGACGCATCATGGGCTTGTCCACTTTGCAGAAGAGAGGGTCGGGCGTAATGCGAGAGGGAAGGGCCCATGCCACCCACATTGCTAGTGGATCTCCCCATGGGGAGTAGGGAAAGCCATGCTTTGACTGTCCTAAGCAGGACGATCTCTCACGCGTCTCGGCTCGCCGAACAGAACCGACGAGACGAATACTCAAAGAAATTGGGCTTACTCTTGCAAGCTGCGCATCCGTTGCCGAGCTCGCGACAATAGCGGTCCGACGCTGTTTTCTGGTATGCCCATGTGCGAACCAATGTCCTGATAACTCCGGTGCTCCAGGTGGAAAAGGCGAATGGCGGTCGCCTCCTCGCCCGGCATTTTGTCAAGCAAAGCATGTACCAACTCATGGTCCTCGATCGCGAAGACCTCAGTTGAATCTCGTTCCAAAAGCGGGCTGTCGGAGTTCGTCGCCACAGCGGGATCGAGCTTCATGATGGTCCGCACAGCAATGCGGCGGGCAATTACCGTCAAGTAAGTGCCAAACGAGCTTTGTCCACGGAATCGCCGCAACAAGGCGTAGTCTTTGTCCACCAGACTGAGCAAGATCTCGGAGATGACATCATCTCGCGTCTGCCGCGAACAGGCCGCCAAATGCAGTTGAGCTGCAGTGTTGACGACGTGAGTGATTAATCCTAGGTAACGATTGATGAATTCTGCCCATGCATCCTGGTGGCCTTCAAGACATCGTTGGATCAACGTTCGATCTGAATCAGAGAGAACCACACAATTTCTTCATCAATAAGTTGGTGAGCGCGCTCAAAAGAAGCGACGGCAAAGACCTAGAATCCATATTAGGTCGGCAGACGTTGCCAATCAAGTCACGGCTCGGCACAAGTCGATCGTTCAGCGTGAAGAGGCTCTACCCCGAGTTTCGGAAGCATCCAGCCTGTCAGACGCACCTCAACCTGAGGCGAAACTGGCTTCCCCGCGCGTTATCCAACGCGTCGTCTTTGTTGACGCAGACATCTTTTCCGCCTACCTGCCTCAAGCATGACGGATTCGGCTCCGGCAAGCTGGACCAACTGAAATCCCGCCACAGTATCCCCCAATCAACTGTCCCAGGAAGACACAGCGCCTGTTTGAGGAGACCGCGGAACTGCAAAGCGAATAACCAATTCGTTAGCAATGGCAAGCAGGGCGGCAGGGGAATCGATCGAAGATAACGGGATGTTGTGCTGTGTGGTTCAATGGATTAAGATTATGTAATGTCGCGGTTTTTCTCGTTATTCGTCTCGTATGGGAGAATCAGTAATGAACTATGTTTCGAAAAGGAGAGGCTTTACGCTCGTCGAGCTTCTCGTGGTCATCGCAATCATCGGTATTTTGGTCGGCCTATTATTACCCGCCGTCCAAGCGGCTCGCGAAGCCGCTCGCAGGATGCAGTGCTCCAACAACATGAAGCAGTTGGGCTTGGCGCTGCACAATTACCATGATGCCTACAAGAAATTCGTCTACCGTAGCGGTGGAACTCAGCAGGGATCAGGGACTGGGCTCGCCGATAGCAACCGAGGTCGCCGCAGCGGTTTTGTATCGATGCTGCCTTTCCTCGAGCAGGGAAACATGTGGAATCAGATCGCAGCTGGCGATGCTACCCACGCTCCAGAAGGCCCACGTGCGTGGGGTGGCTGGGATAAGTGGAATACATCACCTGGCTACATGCGTTGTCCCTCGGATCCTGGTTACGCAAATGCGAACCGAACGTCCAGTTACGCTTTTTGCTGTGGCGACATGGTAGAGGGTTTGACGAACGGAGTTAGTGGACGAAACCTCCGAGGTATCTTCACCCCACGTCCCAGCAACACCGTTGCCAATTCCTACCATTTCGGCAGCGTTACTGACGGGACCAGCAATACGCTCGCTTTCAGCGAGCGACTTTGCCAGCAGCAGACCGCAATTCGTGGTCAGCAGCCAGTGACCGTTGGTGCCGGACAAGTGGAGTATGTCCTGGGTGTCCATACGCGGGTCGCGGGTTTACGGGATCAGCCATCTCTGTGCTACACGGTGACCGAGGGTCGATATTTCAAGGCGGGCTCGCAGATCCAATCTCGATTTGGCATTGCCTGGACAGATGCTCAACCAATGTACGTAGGCTTCAACTGTGTTCTTCCGCCCAACGCGCCAGCCTGTGCCGATGGCGGTACTTGGGGAGACTCCACACACCTGGTGATTCCACCAGCCAGCCGCCACACAGGTGGCGTGAATTCAGTCTTCACCGATGGTTCGGTGCATTTCATCAGCAACAACATCGACAGCGGCAACTTGAATGTCAAACAAACATTTAGCGGGCCGAGCCAGTATGGAGTTTGGGGCGCACTCGGATCCAAAGACGGCGGAGAGCCCAATGGGTTCGATGCCAGCTAGTCCGCCAAGCTGCGTCAATTGATGATCTACAAGCCGTAGGGGAAACGCAATTCGACAATTGCAAACTCCTACGGCTGTTTAAATTGCGATCCGCATGTTCGAACAATGTGTTGCATTAATCGTGCCCTGCGGAGCCAATACGACTGACTATGACATTTGATGATTTGAATCGACGTTGAGGTAGGTATGAAGACTAGTTATGCATTTGGAATACTGGTATCTGTTGTGGCGATTAGCGCGGCGGGATGCGATGATGGAATTCCGACGTATCCTGTCACGGGAACTGTGACAGATGCTGGCGGTACTCCGATCGAAAACGCAGCCGTAACGTTTACCCACGCAACCAGTTCGGAAGCTTCCGCTGTGGGGCTGACCGATGCGAGTGGTGTTTATACGCTGAACACCAAAGAGAAGACGGGAGCTCAGGCTGGCTCGTACAAAGTGACGATTGCCAAGTACGAGGGCGGCGATTCGTACGATGAATCGGGCGAAGAAGCTGCGCCTGCGGCCGACCCCTACGACATCACCAACGAATATCCGGAAAACTACGACGAACAAAAGGAGGCCGACCGGGCCGCTAGAGAGCAGTCCAAGAACTCTCTTCCGCAACGCTATTCGAACCCGGAAACGTCCGGCCTGTCAGCCGATGTGACCGAGGGCGAGAACACAATCGATTTCCAACTCGAGAAGTAGCCCGCTGCACTTCAGCCAGCATGGCGACCGTTCATGCTGGCACGATAATTCACACATCCCGATCCGAAATGTTCAACCCCTGCGGGGTAGTAAGAAGGTAAATCGCACTGCATCCCAGGG
>JAGQPR010000400.1 GCA_020426625.1 Planctomycetales bacterium
ATCGGGGAATTCTGGCGAATCCCACTACGGACCAATCCTAATTTTTAGCTGTCCCAAACCACTAGCGCGTCACAACTAAAATTAAATGCAGCTAGGGAGGGGGTGTCGACATCGATTCGTTTCTTATTGTCGATCAAGGGCGTTGGTCGATGTTGGCGACGGGTGGAAAGCTGCTCGGAGCCAGTGAAGCATCTTGCGGCGTCAATCCGACTTCGTGGGTATTGCGAATGTTCCGAAAAGGGTCATCAAATGAATTGCAGCCGTTCTCAAATGCTCGACTGCTGATAAATACCACCCTACCATCTTCGTAGAAAACATTCATGCCTCGGCCGCCATGTGCTGGATAGGCATCCCGCAATTCGCCAACGGAAGAAATCACGGGGGCATCTGCCAGGATGGCGAAGGTACTACGCCCGTCAAACTTAGGTGCAACAATGCGTTCTTCCTCCAAAACACCTAACGAGTAAGCATAATCGCCACCAATTGTTTCCTGAAACAAACTCAGCTGCTCCGGCGACATGCGGTAAAGGGCCGAGCGTCCGGAAACTTTTGGCAGTACGAAGTCGGTTCGCCGGTCGCTATCAAACAGGCTTGGGCATCTCAGCCGACTAATAGGGATTAGATCGTCACTTCCTTGATTGAGATCGACAACATAGACTCCCGCAAAGGCCTCCGGTCCCGAAACGGCGACGTGAGGAAATCTCCCGGCAGGATCAAGCATTGCATGATTGACTAGGTTGTCTCCCACAAAACGAATCTTCTGTGCGCAGTGTGCTTTACGGGCATCGTAGCGGGCTCTAACCACGGCAGGTAGGATCAAGCAGCAGATTGTGGCAATGCAAACGCACAGTACTGACGAGTCCAGCCACGAAATTCGCGTTAACGGTGTCGTGTGCGCAGGGCTCAGTCGCACCATCGCGTCTGGTAGGGAGGAACCGACCTCCGAATCTATGCGAGCCATCGTGGATTCGACCAAGTCCGGCGGCGGCTCGAACAAGTTCCCTGGCTCCTCGAGGCTCAGGGAGTCGACCAGACCAACAACAAAACGAAGATGTTTCAGACGGTCTGCAATAGTCGGGTCTTGAATGAGGGCCTGCTCAATTCGCGACTTTTGCGAAAGAGTTGTGTCGCCAAGCAAGTAAGCAATAAGCTCTTCGTCAGTGATTTCCATGAGGCGGGTAATACGGGGTGAATGAAATCGACCGTGCGGGACAGGGTCAGTCGAATTCGCAATTCAGCTACTCTACTGGAGTACGCTGCCAGATCGCTGCGAGTTTGCGTATCGCCGCGTGAACACGACTTTTCACCGTGCCTACCGGAACTGCCAGCGCTTCCGCCGCATCGCGATACGACAAACCCTGGAGATAAATCAACTCGAGGGCGCTTCTACCAGGTTCACCAACCTGGGTGACAGCTTGTCGCATGCTGTCTCGAAACTCCGCGGCTACCAGCGCATCGTCGTCCGCCTGTCGATGATCTGGGATGGCTGCCGCTTGCGAGGTACCACGGGTTTCGTCTTGGTCGCTACACCAATCCAAACTCTGAAATGATCTACGTGTGGCTCGACGCTGCAGATCAATCGCCTGGTGCGTTGCCACTCCGTAAAGCCAAGGGCGGAACCGCCTGGAGAGGTCGAATTGATCCGCTTTCTGGAAAATCCTTACAAACGTCAACTGGAACGCGTCTTCGGCAAGATCGTCGTCGGCCAAATAACGGCGAAGATAATTGTAAAGCTCATGCCGATACCTCCGCACTAGCTTTTCAAATGATGAGCGGTTTCCACTTATGGCGAATTCTCGCAATAGATCCTCGTCGCTCTTCCGAGTCGACAGCGTCTCGTCGAGATTCTCAAGCGCTGCGCTCTTCGAAGATGAAATCTCTGCGGTTGGGGGTGATTTTGCCATGATTGGCCGTTCCTGGTGGGAATTTACCGTTAGCGACTTATTGTAGCCAAGGAAAGGTCGCTAATGCAAACACTTCAAACGGCAACAACATTCCCAAAAGCCAAAACACCCCCTTTGGGTGCATACAAAACCACCCCGCAGAGCCCCACTACGAAGATACCCCAAGTCTCATCGACGTGCCGATTATTCCTTCCCTGACGAAAATGGCGTTCACGGAATCCGAAAAGTGGTATTTGGAATTCACGCCGCATCGCCAGCCGCAGCGAATGTCCTACGTTTTGATGGACGTTATTTAAGAACCCATATTCCCTGCAGCGATCGTATTTGTGATACACCAGAAGGTATAAACCATCCATGTCCTTTATCCGACATTATTGGATTGCTGGCCTTGTGCTGACTCTGGTAGTCATTCACTCGATCATCATTGGATTCGTCCGCTCTGAGGCAACTCGGATCAAGGTAGCGGCGAGCAACGAGATCCCAATCGGTGTCTACTACGTACAATCTGAAGATCGACATTGGCTGACACAATTGCGGGTCCACCTGCAAGTTGAACCGGAGAGACGACTATCTGCCAAAGCCACAATTGAGCACCACCGCTGGCTAATCCATGAGGTCGTCGAAGAAAAGTTACGACAACTGGATCCGCAACTGCTCACTGACGCAGTTCTGCTCAAAATCAAGGAAGAGATTCAGCTGGCCATCGAAGGTGCTTTGCAAGAGAAGCTAATTGATCGCGTGTTGGTAAATGACCGCGTTGACCTGCCTGTACACAGCTTTCCTTTGCCAAAGAGTCCGGATTTGGTCGAGCCCGAACCCATCTACACTTCGGCCCCGGCAGCAAGACGCAATATCGAAGAAGTCGCTCCCTAGGATCTACGAAAATCAACTTGGGCGTGTCTTTGCAGCCGTGGCCTGCTTCTGCAATGTAGCCGTCATGCTGGCCGCAATACGTACAATCCGGGCGCTATTTCATCACTGGCTTGATCTGACCGCTTTCCTCCATTTCCACTGCGCCGCGTACATACTCGATGTAGCGCGACATGGAATGATCTGTTAGATGGTCGATTTGCCACTTGCGTAGCGATAGAAAAAAACCATGCCAACGATCGCGAAATCGCTCCAATGGTCTGTACTCGCGCAATTTCCCGTGGGCATTGAAGTACAGCTCTCGACCACAGTGGCGATATCCCATCCAGCGAGGCGGTACGCGTGTCACAATGTCATTGTTGTTGACCCAGCGATAATGCCGGATTTTAACAAAATTGATGTAGCGATAGTTCCCGACACGAGGGCTGCCGAAGCTGAAAATCGCTTCAGGGTTGGACGGGATTTCCGCCAACTTACATCTTCCTGCGCAGATGGTTGCCATGGCCCCTCCGAGAGAATGCCCCGCGAACCATAGAGGCTTCTCATTCTCTTTCAGAGCGAGTTCGATGCGTGGCCATAAATCATCGACTTCTCGTTTGAAGCCGCGATGCACGCGGCCTGCGGTCTCAGCCAAAGTCGAAACGGCGTTGGCGTCTGCCCTGATATCATTCCACTCGTTGGGCTCCGTCCCACGGCAGACCACCACGCAATCGGTAGGGCTATCAAAGATGTAAGCCTGAGCACCGTCTCGGTTGAGGAATTCATGATGTTCGTAGCCAATCGACTCCACCGTCTCCCAAGCTACTTCTGGTGGAAAGTACGAGATCTTAGATAGAACGGCGAACAACAGCGATTGTCGCAACAAGCTCAAGTCGCTTGTGGCGGCCCGTGCAGTTTTGCCAAGCAATTCTACGGCTTCGTACAGCCCCGCCAGCTGGCGATTGTCGTCGTCACCGTCTGCCTCGTCACTCATACTTCTTGGGACTCCAAGTCCGGGTTAGCAATCGCAACCGAATTCCGAATCATTGTTCGCAAAAATCCGAACGACCACCCCAACCTATCGCTGGTCCATGGGCACAATGTCGCGTATTTTTTCACCAGTATAAATTTGACGGGGGCGGCCGATGCGGTTCGTCGCAGAGTTGTGCATTTCGACCCAGTGTGCGATCCATCCTGGCAGTCTACCAATGGCAAACATCACGGTGAACATTTGCGTGGGCAGCCCCATCGCCCGGTAGATAATCCCCGAATAGAAATCCACATTAGGATAAAGCTTACGTTCGATAAAGTATTCGTCCCTCAGAGCGACCTGTTCCAATTCTTGAGCAACTGCAAAAAGTGGATCCTCGACATTTAGCCGCGCCAGTAGCTTGTCGCAAGCTCGCTTGATGATGGTGGCACGTGGATCAAAGTTCTTGTAGACCCGATGCCCAAATCCCATCAGTCGGAAATTGTCCTTCTTGTCCTTGGCCATGTCCACATATTTCTTGACGTTTCCGCCATCGGCAGCAATCGTTTGCAGCATGTTAATGCAGGCTTCGTTCGCACCGCCGTGCAACGGTCCCCACAAGGCACAAATACCGGCAGAGACTGAAGCGAAGAGGTTGGCGTTGGAGGACCCCACCATCCGCACGGTAGATGTGCTACAGTTTTGCTCGTGATCCGCGTGGCAGATAAGCAACAGATTCAGCGCCTCCACGAACACCGGATCGCACTCGTAATCCATCGTAGGAACGGCAAACATCATACGCAGGAAATTCTCGCAATAGGAGAGATGATTCTGCGGATACATGAACGGCTGCCCAGTCGACTTTTTATAGCTGTACGCTGCAATGGTTGGCAGTTTGGCCAACAGTCTGTGGATAGAGATTTCTACCTGACGACTATCGCGCGGGTCCAAGGAATCCTGATAGAACGTTGACAGGGCCCCAACCACGGAAGATAGAATTGCCATCGGGTGAGCGTTCTTGGGAAATCCGTTATAGAACGATCTCATGTCTTCGTGAATCATCGTGTGCTGCCGAATGGATTCGCGAAACTCGGAAAGCTCTCGTTCGGTGGGCAACTTTCCGTAGATCAGCAGATACGACGTCTCCACGAAGTCGCAATGCTCGGCAATCTGCTCGATCGGGTACCCGCGGTATCGCAGGATCCCCTGCTCGCCATCGAGGAACGTTATGGAGCTGGTCGTGCTACCGGTGTTGACGTAGCCTTCATCGAGGGTGATGTGGCCTGTCAGTTTACGCAGTTGCGAGATATCGAGACCTTTTTCATTCTCCGTACCGACCACGACCGGCAAATCAATCTCCTGGCCATCCAGACTTAGATGAGCGACCGAGTTTGAGTCAGGAGGATTGGAATCAGCAGGAATCGGGGCGGTAGTCATCAAATTGCTCCGGCGGCACGCATGCTATTAAGTTCAATCGGGGACGGTTACTCGGGATTGCCATAGTAACAGAGCATTCCAAAGTTACCTTTGAAACGTTCAAAAAACGGGGAAGGATCATAGCTCGCACAAAGCAACTGGCGCTGGAAGGGCAAGCCCAAGGCTCACCGATTTGTTGTCACCACAACCCGCCTTGATGACCGGCACGAATCTCTCGATCTTCCTTCCAATAATCGCCTCTTTAGCGGCAGGATCCACTGGCGGCATCAACGGGCCAGCCGTAACTCCCCGCCGCGCAGTTTACCCTTACCTGGACCAGGCGACAATTGACCCGCAACAAAGATTGTCGAGCGACACACCCAGCAAGAAAAACGCCTCAGAAAAAACATCCATCATGACGAATTCGATTGTACGAAGTGAAATCCAGTCAGTCTCCTGCTGAGTTTTGTGACAGTGTGAGTTTTGTGACGGTGTAGGTACAAAGCTGTCGAAGCTTTCGATTAATTTCAATACGACCTAATGCGTGTTTGTTCTACGACGATTCCCGTCACCTAACCCGCAAAACTTATCTTGCCCAATCCCTCTTGATTCCAGGTCCGTGTTTCCACTAACAGATAAGAATTAACAAAAATTTGGGATGCTGGTGCGTCCTTTACCAGTCCGACACCGCTAGAGTGGTTTTCATCGTGCGCACTTATGGCATGAAGTGCGGGTAGCGCTTTTTGTCGAGGGTCAGCGGTAATGCAGGAAAGAAATCCGAGCAAAGTCATGGCAGTGATAAATTTAACGCCGAATATTAGATGGTCCGCTCGAATTTTTTTGTTAATTCTTATGTGGATCGGTGCGTCGTATTCCAGCCAAAGTCAGACGCCTTGGGCGGCTGCTCCGGCCTTGCCTGGGACCACGAATTTGGCACCCAACCCGTCGTCACCAGCGCGTTTCGCCGTCCCGCAGTCAATACCATTCTCTTCAGCGCCATCCGCGGCTGCCAATATCCCAAGCGTGCCTGCCAACCCAAAACCGGGAATTGCCCCCTCGCAACGAGTCCCACAGGCCGCAGCCGTAAATAGCCAGCTGGTTTCGTTTGAGACAATTCCAGCGACTGCTTCTGACCAACTTGAATCCGGAGAATTGATTGCAGTCGTTGGTAGCGCTCATATTCTGGCTGGCGATGTCGCTGTGTTTGTGGAACCGATCATTGCCGACAATCGAGATAAGATCTCGTCACCAGAGCAGGAACGTCAATTGCGAGAGGATCTCACCCGGAAAGTACTTAAGCAGTACATTCCCCTAAAAGCGATGCAGTTGGAGTTCTACAGGGACATCGTCGGCACAGCTCCTCCCAAAGAGATGCAAGCGATGAAAAAACAAGTCGAAACTAAGGTCAGTAAGGCGTTTTACGAACAACAGCTACCCAGCCTGCTAAAGCGCTATGAAGCACAAGACATTCCCGATTTGGAGTTGAAACTGTCGGAAAGATCCCTCTCGTTGATGGCCTTGAAAAAGCAATTCGTCGAACAAGTGCTGTCTGCAGAGCTTGAAAACAAGTATGTTCCGAAAGAATTCGAAGTGGACCGCGACGAGCTGATGAAATACTACAAGTTGCATCAGAGCGAATGGAGTGTCCCCGCACGGGCCAAGTGGCGTCAGCTCACGATCCGATTTGATGAGCACAGTCGAGCCGAAGCTCGACAATTGATCGACACGATGTTGCAAGAAATGGTATACGGCGGCAAGCGCTTCGACGTTATTGCTATGCAGTCGTCCGAGGGCTTTACAGCTCAGCAGGGCGGCATCTACGATTGGACCTCGCGCGGCAGTCTCAAGTCGAAGGTTCTCGACAATGCAATCTTCACCTATCCGCTGCGGGAGCTCAGCCCAGTTCTTGAGGATGAATTAGGATTTCATATTGTCGAAGTACTCGAACGCGAAGCCGAACACACCAAAGATTTTGCATTCGCTCAAGCCGAAATTCGTAAGTTGCTTTCCGAGGAAAAACGAGAAGAGGCGAAAGAAAAGCTCCGCGACAAGGTGCTTGCCAGAACACCCATCTGGTCCCGCTGGCCTGAAGATGTCGCAGATATTCCTGGCGTGCGGGCCCTGGCCGACGCACTCGGTCCGGCGATTCGCTAACAGGCCAGAGAACTTGATTCTTGGCAAGAAGCTTCGGCCAGCGCGACCCACTGAAGAATCTGCTAGTGTCAAGACTTGGAAATTCAGTTCCACATAATCCTTCCGCAATATTAGCCGCTGTGCACTA
>JAGQPR010000401.1 GCA_020426625.1 Planctomycetales bacterium
CAAAGGGGGGAAGTTGCCCTCCCCGTCGCTGCGGCTCCGACCCTCCCTTCAAAGGAAAGGCGGACACAGCAGTCTGGCGCAGCAGTCTGGCGAGTGAAGTATAATAAAAAAAAGTGGGGATATGGTGTAAGCTTTGTTGCGGTTCCTCCGTCTTACCTACGTGACTTGAGCCGATGCGGTGGAATCGCACCGTTCAGCCAAACAATAGGTAAGAAAAGTCGAGGAGCTTGCGATGGTCGATATTGCTAGAGAAGAAGTGTTTTCCCCTGATAAGATCGCTTGCGTGCATGCGATGAACCGCGCTGTGCGGGGGTGCTTCTTGCTGGGTGATGATCCCATAACGGGAAAGAACTTTGATCACCGTAAAGTCTGGATGGAAAAGAAATTAGAGGTGCATGCCGCCAACTTTGGTTTCGACCTACTGGGCTCGGCGATCATGTCAAACCACTTCCACTTGGTGCTTCGATCACGACCGGATGTGGTCGAAACTTGGGACGACGCCAAAAGCGACCACGATCGATAGGTCTGTCTGGTAACCGCGGTACGAGATCAATCAATCGCTGTTTGTGGGCTCGTACATGGTTTTGATGACTAGCGAGTGCAAGCCGCCGCCAATCAGGGCGCCTAGGATGGGCGCGACAATGTAGACGGTCAGCCAGCTCCAGTCGCTGCCCAAGGGCAAGGCGACATGTCCCCAGCCTGCGAAGGCAGAAAACAACCGAGGAGCAAAATCACGGGCAGGATTGAAACAGGCCTGCGTCATGGGAGCTATCACCGAAATCAGCACCGACACCGTCAGTCCAATGAAGATAATGCCTTGGCGATCTTGTGGCGCGCCTTGGTTTTTTTGATTGGTAACGCAAAACACCACCAATGCGAGCAAGGCTGTTCCCACGACCTCAGCCAGAAAGGCGATTTCGTGGGGCACAGTCTTTTTGAGCTCAGCGTGCGCCACTGAATCGTAGATCTCGTCACCAGCTGCCAAGCCACCGGGACTGGGATAGAATTCGCCGTAACACATCGCAGTGATTTCACTGCCCGGCTCTCCTCGAACGACTCCCTTGGCCGCTTCCAACGCGGTGAGCTTGGGCGAGAACATCATGAACAGTATTGCAGCAGCCAGGAAAGCACCGCAGAACTGAGCGGCAATGTATGGTGCGATCCGCTCTCGAGGAAAGCCACCCCACACTGCCAAGGCGATGGTAATGGCCGGATTGATGTGTGCGCCGCTAATTGCTCCCACACAATAGCCAGCTAGCATGATCGCGATGCCCCACACGATGGCGATTTGCCATAAACCAGCTTGTGCACCGTATAGAACCGCAGCGTGAACCGCTCCACAGCCGAAAAAAATGAGGATGAAAGTCCCAATGACTTCTGCGAGGAAACACTGGCGAATCGTAGGAATCGAGCTCAATGTCGTGCTTTCAAATGGAAGGACGCAATTGTGGAGGAGTTGGTCGAAGCAGCAGGCAAGTACCAATGCACAAGTTTTCTTATATCGAAACAACCGTGGCCAACGCCAGCGCGGCTAATTATGCGGAAAAACTTCTGCGTGGATGCTTATCATCTCTTTGGGACAACCTCCGAGGCTTGGCGGCAATGCGCTGCTTCGGAAGATGTCAAGATTAGTTTCGGCAGGATACAAATCAACTAAGAAATCGATTTGACTGCATCCAGGTACTTGCGCAATTCTTGTTGGACGGTGGGAAAAAGTAGCAATAGTCCTAGCATGTTCGGAAAGACCAGCGCTAGGATCATCGCGTCGGAAAATCGGATCACCGCATCGAGCGTAGCAGCGGAACCGACGATGATGAACAAGCAAAACAATATTTTGTAGGTCATGTCAGCGGTGTTGCTCAGCCCGAAGAGGAACTTCCACGACTGCAGTCCGTAGTAAGACCAGGAAATCATCGTCGAAAAGGCGAAGAGTATAATGGCGATCGTCAAAACATACCTGAATCCAGGCAGGACACTATCAAACGCGATAGACGTCAAGTCCACTCCTCCCACGCGAGCTCCATCGATAAGGACGGCGCCTTTCTCAACATCGGCGTAGGGGAATGCTCCATTCATGTTGAAGAAAACAATCACGAGCGCCGTCATCGTGCAGATAACCACTGTATCGATAAACGGTTCCAACAAAGCTACGACACCTTCGGAAGCTGGATAACGAGTCCTAACTGCCGAGTGCGCAATGGCAGCGGAGCCGGCTCCAGCTTCATTGGAAAATGCAGCTCTTTGGAACCCCACCATGATCACGCCAATCATTCCACCGAAGCCTGCTGCCGGAGTGAAGGCACCTTGGAAGATTTGCACAAAAGCGCTGCCGACATAGCGTATATTGGCCAGGATGATGATGGCAGCAGCAACGACATAGATGATGGCCATCAAGGGAACGATCTTTTCCGTGACGGTGGCAATTCGCTTGATACCGCCAATAATTACCACGCCCACGAGCACGGCCATGACCAAACCAATCAGCGCACCCGTCGCCCCGCCTTGAAGGCCAAGCAGTGTGGAGACTTGAGCTGCAGCTTGATTTGCCTGGAAGGCATTGCCACCACCGAAAGATGCACCGACGCACAGTATAGCAAAGCCGACTCCGAAGAAGGTTCCTAGCCGACTCAAACCAAAACGGGCGAGTCCCTTTTCTAGATAGTACATGGGACCACCGTGTACGGTGCCATCGCGCTCCAAATCCCGGTATTTGACACCCAAGGTGCATTCAACAAACTTCGTCGACATGCCCAAGAACCCGCAGACAATCATCCAGAACGTGGCTCCGGGACCGCCCATGGCAATCGCCACGGCCACGCCGGAGATATTACCCAGACCGACGGTACCGGAAACGGCAGTCGCCAAGGCCTGAAAGTGAGAGACTTCACCTTGTTCGCCTTCGTCGCGGATAGTGTCGACAAGGTCCCCTTCCACCTCGTTGACGTCGACATGAGTGATTTCGGCCGCACCTGCTTTCTCTATCGCATCATATTTTCCACTTACCACGCGTATGGCAAACGGCAGCAGACGCACATTAACGAAGCCAAAAACGATAGTAAAAAACAATGCTCCAAACACCAGCAAAAGCAGCACAATCGGAATCGATTTGTCGCCGATAGTCACAGGCGTCAACACGAAGCCTTCCCACGCATCGGCGATCGGCTCAAAGGCCGCATTGATTCGTTCATCTAATCCGAGTGGTCCTGCGTCTTCGGCGTCGGTCGCGCTTGCCGATATTGCCTCGGTAGACTGCCCTTCGTCTGCTTCTTGGGAAAACGCCTGAGGCGCCGCAACGATCAAGGATACCAACAACAGCAGCGTCAGGAAAAGTTGCGCGTGGCTACAGTGCAAATTGGAAAAACAACTCACAAGCAATCATCCTAAGATAGGTTGTCGATATGAAGAAACCCATTTGACTATCAGTCGCCCGGTCAGACTCGAATCAATCGAAGCAGATAGACCTGCACAGCCGCTTGACGGAGTTGGGCAGGAAATGATCTGCAGTCAATGATGGAGGGAAATGTAACGTACAAGATTCATGGCCGTGATCAAGACACCTCAGCCAACCATCTCAGCATATTCCTGATTTGATATTCTTGATTTGGCATAATGCTCCACGCGCCTTCAGCTGCAATTCCATAACTCCGGTCGCTGTACGTATCACGACATTACTCGGACCAGCAGTTCAGCAGCCAAGGCATTCATGACGAATTTATGGTGAGGAATAACTACAAGGGTTCACGGAGCAACCAACTTGCGAGTATTATGGCTAAAAATTCAGCTTAGTAGACCGAGGATACGCCTTCAGTCGCCATTCTGCAGGAAGAGACAGAGTTTCGTGGAGGCACAAGCACCAACGCACAAGTTTTCTGATACTTAAACAACCGTGACTAACGCTAATGCGGCTAATTATGAGGTAAAACGTCTGCCTTGAAGCTTATAATTTCCAGCGACGCAAACCGCTGGTGCCATGAACCAATGTCGAGCACCATTGCTTATTAACACAATCTATCGTTGAGTCCGCTTTGCCATGAAAAATCGCCGCACATTTCTGAAATCGTCAGCTGTAGGATTAACCGGAAGCACGCTACTTGGTGCAGGTGCCTCAGCGAATGGGGGGGCACCAGCTGTTCAGACCGCGCTGCCTGGTGTCGCGATGGCAGAACCAAAATTACGCTTTTGCTTGAACACGAGCACGATTAACGGTGGAAAAGTTCCGGTTCGCGAACAAGTGCAAATTGCGGCAAAGGCAGGCTACGATGCGGTCGAGCTGTGGCTACGAGACATAGACAGGCATGTGACTGACGGAGGAACGCTATCGGACTTGGGAAAGGAGATTTCCGACCTTGGGTTGGGGGTGGACAGCGCCATCGCGTTTGCGAACTGGATTGTTGATGACGAAGCGACACGCAACCAAGGATTGGAACAATCCAAGCGAGATATGGAAACGTTGCGGTTGATCGGCGGGAAGCGAATCGCCGCTCCACCAGTTGGTGCGACCAAGGAAATCACTCTTGACCTGCGCTTGGCTGGCGAGCGTTATCGCGATTTGTTAGAAGTCGGACGAATGCAAGGTGTGGTACCTCAGGTGGAGCTTTGGGGATTCTCGAAGAATCTGTCAACTCTGGCTGAAGTTCTCTACGTAGCCGCGGCCGCAAATGACCCGGATGCCTGCGTGTTGCTCGATGTCTACCACATGTACAAGGGAGGAAATGATTTCACGAATGTGGGACTAATTCCTGCTCAGAAGATGCATTGTTTGCACATGAACGACTATCCGGCTGAACCCAACCGTGAAAAAATTTCCGACGCCGACCGAGTCTACCCTGGCGACGGAATTGCACCGCTGGACAACATCCTTCGCACGATTGTCAACGGTGGATTCCAGGGGACATTGAGCCTAGAGCTGTTCAATCGCAGCTACTGGGAGCAGCCGCCGCAGGACGTGGCCAAGATTGGTTTAGAAAAGATGAAGGCAGCCGTCGCTTCAGCGCTGGGGTGAAAACGAAAGACCAGGGGGGAAAAGCTTGGCGATTCATAGTTCCTTACCTCGATCCTCTCCCGTGCATTTCGCTGCGCGGCACGGAGAGGCAGATGGAGAATACTCAAGCTGTTTTTTCCGCAGGTCCCTAGCTTTTAACGGTCGGAAGCAACGGTGATCAGCCGCAGGCGATCGGCGATTTCGGGAGTTAGGTCATGGTCTTCGAAGCGCCAAAGCCAATTTCCAGTGGCTTGCCCAGGAACATTCATACGGGCTTGATCGTCCAATCCCAGCACATCCTGCAATGGTACGATAGCTAACGTGGACTGCGAACGCAGTACCATAGAAATGAGCTGCCAATTAAAACTCAAGCCCGACTGCTGAGGTGGTTGCAAGTATGCGCTCAGCAAGTCGGATTCTCGATCTTTACGGCTGTTGAGCCAGCCGACGATGGTGCTATTGTCGTGGGTACCCGTGTAGGCAGCAGAATCTTCCGGGAAGCAGTCGGGGCGATGGAAAGTATCGTGGGCAGCGTCAAAGCCGAATTGCAGCACGCGCATACCCGGGAATTTGAGCTGTTCGCGCAAAGCGTGGACCTCATCCGTAATCAAGCCCAGGTCTTCGGCAACAATATTCAAGTCGCCCAGTTTGCGACGAGCGGCGTCAAACGGTGCGGTGCCAGGTCCTTTTACCCAGCGCCCGCCAACTGCCGTCTTGGCACCTGCAGGAATCTCCCAATAAGCTTCAAACGCACGAAAGTGATCGATGCGAAGAATATCGTACAGATCGAAGGCCATTTGAAAACGCTGTGTCCACCAGCGGTAATCGGTGCTGCGGAGTACGTCCCAGTTGTACAACGGATTGCCCCAGAGCTGTCCCGTCGTACTGAAGTAATCGGGAGGGACGCCGGCAACCAGTTTTGATTCTCCACTTGGATGCAGGCAAAACAACCCTTGGTTGGCCCAGACATCGGCGCTGCCGTGGGCGACAAAGATTGGCATATCGCCAAACAACTTGATGCCCCGACGATTAGCGTAGTCCTTCAGCTTGTGCCATTGGGCGAAGAATACAAACTGGATGAATTGTTCAAATTCGACCTGAAACGACAGTCTTTCTCGCCAATAGCCCAACGCGGATGCATCGCGCGAGACGAGTTCCTCTGGCCACTTGGTCCATTGGTCAGATTTGAAATGACGCATGAGAGCGGCAAACAAGGCATAGTCGTCCAGCCACCACCGTTGTTTGGTGCAAAACGATTCGTACTCGTCAACTCGGCCACAACCCGCCTGCTCGCGGAATTGCTTGTAGGCAGTTTCTAGCAGTGCCCAACGAGTACGCGAAGCGCAAGCGTAATCGGCTTGCTTGGCACTGGCTGAGCAAGCGGGCAAGCTGTCGAGAGCCGAAGCAGGAAGAAACCCATCATTGACCATAGACCGTGGGCTGATCAGTAACGGATTTCCGGCGAAGGCAGAGTAGCAGCTGTACGGCGAATCACATTGTATAGTCGGTCCGATGGGCAACAGTTGCCAAATTCGCTGCCCCGATCTCTCGAGGAAATCAGCAAATTGGTAGGCCTGCTGCCCGAGGTCCCCGAGACCAAATTCACCAGGTAGACTGGTGATGTGTAGCAGAATTCCAGCCGATCGTTCAAAACTTGGCACTCGACACCTCTTAGACTAGGAACGGGCAACCGGATTTACATTCCAAATCTCATCGGCATACTGTGCGATTGTCCGATCGCTCGAAAACCAACCACTGCTAGCGGTGTTGATGATGCTCATTTCATTCCAATGGTCTTGGTCTTTGTAAGCTTCGTTCACACGACTTTGTGCATCAATGAAACTGCGCAGGTCGGCAATGGTAAGCCATTGATCTTGGGGATTTCGCAGCCCGTTGATCAGGACGTCGAATATGCCGGGTTCACCAACATTGAATCGGCCACTCTCGAGCTGCTCCATAACACGTCGCAGATCGGCGTCGGCGGCGATGATCTCGCTTGGGTTGTAGGATGCCCGAACGGTAGGGACTTCACTAGCGTCTAGGCCAAACAAGAAGAAATTCTCTTCGCCAGCCTTTTCGCGAATCTCGATGTTTGCCCCATCCAACGTGCCGATGGTAAGCGCACCATTCATCATGAATTTCATGTTTCCAGTTCCCGAGGCTTCTTTACCTGCGGTGGAAATCTGCTCAGACAATTCCGTTCCTGGACAAATGACTTCCATGGCTGAGACGCGATAATTGGGCAAGAAGACCAGCTTCAGCAAGTCATTGGCTTTCTTGTCAGTATTCACTACGGCGGCAACGTTGTTGATCAATTTGACGATCATCTTGGCCACGTAGTAGCCCGGAGCGGCTTTGCCGCCGATTAACACGCAGCGGGGAACCAACCCTTCCGCATCTCCGCGCGTGATGCGGTCATATA
>JAGQPR010000402.1 GCA_020426625.1 Planctomycetales bacterium
GACGGCCAGCGGGTGCCCACTTCATTAATAGGCGTTAGCGACAGGGGCAGACTGGGTCATACTGAAACCGGGGCAGCTATCCGTGGGTGTGGATCATAGTCGTTGAGCTGAAAATCTGCTGGCTCAAAATCAATGATGGAGTGGCGATTGGTCAGAATGTCAACCGTTGGCAGCCTTCGTGGCGTTCGTTCCAGCTGCAACATTGCTTGCTCAAAGTGGTTTGAGTAAATGTGCACATCGCCGAAAGTGTGCACAAACTCCCCCACTTCGAGTCCCGTCGACTTGGCCATCATCATCGTCAGCAGTGCGTAGGAGGCAATATTGAAAGGCACACCCAAGAATAGATCTGCACTGCGCTGATACAGCTGGCAACTTAGCCGTCCATCGGCGACGTAAAATTGAAACAGCAAGTGGCATGGGGGCAAGGCCATGTCGGGCAACTCTGCCACGTTCCAAGCGCTGACAATCAAGCGTCTCGAGTCGGGAGATTGGCGAATTTCATTTTCGACTTGCAATATCTGATCGATCGAGCGACCGTCCGGCGTACCCCAGCTCCGCCATTGTTTACCATAGACCGGTCCCAGTTCCCCAGATGCATCAGCCCATTCGTCCCAAATTGTGACGCCATGCTCTTTCAGAAAGCCGATGTTCGTGTCACCACGCAGGAACCATAACAATTCGATCAGAATGCTTTTGAAGTGGACCCGTTTGGTGGTCAGCAACGGGAACCCTTGGTTCAGATCGAAGCGCATCTGGTAGCCGAAATGGCTTTTGGTTCCAGTCCCAGTTCGATCCGATTTGCTATGTCCCTGCCGCATTACGAAGCGCATCAGGTCGAGATATTGCTGCATTCTTCGACTCAACTCTGCTTTACCGCGTCCAATGTCCAGTGACGATCACTGGTAATGGTAACGCACTCGGTCGGAAATCCAAGGGCTTGTGCCATTTCTTGGATTTCCCGCAGATCTAGTGCAGCAAAAAGAGACTGCCGCAATAGTTGTTGATTGGACTCGGGTTCCTCGCAACAATACAAACGCACTAGGTGCTCAACCTGCTCAGCACTCTCCGGTCGAAGCAGGTCGCGAACAAACAACCTTCCGCCGGGCCGTAAAACTCGGAGCATCTCTGCTAAAGAAATACTTGGTTCCGGCAAATGATGGATCAGGCTGTTAGAGATCACGAGATCACAAGTGTCATTATTCAAAGGGATGGATTTGGCGTCTCCCTGGCGTAATTCAATGCAATACTCAAAGCCAGCCACTGCTACATTCAGCCGCGCGATTTCCAGCATGTTGGTGGCAGCGTCCATCGCCAAAACTTGACAGTTGTCCTGCTGGCGGCACAGTTCAATGGCAATTCTCGCCGTCCCAGTGCCCAGATCCAAAACTTTTCCGCACACAGGTGCAACTAGGAGATCGGACACAAATTGTCTATTGACCGTTTCATGGTCCATTTGATCATAGCTTTCCGCCTCTTCCAGAGAATCCATGACCTCAGGTTCAAGTACTCGCGTCAACATGGCAAGTGAAATTCTCCATTTTCTAACCGAATCTACCGGTAACGTAGTCTTCTGTTTCTTTGAGCATCGGCTTGGTAAAAATGGCGGCAGTCACGCCAAATTCAATGAGCCTGCCCAGATACATAAATGCTGTGTAATCACTGATCCGGGAAGCCTGCTGCATGTTGTGTGTCACTATCAATACCGTGTATTCGCCTCGCAAGTCGTCGATCAAATTCTCGATTTTTGCGGTCGCCAATGGATCCAATGCCGAGCACGGCTCGTCGAGCAAGAGAACTTCAGGATCGCTGGCAATAGCTCGCGCGATGCATAATCTTTGTTGCTGTCCTCCGGATAGCCCCAAGCCGCTCTCACTCAGTCGGCTGCGAACCTCTTCCCACAATGCCGCTCCCTTTAAGCTTTGTTCGCAGACACTCTCCAGTACTTTGCGGTCGCGTTGTCCATCGATACGTAACGGATAGACCACGTTTTCGAAGATGCTCATGGGAAAAGGATTGGGTTTTTGAAAAACCATGCCCATTCTCTTCCGCAATTCGATGACGTCCACGCCGGGCGCGAAGATAGAATCGCCTTTCAGAGAGATATCGCCGCTAATGTGCAATCCATCGATCAAATCATTCATGCGGTTGACACTGCGCAGCAACGTAGATTTTCCACAACCGCTCGGGCCCACCAAAGCAGTAACTTGTCCACGCGGGATCGGCATGCTGACGTCGTAAAGCGCTTGCTTGCTGCCATACCACAGACTGAAATCCTTGATTTCCAGAGCCGACTCGCGAGCAAGGATCTCGTCATGGATTACTGCCTGGACAGACTTCCCCTCGGAGATATCTGCCATGCGATCGATAGTTGGGAATTCTGCATTGGTCATAGCGAGTAGATTCTATTGTTTGAACCCTAAGCACAAGTCATCTTTGGTCAGCTTCGGGCGTTCCTCAGGCTCAAAAAACTTGGTGACAGGTGTTAAAACTGGTTGCCTAGAAAACGCTTCCTCAGGCGGGCGCGAAGAAGAATCGCAAAAAGATTGAGTGAAGCTACAATCAAGATCAGCAATAGTGTGCAGGTGAAAACCATCGGAACGGCCGCATCACTATTTTGGCTCTGAAATCCTAAAGCGTATATTTGGTAGCCCAAGTGCATAAAACTGCGAGAGCCGTGAAAAAATGGAAATTCGCTATCTAACGGCAAGTCTTGAGCTGTTGGCAGTGCACCTACCAACATCAAGGGAGCAACCTCTCCAGCCCCACGAGCCATGGCTAGGATAGCGCCTGTCAGAATTCCAGGCCGCGCGTGAGGTAGGACAATCCTTTGAATCGTTTGCCACTTGCTGGCTCCGCAGGCCAAGGAGCCTTCGCGAAGTGAATTTGGAACGGCCGACAGAGCTTCCTCAGTTGCCACAATCACGACCGGCAGAGTGAGCAACGAAAGCGTGAGCGAGGCCCACAACAATCCACCTTTACCGAATGTTGGATTCGGTAAGTACTCTCGATAAAAACCATTAAAGAATGGGCTCTTCAGAATAAGCAGAGCAACCAACGCCAGGCAGACCAGCCAAAGTACTAAAGCCAATCGGCCGCTCCATTTCCGCAACCGAGTCGATTGATGGGAGGGGCCTGTCCCGAACATACCTGCGAAAAAAGCAAGCGTTCCTGTCAGGGCAGCTACACCAGTGGCCATAAACCAAATGTGGCTTGGCCAAGTAGAAATATCTGCGTTGGTCGGCCCACCATCGATGTAGGCGCCAATCGTGTAGCAGAAAAAAGAGAATCCAAACACCCCATAGACAATCGATGGAACACCAGCAAGATTGTTGATCGAAATTCGAATCAGCGCAACTAATGGTCCATTTCCCGCATACTCTCGCAAGTAGAGAGCGGCCATGACGCCAAATGGAACCACGGCGATTGTCATGATCAAAGTCATTACAATAGTGCCCCAGATCGCCGGAAACACGCCCCCCTCGGTATTCGCCTCGCGAGGATTCTCAACTAAGAATTCCCGCCAGCGATCGAAGTACACCGTCAGTTTCTGTGGCAACGTCAAACGATTGACGGCCACCGCCCGCACAATCTCAGCCGCCGGAACGATTTTTGAGGAAAGTAGGACCAAGGATTGCGATTCGCTCGCGGGAGATGAGATGTAGGCGGGGCGGGTCAACGCCAAACAATGCAGACCGTGGTTCGAATCTGCAATGGTAAAAATCGAGATTCGTTCGGATAGGCTCTGGGAGTTAGCAACACTTTCGTCGGCTTGCCACCCATACTCAGCCAGTTTTTCTTGGAGCTCAGCACCGACGATTCCAGTACCTAGCCGTTCCAGTTGATAGCGGGCAACGCCTTCCAGTGAAGTTGGATCGGATGGAACGACGAAAGCCATTTCAAATCTTTTTAAGTCTGCCTCTAACCGATTTACATGATTCTGAAGAGGGCGTTTTTCAGCCGCAATGCTTTGATATGTCGCGACATAGTCGGAGACGGCTGCGAGTATCGCTGGGGCCTGCCCCCTGACGGGCGAAAGCCAGGACTCGAGTTCGTCCTGCAGCGATTGTCGCTTCCGCTGCAGGGCATCGTTCGGCGCCCCTTCCAGTTCCCTGAGAGTGGATTGCGGCAGTTCGTTGTCGCCTACGATTTGCGACAGCCAAGTCGCAGTATTGGAAAGCGTATTTTCGTAGTATTCACTCAAGGAAAGTTGTTCTAGTACAAAATGAATCTGCTCGACTTGGGCAACCAGCTTCTGGTCAGTTTCCAGTTCAGCGCGGCGAATTGCTGCACGTAGCTCAGCGATGCGAGAATCCAACCGGCTGATGTCATACTGAGTGCGTTCCATTTGAGAACGCGTCGCGTGTACGGCAGGCAGGGTCGAGTTCAAAGCGTCGAGCGATGATTGGCTCGTTGTGTAAAGCCTGCGAACTTCCGAAATCTCTTCACCGCTAGTTTCTTCCAAGGGAACCCACTGCTCATCATCCTGGCGACGGCACTGCAGTACACTCGAACGCACTTGGTCGTCGGACTCCAACTGGCGGGGTGCCGACCATTTTCCGAGTGCATCGCTTAGTTTCGTGCGGCGCAACTGTTGCAACTGTTCCATCACGGAAGTCGATGTCTCTGGCGGCAGCTCGCAAAACTCAATAGCTGCTATCAGCCCATCCAGCTTCTCCAGCAAGTCTGCATCATCCATTTCGGGTGGCAAGGTTTCATGGGCCTGCAACGGCAGTCCATATAAACGGCCCCATTCTCGTCTCTCCACGACCATCGCCGTGTCCGGCAACGCGATGCCAGCGCTTGTCAATTGACTTTCTTCGAGCCACCGGTAGTGGACGCCGGTCAGGTCATAGTTTCCTGTACGATAGAACCTGCGGACCTTCTGTGGTCGGCTGGGACCGTCTTTTGATTCCTGGTCTTCACGACGGATTTCTTGGGGTTGTCCAATTTCCAACGAACCATCGTCCAGCAGCATCCATTGGACCGATCGCGGCCAGAAAGAAGGAATGCCCTTGGCCACAACCAGTGCCAATAGTCCGACAATGGCCAACAGGCACAACACCAGCATTCCGCCAATGAACCAGACCTGTGGTTCACCACGCGCCAATAATGAAAAACCGCTCTCCAACGATTTTGAGCGACGAATTGCCTGATTGTCGGCAGTTGAATCAGAATTGGGCGTCATGCTCATAATTGACTCGCTCGTTTGCGAAAGCGAATCCGTACAAACTCGGCCAGTGTATTGGCAACCAAAGTCAGCATGAACAGCAGCAACGCCGCCAAGAATAGCGTGCGAAAATGGGTGCTGCCCTTGGCCGCTTCCGGCAACTCCGTTGCTAATGCGGCGCTCAGAGTCTTGAAGCCATTGAACGGGTTAACGTCCATCAAAGGCGTGTTTCCTGCTGCGCACAACACAACCATGGTTTCGCCGACGGCCCGCCCAAGTCCAATCATGATTGCGCTGAACAAACCGCTAATTGCACTTGGAACAACCACTCGTACCGTTGTTTGCCAGGGCGTCGCACCGCAGCCCAGAGAGGCACTGCGCAGTGATTGAGGTACCGCCTGCAACGCGTCATCAGAAAGAGTGTAGATCAACGGAATCACGCAGAATCCCAGCGCCACACCTACTAGCATAGCGTTCTTGTCCTGGTAGTTTGTGAAAACGCTCGATCTAAGATCGAGCCCCAAGCCGCTTAGGCCAGCGGCCAACAACCAGGTCAGCACAGCGATCAGCAATCCGGAAACCGCCAGTCGAGCCAAAGAAAAAATTGCATAGGACTTGGGGGTTCTGCTTATGGCAACCCTTCTATTCCATGAAGCCAATGGAACGGCATTGAAAAAAGCAGCTAACAAACACAGTAGCGGTAAAAGCAGCAGCATCCATCCGCCGACTGGACTACCTTCGTCGCTACCCAACCAACCCACGATGCTTCCAGAAAAAAACACTTCTTCGATCGGTGACGCCAAGGCATATGCCACCGCCAATGCGATTGGAACACAAAGAAACAACAGAGCCAGTCGTCGGGACTGCAGGCGGACCAGCAGAGATACCGGCAGCAGATTCCACAGATTGCCTGCGACGACGAATGTTGTTGGTACAACCACGATGCAAGTCAACAGCGCCATCAAGTGTTCTTGCAGATAGGGCGCGACGACCATGGCTGCAATGTATCCTAGAACTACACTCGGCAAGCTGGCCATCAACTCTACGATTGGCTTGATCTTCGTTCTTAGACTCGCCGTGAGGAATTCACTGGTGTAAATCGCAGCCAGGATGGCAAGCGGGATACTGATGAACATGGCGTAGGCGGTAGCTTTCAACGTCCCGAACACCAGCGGCATCAAGCTCAACTTGATTTCCGACTGCTCCGAGGCGGAGGACGATTGCCAGATGTACTTTGGTTCTGCGTGCCCCTCATACCAAACCTTGCCAAAATAGCCTCGCAGTGAAGCCTCCGGATACCCCATGTCAAACTGAGCGAAACGCACTTGGCCGGGACCCGCAGCGACTAGGATATTTCCTTCAGGATTGAGGCAGACCTGCGTAATCCGTTGTCCAGCGGGTACGTCCGGCACTTGGTTTTGTCCCAGGACCGTATTTGTGGTTACATAGACGGATGTAAGGCGATTCGCCTGGTCGCAAGCTACTGCCACATGACTTCGTTGGCTGCTAGCCAGTGCAATCAAGGGTTGATCACCGATGGCTATTTCATGCGTCAAAGCCAGTTGATGTGAAGCGGCCCCGTTAGGCAAGTCGTCTTCAGAGTCGCCACGAACTACAGACCAGCCAAGCAATCTGCCGTCTTCCGTCCCGCAAACCAGAGTTTGCCGCGCCAGTAAGGGCATTACGCACGTGAGCGAGCTTCCCACAACGGCACTTTGACTCTCAGCGTATTCCGGACTCTCGCCGGTCAAAGAGAATCGATCAAGAGTACCACTTGGCCAGGCTATTAAGGCTTGCTGGTTGTTGTTCAGGGTGGCAACGGTCAATGGAGAACCGTCGTACCGACGCTCGGGCAGCTCGCACGTTCGCACTATAACCGTTTCGGTCGTCTTGCCCATCATATTCTTCTTGCCCTCAATCTTGGCAAAGAACAATTGGCGTTCCGTTACGGCCAAAGCATGGGACGTCGATGTGCGGGCAAATCGATTGGACGAATCATCAGGTACATAGTCGAGCGCCAGGATCGCGGAGTCAGCCAATTGGTATGCATCAGACCACTCGACCGCTGGCATCCAAATACGCCGCGCTGAAGACGAATCAAACCAAACGAAAATTGATTCCCCATCCGTTTGGACTGAATTCTCCCGGGTAAGGTTAAGTCCAGTGGGCAAAGATGCTGCAGCAATCAACTCAGATTCGAAGCCGAGTCGAGCAACGCGAATGCTACCGTCG
>JAGQPR010000403.1 GCA_020426625.1 Planctomycetales bacterium
CGCCAGAATTCCCCGATTGAGAGGAATTCTGGCGAATCCCACTACCCTAAAATTAGGCTGTAACAGACCACTAGGAGGCAAGTGCGTTGAGCGGTCCGGTGCTATCGGCAAAGGATTCGGCGTGGACTCCGACGCAGTTTAGCATAGTTAGCAACAAGTTTGACATGGGGATATCTTCGCTTAGCCGCAAATATCGCCCGTGCTTCAAGCCCAACGCTTGGCCTCCTGCCAACAGAAGCGGGTAGTTGCGATTGTTGTGCGTGTTACTATTGCTGCTGCCGTATAAGATTACGGAATGGTCTAGGATAGATCCGTGCCGCTCAGGAGCATCGGCCAGTCTTTGTAAGAAGTACGAATACTGCTCGACCATGAATTTGTCCCACAATCCTAAAGCTTGCGCGCCTCCCGGCTTGTTCCAATCATGAGCCAGAGTGTGCAAGGAACTCTTGAAGCCCTGCAACTGAGGAAACTTGCCAGCTTTCGAGGATGCGTCGGCCATGTTGGTTATCTGGTACGTTGCCACTCGAGTTGAATCCGTTCTAAAAGCGAGGTAAAGCAGATCGTACATGGTGCGGATGAGCATGAGTGGTGCCTGGTCGTCAGCATCCAGTCGGAGCAGATCGCGTTCCTCGTCAAGCAATTCGGGTCGAGGAATTTCGAGCCACTTCTGAGAACGCTCAACGCCCTGTTCGATCTGTCGTACCGTCGCCAGGTACTCGTCCAACTTGCGTTGATCCGCTGTGCCCAGTCTACGGCGCACGGAGTGCGAGTCCTCCAAGACTCGATCGAGCATTTTGGACTTGCTGCGCAGCAAACGATTCTCGGTGATCGAATCCTGGTCTCCCGCGCCGAATAACCGATTGTAGATCTGCTTGGGCTGATTCAGCGCTGGAATAGGGCGGCCGACGGAGTCATAGGACAATGTGCTCGAGCGCGTGGGCTCGCCCACGCCACCATCGGTCGATAACACTAGCGACGAGAATCGCGTCTGATCTCTCATCGCCATGGCTGCTATTTGGTCGACCGAAACGGTGTTCTGCAAGAATTCGTTATGAATGAAGGCCCCGGTCAGGAACGTATCACCGGTATCGTGAGCGCCCATTTCGCGCCCCTGCGGATGGGAGAGCCCGCCCAGGACACTCACATGCTCGCGTAGCCGTTGGATTGGCTGGAGTGTTTCGTTGACTTCGTAGTCGTTCCCTTCCTGCTTGGGAAACCAACGCCAACGAGCGTCTGCGCTATTTTCGTCGGGTAGGCTCACACCGAAACCAAAATACATCGCGCAGAATCTCTTGGCAGATGGCACATCCGATCCTTTGGGTTCATCTGCGGCCATGCAATCCAGCCAGGGGAGCCCCAATGAAAGGCCAGTACCCAACGAACCCATACCACGCAGGAAAGTACGGCGGTGCAGATGCCAAGACTTGTTCGTCATCTCGTGGACTCGCTAAGATTTTCTTGAAATAAATCGCTGGCAACAACGAGCTGCACCAGGTCACGTAGCCGGTAATCCCGACTGGCAAATTCGCGTTCCATTTCCTGTAGCGCCGCACGATCGGCTACGTCCAGGGGTCGCCCCAATGCATAAGTTAACATGCGTGACAGAAGGGAACGGGCAAATTCATCACTAAACTCGGAAACCAAATACTGTCGGATTGCTTCCGGTCCGTCAACTGAGAAACCGTTTGAAAAGCTATCGGCGGCCATCACTGGAAAGGCAATCCACGTGTCGCCCTGCTTGCGGCGGATTTCATCGCGCCAATGCCCCACCGCATCGAAATTTTCCAGGGCGATGCCCCAAGGATCCAAGTCGCGGTGGCACTTGGCACAGCTTGGATCACTGCGATGTACCTGCAGTTTCTCTCGCATGGGTAGCAGGTCAAAATCCGGGTCTGTCGACGTCAGCGCTGGCACATTGGCGGGTGGCGGAGCGGGCGGATCGTTCAGCAGGCGGTCGCGAATCCAGACGGCCCGGCGGACGGCGTGCGAATCGGATCCGGTTGAACCCGCCAGCAGTATGCCCGCTTGCCCGAGCAAACCGCCGCGATGGCTCGATTCAGGCAATTCCACCCGCCGAAACTGGTTGCCGAACACATCATTCAAGCCATAATGCCTGGCAAGCGATTCGTTGACCATCACAAATTCGGCATCTAGAAACTGCATCGCGTCCAGGTTGCTGCGGAGCAATTCAGCAAAAAACGCTCGACTCTCATTTACCATGGCGGCCTTGAGGTCAGGCTTGAATTCGGGATAAACCAACTGGTCTACGCTTACATTTTCAATCGTGTTCAGCGCCAACCACTGGTCACAAAACTGATTGACAAAGGCCGACGATTTTTCACTGCGCAACATTCTATCCACCTCGGCGGACAGAATCTTTGGATCCTGTAGCAGATTTGCGCTCGCCAAATCCATCAAACGCTCGTCGGGCATAGTGCTCCATAAAAAGTACGACAGTTGCGATGCCAATTTCCAGTTGTCCTGGTAAGGGCTTGCGGCATCTCGCAATTCAGGGGCAGGAAAGCCCAGATAGAGAAACTCTGGTTGTATCAGCACGTAGGCCAGTGTTTCCCGGATTGCTTCTTCATACGTGGGAAATTCCTCGCGAGCCGTATCATAGAATCGCAACAGTGAATTCACTTCACGTTTGTGGAGAGGACGCCGATACGCGCGTTGCGCGAACTTCGCAATTACTCGGCGAACCTCGGCGCGCCGGGGAGATGACTCACCAGTGGTTTCTAGCAAGATCGCCTGCTGGTGTTTTGGTGGCCAGGTTTCAAACACTGGCCCATGGAATTCAACTTGGCGAATGTTCAGCAGTGGCAGGCCTGGTTCGGCTGGGTAAGTAAACCTGTTGTCCTTATCCTTAACGCCTTTGGGCAGCGGCGATCCATCGTCGTATGCGTTGCGAATACGAATTACCAACCCGGGAAACTTACCTTGACCACGAACGGGTAATGGAAAATCTTCGATCCAACCTCGCAACTCAATGGTCTTCTCACCAGGTGAAGACACTTCGATCAAGGGGAATTCGCGGAAAAGGATTTGCGTGTCAGGTCGGTAACCGACGGCGACCTCCAACAGCGGAAATCCAGAATTGGGCCGAAGTTCAGCGGAAAACGTAACTCGCAACAAGAACTGACCGTGCTCAGGGTATTCGCTATCGATCTTGGCCAAGTATTGTTGTTGGCGGCCCAACTGACTGGAGAAATGCACATCGCCTTTCCACTTCGAAACATTGGGCTCACTAAAAGCGTGGTGGTATTGAATCGGACGTGGCTGGGAGGTGATGACCCGCTGCATGCCACGCCGAGCGCTGTTTAGGTAAGCTTCGAGATGCACCGGAGCCAATTCTTGTTGCTCGGAGTCGTTCGTAAAACCATCCGGCGAAATGGGATCATCCGGCAAGCCATCGGCAAAATCCATGTCGATGCCTAGTAGGTCCGTCATCGTATGCTGGTATTCAAAGCGAGTCATCTTTCTTGGCAGGCCTTGGGCTCGCTTGGCTTCGGTTGAGTAGACTCGCAGTGCTTGCTCAATCTGTTGCACCAGCGTTCTGCGTTCTTCATCCTCGAGCTGCGGCGCCTCGGCAGGTGGCATTTTGGCCGAGGCCACCACGTCCAGCACCTTGCTCCAATTGCCTGCGAGAACCCTGCTGGTACCAATCGAGAAAGGGATTTCCTCAAGTGACAAATTACCCTCAGGGGTTCCACCGCTGTGACAGTCAAGGCACTTGTCACGCAAGACCTGCGAAACATGTGCCGCATCGTCCGGCTGCCCGTCCGCGGAGCATGCAATGTTTGCAAGCCAAACGGAAGCGATGAATGCGATGCGGATGAACATGGGAGGACATGTGAGGGTGGTTGAGTCAAGCGGGAGGGATTGAACGCTCTAGGATACCACAGCCGGTGATTCTCTCATTAGCCGCGACTTAGGGCCGCTTGTGCGCGCTCAAGCAGATTGCTGTCTGGATGCCCGCTGCCCTTGAGATTGAAGACCGACATGGCCAAGAAGGCATTCCGCCAAGCCGGGCTAACATGCGTAAAGTCCTCCAGCACCGCTGAGCAGAATTTATAATCGTGCGCATCTCGCCCCTTCGAAAAAAGCAAACGACGAGCATTGTCGATAAACTCCACACTGCTTCCACCTGCTGCCAAGTAATTGTACAGCCTTTGGGCAGCGCGAACCCGATCGGAGGATATGTCAGTCAGGATCGATTGAACATCCGTGTTTTCTCCATCGCTTTGGAGGATCGTGTCGTAGGCGCGATTGGCCAGTTCGCCGCGACCTAGCGCTGCTTCACGGAACAAAGCATTGAACGAGCAGGCTTGCAAGAGCAGCTGTTTGCGAATGTTTTCATCGGCGACATTGCCCCATACATAACGCATGGCATTGGCTGTGGTCAGACTATGCAAGCCAACGATTCCCGGCTGACGCATTAGCAATTCACCCGCGCCAACGAATACGCCATCCCAAATCGATTGGACGCCTATACCGGCTGCCAGTGCATCGGCTGCTGCCGCAGCGCACGCCTCCGGTGAATCATCATGAAAGGTTTGCATCAGCTCGCCCGTGGCGGCACGATCGAATTTGCCCTCCAACCATCGATCTGGGATTCTTGCCAATAGCGATTGATTGGTTCGCCAAGGTCGGTCGGCGGGCAAATCGCTTTGAGCCGGATTGGGATCGCCACTGTGGTTGAGAAATGCAAAGGCAAGCGAGCGTAGCACCGGTTCAGCGTGTTGCCAACCGATGAATTGCAGTGTTCGCCAGGCATTGGCCAAGTAGATTACTTTGTGGCCAATCGACCTAAAATCTCGCGCCGCAAAACGCGCGAACAACTCAAACACTTCTCCAGCTCCCGCGGTGCGAACGAGTCCAGCGGTGGCGGCATCAGCTTTTTCGTCGTCCCAAGTTTCCATTGCGTCGATGAACATTGCACGGGCATTTGTAGCGCTGGGCACCAAGGCATCATTTACTGGCTGCATCCGCCAGCCGCTTTGTTTGGCTTCATCGGCTTGAGATGACTTGAAGTAGTCCAAGGCCCAGAATATTGGTAGCCAACGATCTTCATCTGGCCCGGCTAGACTTGCCAAGTGACAGGAGTTGACAACCATGACGCAGTGGAATTTGAAACCAACTACGGGACGCGGTTGCACATTGCGAATTCCAGCCAGCAGCAACGCCGCTAGCACTTCTTGGTAGCTCCGTCCCGCGTGGATCTCATCAGCGATGCTTTCGAGTAATGCGCTGCGGGCAGTATCTTCGATGATTCGCACAAGCGACTCCACTGGAGCATCAAATTGCACCAGTGATGGATCCAGTTTCGCTTCGTCGGCAGAGACCCGCGGAAGTCCGGGTAATACCGAGCAGCCACCAGCCGCAGCCAGGCTGGTGGTCCGCAGAAAATCCCGCCTGCTATTGGCTCGCGAAAACATGAGGAACTCCTTGGAAATTTAGGAATGTCGCATGCTTTTCATGATAACCGATTTTGCGGCCAGCGGTTGAATTCTCGTAAACGGCAGCTCAACCCGGGTCGCGTAGGCAGTGCATATTAGCCATCGAGATGCCACTGACGATCGCTCCCACGATACCAACGAATCCTTGATCCGTTCCGCAGAGAAACAAATTGCTCAAATGCGTGGTGCCGTCCAACTGCTTGTCTGGAGCTCCGTAGACGGCCCCGTTGTCGTGCGATGTGAAGCGGCGAATCGTTTTGGGCGTGAAGACGTCTGTGTCGATTACGTGCGAACGAAAATCGGGAATGAATCGAACGGCAGATGCCACGCTGCGATCGTACCACCACATTTTCGCGCGAACGTATTCCTTATCATCCAGCTGTTTCCAACGTTGATAATCTGCAATTGTCGTCAGGCGAATCACGCCGTCTTCGAGCTCGCCAGAATGGCTGGGATAGAGATAGTTGTTGGGGCTGCAAATGACCCCGGTACGAGTGTCGCACAATTGTTCGTCGGGAGGACGCCAGTGGAAGTGTGGGCTGTCGTTGTAAAACACGATTGTTTCGCCAAAGCCGACGTCCTTGGGCTGTTTGTCGAGAATCGATATTGATTCGATAAAGGTTAACTGTCCCGCCTTTTGCGGCTCTAGTTGACTCAAGTTGTCGCACAACCGTTGCGTTTCGATCACGCCAGCGCTCGACAAGATCCGCTTGGCGGTGATTTCCTCGCCATTTTCTAGAACGACGCCAACCGCTCGCGTGCCTTCGACGCGAATGGATTCGACTCCGCTACGTAGTCGCAATTCACCACCAAGGGACCTAAAGCGTTTGATCAAGTGTTTCAGGATCAGACGCACTCCTTTGTAAGGCCTGGCGAAGCCTTCGAGAAAAATGCTGCGGAACATGATGCAAAACTGTCCATAGTCCATGTCATCTGGCCGGGCGTTTCCATACCACATCAAGGGGCAGAGAATCATCTCGATCAGCAATGGATCCTGGAGCGTTTGTGCCAGAAACGCGCGTGCCGATCCGCCAAAATTCTCTTGATCGAGATCGTCGTAGTCCGCCAGTTGCGAGAGTAGCCGCTCAAAATTGTCGACTTCGGCAGGGAAAGCTCGCGCAATCTCACTGCGCAAGCAGTCGATGTCGTTGTTGAAGCCAAGCCGGACCCCGGGAAAGGCGATCGCGGAACCAACTTGCGGCGAAAGCTCGAAATCCTCCCAACGAAATCGCAACTGGCGCAGCAGTCTAGCTAGTGGCCCCTTCTTCGTCCCACGTGGAGTGAAGTTGGTTACCGCATGCAACCCAACGTCGTAATTGCGACCATTGGTCCGATAGAACGAATTGAGACCACCGATCGTCCAATGTTTTTCAAGGATACAGACGCTTTGATCATAGTGCGCGAGCCGAATGCCGGCCGCCAAGCCGCTCATGCCTGCGCCAATAATGATCGTGTCGTACAAAGCAATTCACCGCTCTCGGAGGGATTCGAATCCATGCGATGCCGGGCGAAACGACGCTAGATGTTCGCCATTTTCGGTTCCAGGTAACGAACTGTGCTGGCCATGCTCGCCAGCTCGCCGTACTCCTCTTCCGGAATTTGAATGCGGTGCCGTTTTCTCAATTCCATCACGATGTCCAGGAAATCCATTGAATCCAGTTCCATTTGCTCGCGAAACGACTGCTCGTCCTGCAGTCCACTCAGATCTTCATCTGGTGCAATCTCGCTGAGAATATCTATGATCTCGTCTCGGATCTCCGCTGGGGTCATTACCAAATCACTCCTAGCATTTTCATCTTAGTCTCAGGGGGGAAACAAATTGGCCCTCTCTGGGCGAAACCGTGCTCGACATACATTTCTTCGGGAAGTGACCCGTAATGCGGGAAGTGAGCCGGAAAACGC
>JAGQPR010000404.1 GCA_020426625.1 Planctomycetales bacterium
CCCCAGGCTACAATCTGCCACTGCTTTCGCAGTTCAGGAGGGCAACTTGTCGAGCGGAATCAGATGTGCGGTCGGAAGAATTTCGGCAAAGTGAAACGACCGTCCGCGACAAAAAACTTCCACGTTTGAATTATCAGACTCTGCCGAGTACCATATCGAGTGTCGGGCGAAGAGAAGCGGCACTATTGCGCAAGCCTTGCATTTCCTTGGGCCAAAGCTCCAGTTCCAAGCGGTTGACGACACCCGCAAATCCTACCACCGTGGGAACGCTCAGCGCCACGTCTCGGATACCATAGCAGCCGACTTGCACACTACTGACAGGCAGGATCCTGCGGCTATCCAATAGAATCGAATGGATCACGTCGCGGATGGCGATCCCTACGGCAAATCCCGCACCGCCTTTTTTACCGATTACCTCCGCCCCCGAACCCTTGGCCCTGGTGAACAACTGATTGCCAATATTTGCATTCCAGCCCGAAAGCTTTTCCAACGGCAAGCCACCAATCGTAGCGCTGGACCAGATAGGCACCATGCTGTCGCCATGTTCTCCTAGGATAAGCGCTTGAGTTTGCGTGGGTGGTGCATTCATTTGTTGTGCAATCAAGCTGCAAAATCGTATCGTGTCCAACTGAGTCCCCAGACCAATCACCTGGCTCTCTGGTAACCCCAGTTTCTTGGCCGCGACATAAGTCAGGATATCCACCGGATTGCTCACGACAAGTACTTTCGCGCATGGCTTCAATCCTGCTGCTTTGACTTCTTGCAGGATTTGGACGAACAAGTCGGTGTTGCGATTAATTAGGTCAAGTCGAGTTTCGTCGGGTTTACGACGAAGTCCAGCTGTGATGCACACTACATCGCTAGATGGTATGTGCTCGTAAGAACCAGATGAAATGATTTGATCTGCTGTACTGGGCCCACCGTGCAGCAAATCCAAAGCCTGCCCTTCAGCCAAGCTGGCATTCACGTCGACCATGGCGATTTCGCGGGCCACCGCTCCGCATTGCAATGCAAAGCCCGCGCAAGAACCGACCAATCCGCCTCCGCCTATGATACTAACTTTCATCTGCCCTTACCTTTTTCTCAGGATGCTCTGTATTTACTGTAACTGTCAAGCTTTCAACTGGCTCATGACCTGTTCGGTAATCAATTTGACCAGACGTTCTTCGTCTATCGCCGCCGGTGCAGTAGATTGTTTTAAGCCATTCGTGGAAACTGCTGCAGGCATTGGAGGCGGGGCATCGAAAGCCGTTCGCGCGACGCCCGAATCTGCCCAACTCTCACGAAAGATGTCATTCGCGCAGATATCACAATCTTTATATTCCTCCGTCAATCGCGGATCGCTGAAGCCCCATTTATCCTTCAGTTCCAGCAATTCACGGCTCTTCGTCTGATCCAGATAATTCACTTTACCCAACTGACGCGACAACATCAGGATGCGGCAGTAAGCGTCGAGGATCTCAGTCCACCAATAGGCCTTTTCCACATCTTCGCCAAAGCTGACGGTGCCATGATTGGCCAAGATAATCACGTTACACTTGTCGACGAAGGGAATGATCGTGTCGGCAAAAGCTTGACCTCCAGGGGTCTCGTACTTGGTAATCGGCACATCACCCAAGAAGACTTCGACCTCTGGCAGCACGCACTGAGGGATCGGCTCACGAGCGACGGCGAATGCGGTGGCATGCGGCGGATGACAATGCACCACCGATTTGATATCGGGCCGCTGCTTGTAAATTTCCAAGTGCAACAGCGCTTCGCTACTGCGCTTCTTGTGACCAGAAATCTGCTTGCCAGTCATATCGACGATGCTGATGTCGTCAGGCTTCAAGAAGCCCTTGGAATGCATCGTCGGTGTGCACAATACTTCATTATCGGAGACGCGAACGGTAATGTTGCCATCGTTGGCAGCGGCAAAACCTTTGTTGTAGAGCCGGCGCCCTATCTCGCAAATATCTTGCTTAATCTTGTGAACGTTGACCATTTGAAAACTTTCAATTCTTTAGTTGAGATACAGCGGATGGATTCAAGTGCACTTCGTCGAGTATTGCGGAAAGGTACGCGTCGACGGGCTTCAGAGCGGGGCGAAATGGCTGAGCGGCTTCCGCGCCGTCACTAACTGCGATCTGACAACCGATGCCAGCTCCTAATTCGTCCCAGACAACCAACAGATCTGGCACATCATCGGAAGACATACCGAGCTCTGGCCAGCTGGCGGGCTCAGCGGCCACAAGCCTCGCGCCAGCGAAGCTCGGGTGGCATCGACTGAGCGTAACATTACCTACCACTTCAAAAATTTTCATATTGCGTAGGCTCTCCAGGCTTGGATTAAGTAGCTGACTGCCGCAGCTGACCAATGCCGATCATCGACAATGAAGACATTGGGATCCGCATCTTCAATGGCTCGCGTTAGCTCGCGGACGTCAAACAGTTGCACGGCTCGCAGCGCCGGTACACGTGATGCTGCGAGGATGGCGGAATAGGGCGATGCCGCTCGCCACACGGCCCCTTTGCCTCCGGCACGCAGATGTGCGGCGACGGAGTCGGCGACAGCATCACTGGAGTTTTCCTCGGCATACACGATTTCAGCTTGCCGCGAGACGTGATTTGTCTTACCAGCAGGTGCTATCACCAGTAGCTCATTTGTTGGCGTGCGTGCCGTGCTGTTTGTGTACCTCGAGGCCACTCTCTCCAGGCGAATCCCGCGAAGCTTCAGTTCGTCCAAGACGGCGGGGGTCACCACGGCTTGCGGCTCGACCTGAACTCGTTGGATGCCCTTCAACCGACGTTGGATGTGCTCCATAGCCACCAGGGAACCACGTAGCTGCAACATTCCTGCAGCTGTAGCGGGAGTCGTTGGCAACTCTGGGGTAACATTTTCGGATTGCTCATGCGCAGACGTAGACCGCAGCTGTTGCAGTACAGCAGTCACGATCCTTTCTATCTCCGCAGCTTTGTCTTGCATTTTTTCTGGCAAACTTCTAAGAACTATTGATCCACGATTCCCAACACTGCCCAGCGTATGGGCGAGTTGTTGACACCAAACAATTCGCGGATGGCAGCTCCATCGCTGGTCAACACAACTCGATCTCCTGCACCAGCACCGATGCGATCAACTGCCAACAGTGGCGGTCCATCTGCCGATTGACCATTGGCCATTAGAGGTTGAGTCACCAACAGTTTCTGCTTCTCCAGGGTCTTGTGCTTTACCGTGGAATGGGTGTGGCCAATTACCAGTGCGATTTGCATAGTGGCTTTCGTTGGATGATTTCGCTAGGACACTCTTGAATCGAGCACCATTGCTAAATTGAGCACGAATTGCGTCGCAATGATCAGTTTTCGGGGCCGCCCAATATCCAAAGGTCGTCAATGAGGCTGCAGCGACGCTCTCGCGTAAAGGTCAGCGGAGTTGTTACCCCTTCGCCCGTGGGACCCGCTATCGAGAACGACAAGTACCCCTCACCACCCAGCCCCAGGCCTGCCATACAGGGACCGTTCTTTACGAACAATGTCGTATCCATCGCGCGAGCCATCTTGGTCATGTTGCGCACATCGCGAGAATGGATAATGCTGGTGTGGCGATAGCCGTGTTCGTAACGCTGGGCCAATTCAATACCATGATCAATATTGCGACATCGCACGAACGGAACAAAAGGCATCATCTGTTCGACGGAAACAAACGGATGCTCCTCTCGTGTTTCGCCGTACAGTAAAAGTGTTTCGGGATCCACCGTGACGTCGGCTGCGCGAGCCAGTTTGTCTGCGTTTTGGCCGAGCAGTTCTTTGGTCGGTGCCAAATGGCGGTCGTCGCCGACTTCGTGAAAGGCGGCGTCGGTTAGCCGTGCTATCTGCGAATTGTTCAGGGGAACCGCGCCAGCGCGCTGCATCGCGGCGAGCATCGCTTCAAAAACGCTTTCAACGACAAAGACTTCCTTTTCAGCGATACACAACAGGTTGTTGTCGAAGGAAGCTCCCTGGATGATGCACTGGGCAGCGCGATCGAGGTCAGCAGTTTCGTCGACCACTACCGGCGGATTGCCAGGTCCGGCGACGATAGCGCGCTTGCCGCTATTGAGAGCTGCGCGTCCCACGGCGGGCCCACCGGTCACGCAGATCAAAGCTACGTCGCGATTTCCGAACAACTGAGCTGCCGTTTCCAATGTAGGCTGGCGAATCACACAGATCAAATTGTCGATACCGATGTCTTCGTAGATGGCTTGATTGAATCGCTTGACCCCTTCAGCGGCAACCAACCGTCCGCTGGGATGAGGATTGACAACTACGGTATTGCCGCCAGCCAGCATGCTGACCGCGTTGCCCGTGATCGTTGGTAGCGAGTGCGTAACCGGCGTGATCGCGCCGATAACTCCGAATGGAGCGTGCTCGATGACTGCAAGTCCTCGATCACCGCTAAACGCCTGCGTCGCCAAGAACTCAGTTCCAGGAGATAGTTTGCCGAGCGTTTCCAACTTGGCGATCTTATGCTCTAGTCGCCCAATCTTGGTTTCATTCATCTCCATGGTGCCAAGTTCGACGGCCTGGGAAATCGAGATGCGTCGAATGTGGTCAATCGCCTTCTTGCGATCCTGCATAGGTCGATTGCGAAGCTGCTCAAACGCATTGCGGGCCGCAGCCACTGCCGCGTCGGCACAATCAAACTGGCCATAGCGCCCGGCGTCAGAATTTCTTTGAGGGGCAGCAGCCAGGCGGTTGCCACGTACCTCTTGAATTACTTGAGTGACTACACTGCGAATCAAATCTTCGTTGAATTGCATCTCTCGTCTCTTGCTTAGTGCGTTGGGAGTGGCGCTGCCGGGGCTGTAGTTGGTTCGGTTTCTATGTCCGCAAGCTGTAATCGATGCGGCGCGACGATTCTTACGGTTCTCATCCTAGGGATCTCGCCCCGGCTTTGTTGCATACCGACAGTCCTTGTTCTGCGGGCATGATTACTGTCCGCGCGCGGTGCTGGATTCTTCTGATTGACGGTGGTAAACGGTTTGTTTTTCGATGTTGACCGAGTCAACGATGCCGATGACGACGCAGTCAATCGGCAACTTTTGTGTTTCGGGCGTGAAGCGAGCGCTGCTGCCTTGCGAAATCAAGACAAAGTCGCCAACGCCAGCGCCCAGCATATCGACGGCCACGAACGTACGCCCCGTCGTCGTCAGCTGATTTCTGCTGGGCTGTTCCAACCGAAACGGTTCAACGACCAGCAGCTTTTGCCCCCGCATGGAGTCAACTTTTTGAGTGGATACGATCGAGCCGGTTACTTTGGCAACAAACATCGCTGGTCCCTTGTTCAGTCATCCGCTACCTAATGAGTCAGCACGGCCAGCGTTTGCCTGGCGACGATCAATTCCTCGTTGGTTGGAATGACCCAAATTTGAGTACGGCTATCGACAGCACTGATGCGGGATTCGACGCCGCGAGTCTGCGCGTTCAGCGATTCGTCCAAACGGATTCCAAGTTCCGACAAACCGCCGCAAACCGCAGCGCGAATGGCCTGTCCGTTTTCGCCAATTCCACCGGTAAAGACGATTGCATCACAACCGCCGAGAGCTACCAACATGCCGCCCAGTTGTCGCCGCACTTCAGCTATATAGACGTCCAAAGCCAGCTGAGCGTCAGAATTTCCGTCAGCGGCTGCAGCCTCCAGGTCGCGGATGTCACCACTGACACCACCCGACAAGCCCAACAAACCTGCTTGCGTTGACAATGTCGTCAGCAATTGTTGAAGATCCAGTCCGGTATGCTGCATGAGCATCGGTAAGCAGAACGGGTCCAGGTCACCCACGCGGTTGTTTTGGGGCAACCCCGTTTGCGGACTCATCCCCATGGTGGTCGCCACGCTCTTTTGACCGTCGATGGCGCACAGGCTGCTCGATCCCCCCAAGTGACACGAGATCACTCGTGTGTCAGGGCGCTCGAGTAGCTGGGCACTGCGCAAGGCAATGAATCTGTGGCTGGCTCCATGGAAGCCCCATTTGCGAATGGGCAACGCATCCGACCAAGCCTTGGGAATGGCATAGTGTGTGCGAGCTGCCGGAATGGTTCTGTGGAAGTCGGTTTCGAAGGCGGCGACAAGCGGAATATCGGGAACGGTTTCTGCCAATTGCCTCATGGCGGCTAGATAAGGCGGATTGTGCGCGGGCGCTACCGATCCTACCTCTTCCATCGCAGCCAAGACTTCGTCGTTAATCCGGAACACTCCCTGCAATCGTCCACCGTGTACAGCTTTGAAGCCAATGGCAGCGATTTCATCTGCGCTCGTCAAACAGCCGTTCTCAGGATCAGTCAACTGCGCAACACAAGCCTGAACAGCGATGCCATGATGTGGCACAGCCATCTCCAGCACCCGCCGTGTTTGACCGATTTCAACTGTACAAGCACTGCTCTGCGACCCGATGCGCTCGACACCGCCGCGCGCCAGTTGGACAGCGGTGCCGCCCGCTGCTTCCGGAGACATGTCGAACAAGCGGTATTTAAAGCTCGTTGAGCCAAGGTTGGCGACGAGAACTTTCATTCCTGGCTTTCCTTCAGGCGAACACGACATGGCAGCGTTCAAATCCGTTTGCGATGGATGTCGAGGTGCAGCAGTGCCTACGCGAAAAAAGCTGTATCAAGTCCTTCGGCAGGGCGAGGAATGATGTGGCTACCGACCAAATCACCAACTTGTGATGCAGCACTAGCACCCGCTTCGACAGCAGCTCGAACACTGCCTACGTCACCGCAGACGACCGTCGTCACCAAACCGCCACCGATGTCCACACGCTTGACGATTTCTACGCTGGCAGCCTTAACCATAGCGTCAGAAGCTTCCACCAAGGCCAAAAGACCCTTTGTTTCAATCAAACCAATTGCTTTTTGCATTGCATTGAACCTGTGTTATTATCGAATAGCAAAATATTTTTTGGGGAACACCGCAGACAACTATCCACCGACCTTGAGTACCTTGTGCAAGTCGGCGTGTGGGCGAGCGATGACCTGAACGCTGACCACTTCGCCAACTCGTCCTGCAGCGGCAGCGCCTGCATCGGTGGCCGCCTTGACGGCAGCGACGTCGCCTGTGACGAAAGCCGAGACCAAACCACTTCCCACCTTGTCCCAGCCTAGAAACTGCACGTTGGCAGCTTTCATCATCGCGTCCGTAGCTTCAACCAAGGCGATGAACCCCTTGGTTTCGATCATTCCGAGTGCTTCTGAGATTTGCGCCATTTTCGATTTTCTCCTCGCTTTTGGCATGATAAATTCAGCCTGCGAAGGCTGTGTTAAAGTTCAATTCCAGGATCGGTTTGCAGTGGCGATAGGTCTGCAGTCGCGCGGTCAATGGGTCGCTACCGCGTACTGCA
>JAGQPR010000405.1 GCA_020426625.1 Planctomycetales bacterium
AGTGGCGAAAGTGAAGACGGATCGCCACTGTAGATAGAATTTTATGACCGAAAGATTGTAGGCAAAATAGTCAGTGTACAACTGGTTTTTCGATATCGAGGATATCACAAACTCGATCAATTAAGCGTTCTACCGCGAATGGTTTCTGAAGAAAATCGTCAGCCCCGGCTTCTCGCAGATCGGCTACTTTATCTTGTTCGATCATGCCTGAGATGCAAATGATCTTGACCGAATCCAGTGTACTGTCGCTTCGAACTCTCTGGCAAACTTCCTTGCCGTTGATATCAGGCAACATGACATCCAAAACAACGATGTCCGGGCGAAATTCCTTGACTTGCATGCCAGCATCGAAACCATTATTGGCAGTGCGAATTTCGAATCTCCCGTCACGTTCGAAGGCGTCGGCCATGAGGTCAACCAAGTCTTGTTCGTCATCGACGATCAGCAATTTCTTTTTGCCATTTTCAAGTGCATCCGTGGGGATGCCATTGTCCTTCATGAACGCGAACAATTGATCGCGTGGAATGCGCCGGAATCGGCTTCCCGGGACTCGGAATCCTTTTAGTGTTCCGTTATCGAAACAGCGGATGATTGTCTGCTGGCTAACCTTGCAGATCTTGGCTGCTTCGCCAGTTGTAAACACCGTTTTGGTTGTCGACATGCTCTCCACCATCCTTCCTGCTCGATGGTTATGCTAGTCGCATCCGGGTAAGAGGGTTACGAAATCCCTTCCTTAGGCAGATGCTTTGGATCCGAAGTAGATCAACTAGCCTCTAAATTTGGATCAAGACGGAGAGATGTAGAACCGCTAATCTCTTCGCGTTCCTTATCCTTCAGCAATTCCCGCTACCTCCAAGCTTACCAAGCTTGACAAGTAACGGAATTATAGCGATTGGGTATTCTGGGTCAATATTGATCTCTTCTTCGTAAGCCATTGTGAATTAATGGTTTACGAGAAACCGAATCGATTTCGATAGAAAAAACCGAAATTCTTAGTTAAGAAGGCTAGTCAACTCAAATCGCCCAGTTGAACACTAGTTGCGTAGATGACTAATTGTGTGCTGCAGCACAGCCTGCATCTAAGCTCGAAAGTCTGCAGTTCTTTCTTAGTAGAACCCGAAGCTTCAGTTTTTTCCAGCGTTCGATATTTCTGCCACAGGCAAGTCGCAAGCCGCTATTTCTACGACTAACTATCCGGCTCGCTGACTGCCGTCTTACCACTTTCTAGATAGGCCAGCAGCAGTGCGATGTCTGCGGGCGTAATGCCGCTGATGCGGCCCGCTTGATCCAGGTCGATTGGCCGAATTCTCGTTAGCTTCTGCCGAGCTTCAATGCGCATACCGGCAATGCGTTGATAGTCAAATGTGGAGGGAATCTTTTTCCGTGCCATGCGATGCTGGCGATCTATCTGCAATTGCTGTCGGGAAATGTAACCTTCATAGCGAACATCCCATACGACTTGATCAGCCACCTGGCGATCGAATTGCCCCAACTGCGGAATGCGGTCGCACATCTCGTCCCACGTTGTCTCAGCACGGCGAAGATGTTTGATTCCATTGACGCTATCAACTCGCGATGATTCCAGCATAGCCATCGCGGCAGCAATTGAAGCTTCTTTGGTTTCTAAAAGCTTTAGTCGGTGAGCATCGACTAATCCCATGGCATGCCCCATTCGCGTCAATCTTCGATCGGCATTGTCCTGTCTTAGCGACAGCCGATACTCGGCCCGACTGGTGAACATTCGATAGGGCTCATCAACGCCGCGAGTCACCAAATCGTCGATTAAGACTCCGATGTACGACGAATCGCGGGAGAGCACCATGGGCTCGACTCCTTGGGAGAAACGACTTGCGTTAGCGCCAGCAATCAGTCCTTGGCAGCCAGCTTCTTCGTAGCCAGTCGTCCCATTAATTTGACCAGCAAGAAACAGTCCCTGAACTTGCTTCGATTGCAAACTCGGCAATAGCTGGTCGGGTGGGCAGTAGTCGTATTCTACCGCGTAGCCATAGCGCATGATTTGCGCGTTTTCCAGTCCAGGAACCATGCGGATCATCTGGTCTTGGACGTCACGGGGCAAGCTGGTTGAAATGCCGTTGACGTAGATCTCTCTGGTATTCCTACCTTCGGGTTCGAGAAACAACTGGTGGCGATCTTTGTCGGCAAAGCGCACGACTTTATCTTCAATCGAGGGACAATATCGTGGACCGGTTGAATTGATCTGCCCGCTATACATAGGGGCACGATGCAAATTGGCATGGATCAGCTCATGAACTGCGGGCGTTGTGTAGGTGATAAAGCACGGCAATTGCTCCGTACCGATCGTCGTGTTTAGGTACGAAAACGGCTGCGGATCTGGGTCCCCGGGCTGCTCCTCAGTCGACGAAAAATCAATGCTGTGCGCGTTGAGTCGTGGCGGCGTCCCTGTCTTGAAGCGGCTAATTTGAAAGCCACATCTCAGTAGTGCACCACTGATACCCCGACTGGTGCCCTCGCCTGCCCGACCACCATCCGTCTTAGCCTCCCCCGTATGCATAATCGCTTGCAGGAACGTACCAGTCGTCAGCACCACCGCTTTGGCGCGGTAACAAGCGTTGCCGCGCGTACAGACACCTCGAATTCGTTTGACACCGTTGACGTCTTCTACCCACAGGTCTTCGACCTGCTCTTGGATCAGGTGCACGCCCGCGTGTTCCTCAATTGCCTGCTTGATGTACTGCTGATAAGCGCGCTTGTCCGCCTGTGCGCGAGGACTATGCATCGCCGGCCCTTTGCGACGATTCAGCAGTCGAAATTGGATTCCGCTGGCGTCGATCGCTTGTCCCATAAGTCCACCCAGCGCGTCGATCTCGCGAACGATCTGCCCCTTGGCAACTCCCCCGATGGCTGGATTGCAACTCATTTGCCCCACAGTATCCAGATTGCCTGTCAGTAGGGCAACATGCGCTCCAACGCGCGCTGCCGCCGCAGCCGCTTCCGTACCGGCGTGGCCTGCTCCGACAATTACGACGTCGTAGTCATAGAAGATGGCATCATGTGGAGTCTGTTGCGTCATTTGGCATGCTTCGCTGGCTCGGCGCCGCGTTTAGGAAAAGGTCGGAGTCTCGAGTAACACGTGAACTGCGGACCAACCAGAATTATCCGACGAATCGCTACATTTTAGTTATGAATCGCATTCTTCGCGACCGACCCAAGCTATAGGCATAGTGCGCGCAGATCGCATTCCGTTCCGGCCATCCAAATTTGAAAACCTCAACGGGTGAGCAGTCTCATGACTTCATTCAAATACTGCAAGTCGAGGTGTAGTCGTACGCGTCAAATCGCGACGATCACGCTGGCGTTGTTGGTTTGGGGAGGAAGTTGTGGCGGAACTACTGTCCTGGGCCAGGAGCAGATCTCATTGGCTCAGGGGACCGAAGATGCAGGCGATGAAAACACGGTCTACTTGCCATTTGCCCAATTTCGCATTCCATTCAGCGTCAACGCTCAAGGTAACCAGCCAAGATATGTACGTCTGATGGTGTCCGTGGACGACGGCTTCAGCTGGCAAGCGCAAGGTAACGAATCCGTCGGACAGAAGCAGTTCGAGTTTCGCGCCGCTTCAGAAGGACTGTATCTGTTTTCAGTTCAGACAATTGATGCCAGCGGGGCTGCATTCCCTGGACCGGGAAGACCTCTCCGCGTTGTCGTCGACACTTCCAAACCGCGAGCGGCAATGCGTGCCGACATTGATGGCAGTGGCCAGCTGGTCATCGAAGTACGCACGCAGGACCCAAATATTGACCTGAGCACGGCAGAGTTGAAGCTGCGTTCTGACCGCGATCCAGGCTGGCAAACCCTGACGTTCGCAGAATTTGACCGGATCGGCGACATTTTCGAAGGACGTCTGGTGATACCGTCGCCCTCCGCCCGCGAATTGGCCCTGGTCTTTGTGATCAAGGACAAAGCAGGAAATAGCACGGAGGAAACGCTGACCTACGCCGTTCCGCGCACGGCGCTCAGTAATCGGGATATGACGCTGGCCAGTACGAAGAACGCAAATAGCCGACAAAACGAACACAACACGCCAACCGGCGATCAAGTAGATTTATTCTCGACGAATTCTGCAGAAAACTCACCAGCGCTCCAGCCAACCCAAGGCGCTATCCGTTGGGAGCCATTCGACGATCTCGGGAACTTAGCATCTCCGCCGCAGCGCAAGCAGGTTCTCGCTGGCCAGCAGTCGAAAGAGTGGGGGCAACAGCTCGCCTCCCCTCGGGCCTCCCGCCACAGCGCGAATTCGCAGGAACGCCTGGGACAATTGACTTCATCAGAGCTTACCCTAGAGCCATCGGTCTCGACGCGGGACATGTCAGGTCCAGACGCAGCTTTTGACTCGAGCGTGACTCCACAATTGGAGGAATTGCCGCTTCCCAGCGAATACTCGGCGCCGAGCATCGGAGGTAACACGGGAACGCAATCGCCAGCCGACAGTCAGCAACTTTCGCTGGAGCCGTCGCGAGAACCCGAACTACCTTCAGAACAACCAACTACATCGCCAGCCAACAGCATTGGCAGCGCTTTTCAGTGTAATTCGCGAGCTTTCAGTCTAGACTACTCGGTCGAGTCGTTGGGGGGCACTGCGCTGGCAGACGTGGAGTTGTGGGGAACCGATGATGGCGGCCGCAACTGGCAGCTGTGGGGTAACGACCCAGATCGTGAAAGTCCATTTGATGTAAAAGTTGGCGACGATGGGCTGTTTGGCTTTCGCATGGTGATCGTCGGTCAAAACGGGCAACTAAGCAATCGTCCTCGCGCTGGCGACAACGCCGATGTCTGGATCAATGTGGATACCGTACAACCCATTGGCAAGATTACGCGTGCCCTTTACGGAGAAGGTCGCGAAGACGGCATGCTGGTCATCGATTACACGTGTACGGATAGCAATCTCACTCGCAATCCGATCTCTTTGTACTACAGCACCAGCCTAAATGGTCAGTGGTATTCAATTGCCTCGGGGCTCAAGAATTCCGAGTTATACATCTGGAAACCGCCAGCAAATCTACCTGAGCAAATCTATTTGAAAATGCAAGCCATCGATAAAGCTGGCAACGTCGGAGAATATCGTCTGGAATTGCCCATTGATGTCAAAGGTCTCGCACCACGCGGGCGAATTCAACGCGTGCGCCCGATCGCCCCCTGAGATGGCGTTTGGCGCTGTGCAACGGGATGCATTCAGGAGCAACTCTAATTCCCTGCCATGCTACTCGACAAAGTCTTCGCTCCACGATCTTAGTCGCGAGCCTTCTTCTACCTCTCACTTCAGTTCCGCTTGAACTCGCTTGTTCAGCTACGGAGTAGCGGCAGCATGTAGCCGTGAGCGTCAGCTCATGGAAAACAGAGATTACAACCTGAGTCAGCCGCGAAGCGGCGACAGCATGAGACGCCCAGTGAAAGCACAAAGTAGTTCTGCTATCGCCGCTTCGCGGCTTTCATGAAAAACCGGCTTTTGATCCATTGGCTGACGCCAACCGCTATACGCTTACACATCTTCGCCGCTACATCCTTGGGAGAAATAGCTTGGCGATCGATCTTCTCTCACCTCGTTCCTCTCCCATGCTTTATTGCTGTGCCGCACGGAAGAAGTAGTTGGAAATACCCAAGTTGTTTTTCCGCTGCTCCTAAAGATGAATGAAGACGAACTTTTTACCTTTGGAGTGCGGTGACTCGTCACCGCTTTGGATTTCCTCAGGGCAAGGCACGGTCGGCGCCTAGCCCACCTCAAAAGCTAGCCAAACTACGGTCGCAACCCCCGTGTGCTTACGATGAAGTTGAAAATGTATGCCTAACAAAAACGGTTTTAAACCAAAGTTCCGACAAGTCGGAGCACGTCGGAGCACTCCATAAAGTATCCGCGTTACAGTGCAGATCTGGTGCGGAACAGCCAGCATCTGTACTTAGCGCGAAGCCGCGGCAGCGATTAGCCCGGGTGAGTGATGCGAGCTACCGGCGAGCGGAACGTTACCCGGGGTCAATCGTGTAAAATTCTTATCAGCGGTGAGAACTTATGTCCCAATCGGTCAATCGCGAACTCTCGTTTTTAATGCGGCTGCGTTCGAAGTATGACGTCCCGCTTGCCCAGCTACGGAGTAGCGGCAGCGATTAGCCCCGGGTGAGTGATGTGAGCTACCGGCGAGCAGAACGTTACCCGGGGTCAATCGTGTTTCTTATCAGCGGTGAGAACTTATGCCCCCATCCCTCCGCTCTCATTCGAACCGCAACACCCGTTGCCTTACGGGCTATCACCACTCGGAGTGCTACGCTGTTCCCCACATTACGTCCTCAAGAAGCAGCACTTGGGTTAGAGCAATACGTTGAACGGAGCTGCCAGCGAAAAGAGTGCGGAATTAAAGTTCAAACCTCCAACGCTTCGAATACCCTAGTTCAGCCCATTGTATCCCCAGTTTTCGAGTCTGAATCTGGTCGGTCGCGCCCGTAAATTGAAAAATCAACTGAGCCATCGTTCCGTCTTTAAGTGCGGTAACTTGCCAACTTTCATAAGTACTATTGTTTTCCGTGTATTTCCAACCTGTGCCAGTAAACATTGCCCTGACCTTTTGCTTTACCCGTTCAACGATAGCACTATGTTTCGCTGAGTCGCAATTCAGCAGCGCGTAACCGCGATGTAGCATTCGTTCACCCAAGTATCCTCCAGTAAGTTGGCCAGCTATTAGTGTCGTGGAATCGTCAAGGTCACGAGCTGCCTCAACCATGAGGTTTTCGTCTATCCGAAATCCGTTGTACGCAGAACCTGGATTGGGTAGGAGGCGGTCACGAATCTGAATAATGAATACTGCAACAAGTAGCGTCAGCAGCAGTAACTCGCGAATTGTAATTCTCTTTAGCATTGTGGGCGGAATTTACTGCACTCAAACCTTGTGTCGCCAGCGGGTTGGATCATGGTTGGCATCCGATCGTCAGTCAAAGTGGGCATGATGGTACGCGATTGACGAAAACCACTCGTGTTACTCCAACTTAGTCGAATCGAACACCTTTGGAAGAGCCCGAGGTATCAACGGATACAATTAGGAGTGCCCGAGTAGCGGAGTGTTTTTCCGCCGGTCTATGCCCAAGTCGTACCATGATAGCGCTAGACGTGTCGATCGGTCTCGGCGCTGCGATCCCTGGCTCAGGCCTGAAGAGTGTTGCGGTTCGAATAAGTTCGCGCAGTTGGCGGCATAAGCCCTCACCGCCGATGAACAAAACCATGGCCCCAGGGTTACGTTCCGCTCGCTGGCAGCTCGCATCACTCACCCTGGGCTACCATCTGCC
>JAGQPR010000406.1 GCA_020426625.1 Planctomycetales bacterium
GCCGCATTCAAACGTTGGCCAAAGGAATAGCCAGCACTTAAGATTTGCCTCTGAAATCGCCGCTTGCCGCAATAGCCCCCCAGGAAACAGCAGTGAATTTTTTCTCGGTGCGGAGAGTCTATTGGTATCGCGACCGGAGCTGGAATTGACACATAGCTTTGTACAGGAGGAAAACTGCTTGTGAATTTGGATCCCGATAAGCAAGAAACCTCTTCGGAAGAGGACGAGCCGGACGCAGGGGAAAACTTCAGTGTCGCGGATACGGTCTATTACGAGGGACATTCTTCGGACGGTTCAGCGGTGTCGGTCAATGCCGGATCCGAACTGCTATGCACGTCCCATTATCGATTAATTGAAGCCGTTGGCGAAGGCGGCGTGGGAGTTGTTTACCGTGCGTATGACACCGACTTGCATCGTGAAATAGCCATCAAGATACTCAAGCAGAAATTCACTGGCGACAAATTGGCTGTGCGCTGCTTCTTGGAAGAAGCTGCCCTCATGAGCCAATTGGTTCATCCTGGAATTCCGCCGGTTTACGGAATCGGAACACTTGACGACAACCGCCCCTTTTACGCTATGAAGTTATTGGATGGTCGGTCGCTGGCAGCGCACTTGCCGGTAAACAGCGATGAACAACGTGCTGAATTGCTGGGCTGTTTCGCCAAGTGTTGCCAAACGATGGCCTATGTGCATTCTCGCGGCATCGTCCATCTGGATTTGAAGCCAGGAAATATCATGATTGCCGACTTTGGGCGGGTACGTGTAATCGACTGGGGCTTGGCGCGACGCTTAGATTCTGGCGACACCGTAGAACAAGACTGTAGTAGGCATTGTGAACGCAAGAGTCGATCAAGCGACGTACGGGGAACTCCCCAATACATGGCGCCTGAACAAGCCAGGGGTGAGCAAGTGGACGCTCGCGCCGATGTCTTCTCACTGGGGGCGATCCTGTGCGAAATCGTTACCGGCAAGGCGATCTATGCGGAAGCGGATAGTAGCGATCAACTATTTAGACGAGCTATGCAGGGAGCAACTGGCAACGCCCTGCGGAGGCTGCACCAGTCAAAGCCCGAAAAATGGCTCCATGAATTACTCAAGCGTTGCCTCGATCCAATCCCGGGCAATCGTCCACAAGATGCTCAAGAATTGGCCATTGCCTTTGCTCGTATACAGGAAATGCCGCTGAAGCTCTATGAAAGTGACATGGCGCGGTTCTGGGAGCTTTCGCCTGATTTGTTCTGCATCGCTGATCTCGACGGTTACTTTCGCCAAGTCAACGCCAACTTTTTGACTGTGCTGGGCTATACCGAGCGAGAGCTGCTTACCAAGCCATTCTTGGATTTTGTCCACGAATCGGACCGAGCGCAAACATTAGATCAAGTGAGGAACCTGGGAGACGGCAAAGACGTAATCCGCTTTCGCAACCGCTATATGGCCGCTGATGGTAGCGTTCGCTTGCTCGAGTGGACTGCCAAGTCGGTACCCGAGGAGAACCTTATTTTTGCCGTGGCTCGTGACGTCTCAAGTCCAGTTGGCAGCATTTGAGCCGGAACAGGCCGATCGATAGCCCCCAAAATGTTCTTGCAGTGAGCAAATTATTAGTAACGGTTGGGAGATTTAGGTAACAATTATGGCCTTGTTATGCTAACATCAGTAGTGCGCGGTGCTGTCAACATTTTGTGCGAGGTTTAGTTCATGAGAGTTCTTGTTCTTGGAGCCCTTTTAGTTTTGGGGGCCTGTATTCAGCCTGCTCAGGCGGCGCTGGTGACGTTCTCCGCAACGCTGGACGGTGCGCAGTCAGGTACTGCGTCGCTTGGCACGGGAGTCGGTACTGCCACCCTGGATGATGTCACCGGGGTAATGACGATCAACGGTACGTTCACTGGGCTGACAGGCATTGCGAGCAACGCGCATGTCCACGGTTTGGCTGCTCCAGGCGTGAGCGCGGGAATTTTGGTGCCATTGACATTCACCGCTGCCTCGTCGGGTACTTTTTCGGGTATGGGAACGCTGACTGCACCAAATATCGCCGGTGCGATCGCGGGACAAACCTATATCAACATCCACTCGACGGTTGCTGGTGGAGGAGAAATCCGTGGCCAGCTGTTGGTAAGTGCGGTTCCGGAACCATCTTCGGCAGCCTTGCTCGGAATGGCTCTTTCACTTCCAGCCTTCATCCGCCGTCGTCGCCGCTAAGCTGACGATCGCCAATCCGAAGAATCGAGTAGAAACGCAACCCATCAGGGTTGCGTTTTTTTGTTGCAATGTGTCATTTGCCCAATTGCCTGAATCATGGCAGTATCGGCTCGCATTCACACTGCAAATCTCTGCGTTCGGCGATTGTTCCTCGCCGTCAGATCATTTGGAAAATACATCCTGCGCGTTTCTGCCTTCGCTGACGATCGCTGCGAGTGCGCGGATGACATTCACCAACGAAGTCTTTCCGGCTCCATCATCACCAAGAATCGTTCGACGCGCCGGGTTGGAATGTGACCTTGGAGAAAGACTTGTAGTTATCAATATAGATGGATTCGATCATGGTATCTCAGTTGCCATTGGGAAAAACGCATCCAATTCGCTTTTCGAGAACAAGAGATCGATGTTCGCCGCGTGCCCATGCCTTCTATGTCTTACTTTTTTGAAACATAAGCGTAATAAGCCCCGAATTCTTCACCCGCCTCAGTCTCAAAAACGGCGCTCATCCTAGTTTTACCTTTGGCCAATCGCACCTCGAAAACGACTTCTAGGTCTCCCGGGCTGACCAGTTTGGTGCTTTTTGCGTCACCGACAGTCAAACGCGCCTTTGTGGGATGGATGGCTAACCCTGGAGCGGTTCGAAAAGCTCGGGCGCCAGGCACCGGTCGACCTGCTGCTAACGACGCGTCGATCGGTAAATTTGCTTCCTCTGGCCAACGTCGCAGGCGAATGGTGTAGTCGCCATCCTCAACCACATTCACGTTCCAGAATCCCGTGTTGCCAGCTCCATTCAGGGCTTGTCGAATGTGCTGCTGGTTCCAGGGTGTGGAGTCTGTTGTAATCCAGTCGTGCGAAGTAAGGCGGGCGGGATTGTCAGCGGCATGTCCCAGAAAGATCGCGGCGTCATTATCAAAGGTGGGCTCCAATTCCGACCACCAATCCTCATAAAATGCCGTCAGTCGTTGCACCACATCGGGATGCCCACTGGCAACGTTACTGGATTGTCCAGGATCCTGTTTGATATCGTACAGCTCCTTGCCATTGATCAACCGCCAGCGGGAGGTCATGACAGAACTCTGTCGCCACTTGATGGGATCTTTGACTCGCTGCGAATCCGTTACAAGAATCCTGTCGGGCCACTCTTCTGCATTGGACCGAAGCAAAGGTGTCAGCGAAACTCCGTCGAACTGGACACCCCGAGGGGCCGCGACATCGCACAAGTCAATCAAAGTAGGCAACACATCCACGTGGGCTGTAATTGCTTCAACATCTTTGGCCTCCGTCAGTCCACCCGCTGGCCAGCGGATGAAGAATGGCACACGGTGTCCGCCATCATACGGACTGCCCTTGCTGCCCCGCATCGAAGCATTGAAGGTCTGGCTACCACTCGAGGAGCCGTTGTCAGTGGTGAAAATGAAGATTGTATTGTCTTCCACACCTTCCGTTCTTAGGAAATCTCGCAACCTGCCGACGTTCTCATCGATATTGGCAATCATGCCAAAGAAATTTGCCAAATTGGTTTCCAGGCTCTTATAAGGTGCGCTGGCATCAACCGGCGAATGCATGGGACCGTGCGGTGCGTTGGTAGCGATGTAAGCGAGAAATGGTTTGCCAGCTGTGTGCTGCGCCTTGATAAAACGTTTGGCATAGTCAAAGAACACGTCCGTACAGAATCCCTTCACCGGCTCGGGAGTGCCGTTGTGCCAATAGCTGCCGTCGAAGTATGCATTGTCCCAGTAATCTGGCGTTTGTCCAACGCCTCCTCCGCCCAACCGCATGACTTCCGTGTAACCGCGATCTTCGGGCCGGTAGGGGTAATTGTCTCCCAGATGCCACTTGCCAAACATACCCGTGGCATACCCCGCATCTTTGAAGACTTGCCCCATCGTGACTTCGTTTTCGCGCAGCATACTGCGTCCCATAATGGTATGCCACACACCTGTGCGATTGGTCCAATGGCCAGTCACAAACGCGCTTCGGGTCGGAGAACAAGTTGGGGCAACGTGATAGTCCGTCAAGCGAATTGATTGTTCGTACAAGGCATCGATATTGGGAGTCTTAAGGACTGGATTGCCGTGGCAGGAAAGGTCGCCGTACCCCTGATCGTCTGTTATCACAATTACCACGTTCGGTTGAGCAGCAGTCAAGTTTGAATTTGAACAAGCCGCTAGGAACACGAATAGTAAACGAGCAACGGATTTCTCGATTTTATTCATGGCAATCACTCTTTGGCTGTGCGGAAGCGCGAGTACTGGAAAGTAGGCGACACCAAACCAATGCATCTGAGTCGCCACGGTCTCTGGTGTTTTAAGTTGTACGTCGCAAAGGCAATTAATTCACCTACGCGTGGCAACAGTAGTACCCCAAAAGCTACTTAGTATTGGTGAAAAGCTTGCGAAACGAACTCCAGCACTTGAGGAAGTGATTCCCGCCAATAAGTCCAGTTGTGCGCACCATCGCGAACTCGAAACTCATGTGGGATTTCCTGCTTGCGCATGGCGACATGCAGCAGCGAATTCCCCTCGTACAGAAAATCGTCGTCACCACAATCGATGTACCAACGTACCGCTCCCTTATTGCTGTCAGAGATATTTTCGACCAAGGAAATGGCACTATGCTGCTTAAAATAAGCTTCGATTTGTTCTTCGGTTAATGCTGGACGATCGTCTGATTGCCTTCCGGGTGTGGGACGAGAATACCGCTGTTTGGCGTCTTCCAAGCTGAGAGGACCGCAACTGGCGCTAAGTGGACAAGCAGAAGAAAAGAGCTCAGGATGGTGCAGCGCATACATAAGAGTGCCGCCTCCACCCATGGAAAGGCCAGCAACCGCCCGATAACGCTTGTCGCTCTTGACGCGAAAAGTACTTTCAATGTGCGGAATCAATTCCTTGAAAAAGAAGTCCTCGTAATTCCAGTCCCCACGAATATCGTTGAAATATCCACGTCGACCTGTGTTAGCATCGGGCATCACGATGATCATGGGAGTAGCTTTGCCTTCGCTGATCGCTTTGTCCGCGATATGCAAGACTTCGCCGAATTGCACCCAGCCAGTTTGATCATCGCCACCACCATGGAGGAGATAGAGCGCAGGATAACTTCGGCTGGAAGTTTCGTAGTCTGGCGGCAGGTAGATTGCATACTTCCGCGGGCCACTGAGGATTTGACTCTCCAATTGCTCGTTGTCATGCACTACCCCGCTCTGTGCGAACAGCGATTGGCAAACTAAACCCATGCCAAGAATGATAAGAACTCGCATGATGTTGCTGCTTTCTTGAATAAATCCCAGATCCTACTCGATGCCCACCATGACACTTAAGTGCTCGTCCCTAAGAGCTTGTAAACGCTTCGCTTGTCGATCATTCACCCTTGATGTCGTAGCACCAAACGGTACCAACATCGCGAACGAGCAACTTGCCATCTGCGATGATTGGATATGCCCAAGCCTTGGAATTACCGCGATCGGGAGCATCGGGTGGCGTGACTCTACCCAATTCTTCATAGGCCTTGGGGGAAGCCGCAATCATCACTAACTCATTGTCCTCACCGTGTAGATAAAGCTTTTCATCAGCGTAACACATTGAACAGGCACCCATGGAACGAGTCCGCCAGTTCTCTTTGCCTGTTGCAAAGTCGATGCAGGCCATCGTCGAACCGGTAGAGCCGAATAGCGCTCGGCCAATAAGTATGCATCCGCCCATACCCGATGGTTTCGAGCCACCAAAGTACACTTCTGTTACCGGAGCGTTCCGGGAAACTTTAATTAGACCCGAGCCGACGCGACTGGCGGCCGTATATACCAAGCCGTTTTCGGCGACTGGCGTTTGCACATTCGCCTGTTTGTCGCTGGTCTTGGTGTATCGCCAAAGGCTTTGCCCGGAGGCTGGATCCACGCCTACCGCGCCATTACCAAGAAACAATATGTACTGCTTCGTACCGTCGACTTCGGCCATGATTGGTGACGAAAAGCTTGCTTTATCGCCTTCGGGCAGCGCGGATTTCCAAATAGTTTCACCAGTCGATTTGTTGAGTGCGACGACGGTAGCATCGGCTCCGCCCGGTGAACAAATCAATTGCTCGGCGTCGATCAGAGGGGACTCAGTGTAGGCCCACATGCCCGGCTGGCCGCCAAAATCTACTTTTAAGTTTTTCTTCCAAAGGATATCACCTGACTTAGCACGCACGCAGAGCAAATCGCCGTCGGAGCCAAGGGCATAAACCGAGTCTCCGTCGATAGTCGGCGTTGAACGGGCTCCCGGATATTGTGGACCTTCATTCTTGCCAACATTTCCCAGCCGAATTGACCACAACTTTGTACCGTCCTCCAGCGACAACGCAATCAGATCTTCATTCTGTAGGTCGCGGTTGGCTATCAAGTAAACAACGCCATTGGCTGCGGACGGAGTTGAGTACCCATTTCCCAAGTCGTTCACCTGCCACAGCAATCGCGGTCCTTCCTTCGGCCAGGTCTTCAACAAGCCAGTTTCGTTACTCTTTCCATCTCGATTGACCCCGCGCCACTGTGGCCAATCTTCGCCATGGGAGAGGTTCACACAAACTATCAGCAAGATGCAACTCATTGCTCTGGTCATACTCGATCTCATCGTTCTGTTCCGTATTAAACAACTGTCAATAATGTCCTACTGAGCTTTTCACGCCGCGCCGAAACGAGTGCCATCGCCACTGAGTGTCTTCATTCATATTCTCGACGGCCCGTCTTAACGGTTCAATTCGCTAAGTCTAATCGAATCGCGTCAATAGAACTGAAAATGCAATTCTGTTGGGATGAGTAACAGATTCTGGAAGAGAAACAGGACAGAGGCCACACTCTGCGAAGCCGCGTCAAGCGATTTCCTCAGTATCAGGCGCACCACGCGGACCTTCAAGACCCCAATTAATCGCCATTGTCTGCCAGCGAACAGCGCACTCGGCCTGATAGCCACGCACGTGTCAGGACCCCACTTCGTACGAACGGGAGAGTCGTTTAGGACCTAGGGGAAAATAACTTGGGTGTTTACTGTGAGTGGAATTGATCGTTCAAAGGTGGAAGTGTTTTGTCGCGGAGGGTGGTTTCACTTTCCCGAAATTCTTCCGACCGCACATCTG
>JAGQPR010000407.1 GCA_020426625.1 Planctomycetales bacterium
TAAGAATATGGACGTTGATGCTCAAACTGAGGAAGTGACAAAAGTTAAGCGCAGCGCCAACGGTATTATCGTTGATCCAGTGACCCTGCACCCGGATGACGATGTTTCGGCAGCCAAGCAGCTGATGGATCAGCAAAACGTATCCGGCGTACCCATCGTCGAGCCGAATGGGCGATTAGCTGGCATCATCACACGCCGCGATTTAAGGTTTCTGGAGAGCGGGGAAACTTTAATCAAAAATGTCATGACGCGCGAGAATCTCGTAACTGCCACTGGAACGGTAACGCTTGCGGAAGCTGAGGAGATTTTAACGGATAAAAAGGTGGAGAAGCTTCTGCTGGTTGACGATCAATACAATCTGACAGGACTGATCACGATCAAAGACATTGACATGATGAAACGCTACCCCAATGCGTGCAAAGATGCCGGGGGGCGGCTCCGAGTTGGGGCGGCAGTTGGAGTGTTCGATTACGAACGAGCAGGCCAGCTGATCGAACGAGGTGTTGATGTACTGGTGGTGGACTCGGCTCATGGCCACTCCGCCAATGTGATTGAAACTGTCCGAGAACTTAAGCGACGATGGCAGATCGACATTATTGCTGGCAATGTAGCCACATTTGAGGGCTGCCGAGATTTGATCGATTCTGGTGCCGACGCTGTCAAAGTTGGAATTGGTCCCGGCTCGATTTGCACCACGCGAGTGATCTCTGGTGTAGGCGTGCCACAGATAACTGCAATATACAACGCCGCCAAAGCGGCAGAAAACACTGGTGTTCCCATCGTGGCTGATGGAGGCATCCGCTTCAGCGGAGACATCACCAAGGCGATTGCGGCTGGCGCCAGTACCGTAATGATTGGCGGTCTATTTGCCGGGTTGGCAGAGAGTCCGGGTCGAACCATCCTGTACCAAGGAAGGACTTTCAAAGTCTACCGCGGTATGGGGTCGCTGGGCGCGATGGTCAAGGGATCCAGTGAACGCTACCGGCAATCCTCCGAGGAGAGCCTACTGAAACTAGTTCCCGAGGGTGTCGAAGGCCGCGTACCGTTCAAAGGGGCGTTAGCCGATTTCGTTTATCAATTGGTTGGAGGATTGCGTGCTGGCATGGGATACTGCGGCACGCGAAGCATTTCTGAACTTCGTAAGGATGCGAAGTTCATCAAGATCTCAGCTGCAACTGTCAGAGAGAACCATCCACATGACATTGCTATCACGCAGGAAGCACCGAATTATAGCCCGGAGCACCATTCGTCGGGAGACTCCAACTGAGATTCTCCCAGGGCAAGGTAGCCACAGTCCGGCACGCAAGATTCTAACGCGATGGCTGGCAGCAACGCTATGTGGCGCCAGCTCATTGGCAACTGCATCTGCGTTCGCCCAGCAGCCGCAATGGAGTCCCACGCGCATTCCCGCGTCGGCGGCTCAGCCCCTTGCTACGGCGGCAATGCCCGTCCCGGCAGGTCAGCTGCAATCGGCATCGACCGTCGCGGCGTACAGTGCAGGTCTTTCCAGCGATCGGCAGTCCGCAACAGTGGAACCTGCAGCCTCAAGTGTCGTGCTCCGATGGAAGCACTCCAACCGCGTGGCCCGGAGCGAAGAAAATTTGCTTCCCAGTCCGCAGCAGGCGTTTGCCGAGTCGCCCAGCGCTGGCCAACGTCGAAGTATTGTGGCTGAGGCCTACGAACGAAATCCACTGCGGGCTGTGCAGCCAGCTGCATATCAACAGGAAGCCCTGCCGCTGAATCCTTTTGGCGACGATCCGTCACCTAGTTTGCCAAACATTGTCCCCAACACGCAAGATCCGCGAAATCTGGAAAACCTGCTGCCTGATTTGCCTGCAGACCCTTTGTCGCAGCCTGAGCTGCCGCCTGCACCCGAAGGTATGCAATTCAGTCAACCTGAAGATGCTAGCCCCTTCGACCGACAATTCGAAAGGACAGAACCAGAGCAGATCGCTGCGCCGGAAGAGGAAGAAGACGTTCCCGAATTGCCGCGACGCGATAGCAGCCGAGCGGATTCGATCTCTTGCGATGAACTGCGAGAACAAGTGCGAGCGCGACCATTGACCAGCGTCAGCCTGAATGTCTCGCCGCCCTTCGGAAAGTCCTCACGTACGGGTGACGTGGATTTGGAGAAGCAACGCCGTGAATTCGCAGAATCTGCCAAGCCCAGGTCTTGGTCAAACTACAAGGGTGAATACGTAGCCTCCGGTCGATTTGTTGAACTCCGGGACAATAAGGTGTTTATTGATGTTGCCGGCAATACAATAACCATCCCATACTTGGATCTGAGCGATGAAGACGTGGCTTACGTTAGTGAGGCGTGGAACATCCCTGGCGTTTGCGGTACCGGCTACGAACGTCTGGTTGGCCGGAATTTCTTGGAAAGCCAAGTGCAATGGACGGCTAGTGGTCTGTGCCACAAACCGGCCTATTTTGAAGCACCTCAGCTGGAGCGGTATGGTCACGAGGTTGGTCCCGTGTTACAACCTCTGCTTAGTTCCGCACACTTCTTTGGCAATATAGCGATCCTGCCGTACAAAATGGGAATTCATCCGCCGAATGAGTGCCAATACTCATTGGGATACCTTCGCCCCGGAAATTGTGCGCCCTACATGATCCAGCCATTTCCCTGGAGCCTACGTGGCGCGGCGGTCCAAGCTGGCGTCGTGACTGGGGCGGCTGCTTTGGTTCCGTAGTGGTAACCGATTGTCATCCCCATTTCTCAGTTTGTTTTGATGCTAGATAACGCGCCTTTTCTATCTCACACCCAGGGCAGTCTAACGATTGAAGGGTATTCGCGCGCCGCGGTGCAAAGCTATTGGCGGATCCGAGAACTAAAGATCGGGTTCGACCTGGGCGGTCAGCCTTGGGATTTCATGGGAACTGCCACCTGGGCAGTCACTCACAGCCATCTGGATCACATCGCTGCGTTACCTGTGTACATTGCTCGCAGGCGGATGATGAAGATGGAACCGCCCACCATCTATCTGCCAGCCGATTCTCTGCCCGCCGTGCAAGCGATGCTGCGAGCTGTTTCCAGACTTGATCGCGGTCGGCTTCCTTGTGAACTGGTTCCCGTTGAACCTGGCCAAGAGATTGAGCTCTCGCGAGAATTGGTAATGACGGTTCACCGCACGACGCACTCAGTGCCAAGTGTCGGCTATCTAGTTTGGGAGCGTCGCAACAAATTGAAACCCGAATACCTGAGTCTGTCGGGGCCGGAAATCCGTGATCTTCGTCTTGCGGGCACTGAGATCAGCGTGCAAACACGGACGCCATTGGTTGCCTGCACGGGAGACACCAGCCCTCCAGGATTGGATAACAATCCAGATTTCTATCAAGCACAAGTCTTGATTTCGGAAATGACCTTTATTGCGGCCAAGCACCGCAAGGAAAAGATCCACAAACACGGACACATGCATTTGGATGACTGGGCCGAGCGGCGGGATCGGTTTCAGAATGAACTTGTGATTGCCGGTCATTTTAGCGTGCGATATACTGCTTCTCAGGTACAGCGAATCGTTGCAAAGAAGTTGCCTGATCTTTTGAACGGTAAATTGAAATTGTGGATTTAGCATGCGAAACAGCCACGCGAGAGAGGGCCAATCAGCATGGGATGGGGGAAACGCCTACTGGCCCACATAAGATTTCGAGGCCATTATCGGCAGTTTGCGAAACTCAATAGCGTCAGTCGTCCCGAGTTCTCGACTCAGTGGCAGGATCGCTGGCCGCGGCTGGATGACAATACAGGACACTTGCCCTACGACGCTCATTACGTGTACCACACCGCCTGGGCTGCGCGGGTGGTCGCCAAAATTCAGCCCGACAAACACATCGATATTAGCTCGTACACTTATTTTTCAACTCTGTTGTCTGCTTTTGTACCCGTCGAATTCTACGACTACCGCCCCGCAGATGTGAAACTCAGCCGATTGAAGTGCGGCGCGGCCGATCTTTGTTCACTGCCTTTCAGCGACGCACAGATTACCAGCCTATCATGCATGCACACCATCGAGCACATTGGGCTGGGACGCTATGGCGATCCACTGGATCCCAACGGCGACCAGACTGCATTAGGTGAATTGCAACGCGTTCTCGCGCCGGGCGGATCGCTGTTGATCGTTGTACCCGTGGGAAGACCTCGCATACAATTCAACGCCCACCGAATCTACGATCCCGTTATGCTGGAGCAAATGTTACCAGAGCTGCATTTAGCGGAAGTTTCGCTCTTACCCGACGACACGTCGCAGGGCTTGATTGACAATCCCGACCACCAGTTCGTTTTGAAACAAAACTATGGCTGTGGTTGCTTTTGGTTCAAGAAGCCCGCAGCCTAAAAGCCCTGTTGAATTATTCATAGTTGCCTTTCGCTGCGTGAAAGGCACGTGTCCAGACGCTCCTTTTGCGAAGCAAAAGGCGGCAATCGAGCGCTCCTCTTGCGGAGCAATGGGAGACAATCGAGCGATCCTTTTGCGGAGCAAAAGGAGACAATGGCATTCATGCCATGGACGAAATCAACAAGCCGTAAACGGATTGAGCGCAATTTTCAGCTGAGGTTCCTGGTACATTCACCCACGATAAGCAATCTCGCCATGTTGCAGTCGACTATTGACAACTTCCATTCCCATTGGATTCGTCGTGTGTTTGGTTCCAGTTGCGGCCACAGATTTAAGGGTCTCGCAGAGTTCTTATTTCTGCTTCTATGCCTACTTCGCTTGCCAGGACCAGTTACGCGCGTCACGGCCCAAGATTCACTTGCTTTTCCTACGGCAATTCGCATCGAGCAACAGAGCGGCCCCCCCAAGACCATTGCACTAGTAATCCGCTATTATCTCAACCGACAACTAATTGAATCGAAGATCCACCACGTGGATCTGGACTTGACGGAAACCACAGTGCAGACCGAGGCCGGGTACGCGGGCATGCGGATTACGTTGTTCAACTCAAGCGATTCACCGCTAACCGTGAAATTCTTTGAGGGTACAAAACAACTGGAAACCAACGAGATCAATCGACGGGGCGTGGCCGAATTATCGTACGGAGATATCTCTGCTCAAGACCTGGGCTTTAAATCGCCTCGATTCTTACCCGACCAATCAGATCATGCTTTAATCCAGAATTTCGTAGCTACGCTGGCCGGGAAGAACACGCAAGTTGTCGTCGCTAGTCCAGCCAGATCGAGCATGGACCAACCTTCATTCGATGCCATTTGCAAGGCACTCAGACGTGAGTTTGGCGATCTGCCGAGCGAAAACATAATTTCAGACGGCTGGATTCGCTGGGATGACGTGGATGGTCAAACTGTGTTCTCGGGCTACGCGCGGTTTGCGCAGCAGACGTGCAAACTGGAGTTCTCAGCTGCTGAGAACAACATTGTAAGCTTGAGGGTCGATGCGGCTTCGTTCCCAGATGATTGGTTCCAAGGAGTTGCCACGACAGCCATTTACGAAGAAAAGGCACTGCGGCTTGTCGAACATCTGATTGCCGGTGATGCGATCAACGCCAGGAACGACTTCGATCCAGAATACCAACCTGACGTGTCGCTGGAATCCATGGTCGAACTGGCTGGGTCCATTCGCGAGCAATTGGGGCGACGATTATTGAGCTCAGAACTGAAATCCATTTCCTACGGTACCTACGACGACCAAGCCAATCAGAAGAGTCTCTTTTGCACTCACGCCCTCAAGCTTGAGGGCGGAAAAACATGCTTGAGCCGGACGCAGTTTGTATTTAGGTGCGACCGCCACAGTGTGGAGCGAGGTCGTTTGGCGCAAATCAATGTGCACGAGGCTTGGAGTTCGGCGGCCCCGCAACAGATTGATATTACCAGAAAGGCCCTGGCCGCCATCTTCGCCAACCGGAATGCACCTGGCGACGGGCTTAACGAACTGATGCATCCAGATGTCCTGGAGCTGGTTAGCCCCACGGAGCTCGCTGGAGCGTGTTCCCAGATGTCAACGAAGCTCGGCACAATCGCTTCCTATCCGGATTGGGATTTGTGGAAAGTTTCGACATTGGGCTCGTACTCGCGTGCTAGCGGGCAACTGGAAATGCAAAGCGGTGCTGTCGACGTGGTCGTCGATTTTGTTGATCACAGCTTGGTGGGCTTGACGGCGTATGGACCGGCGTTCGCTGCCTCTACTCTATCGTCCACTGTTCCGGTGCAATCGGCAACGGAAATGGCAAGAGGATTCTGGTCGGCACTTTTGAGCGGACAATTGAATAATGCGCACGCTATGCTTGCCGAAGAATTTCAACAGCAATTGCCACTGTCTGACTTCAACCGCTTGGTGGAAGAAAGCGGTATTCTCGATCTTGGTGACTTGGAATCGATCGAAGTAGACCCAGCCAGAATCTGCAGTCGCCCCAATAGGTCGCAGCCCGCGATCCTAACCGTGCATGGCGCGGCGATATTTCCCGACGTTGTTCAGCCTTTTCTGTGTGATTTCGTACTTCTGCCCAATCGCGATGTGGCGTTGGTCAATTTCAATACCGATTTTGAGGAACGAATTCCATTGCCACCAGACGTCGAACTACGGCGAGTCCTGGGCGCTTTTCGGTCTGGAGCTGCGGAGCAAGTAGCTCAGCTGGCAGACCCACAGGAAAGGTCCGAAGTTGACATGATCGTACTGCAGAATTTTCTCTCCGCGTTGCAGCCTCTTTTGGACAATTCGACCAAGCCAGCAGAGGCCGGTTACGTCCATTCTTATTCGTTGGGAAAGAGACGGGAATTCCTGCAAGGAGTGGTGACGAGCGCCGAAGAAGAGATTCCTTTTGAGTTTACGCTCGAATTGGGCAGACTAAAGTCATTCCATTTTCATGCTCCCAAACTCGCAAACTTCATTGACGAAAACAGCGATTTCAGTTCGGCTCGTCAGCTGGCCGAGAATTTTCTGGACAACTGGCTGGATGAAAGTGTACCCACGGAACTCACCAGCTTGCTGGCCGATGAATTGAGAGATCAAGTTACCCTGCTGCGGCTGGCGGAGATTCGCAATCGACTCAACGCCGCGCCCGGCACTAGCCAGCAAATTGAATTCAGTGCCCCGATCTTGCTGCCCAAAGAAAACACCATTCGTTACGAATGTCGAGTTCCAAACGGCGGCGGCGAGTTTTCGAAACTTGCATTAGAAATTGCCTTCGACGCACTTTCGTGTAGAGTATCGGCAGTACAACTGATAGACGTCGATGACTCAACGAACTAGTGGTTTGGGACAGCTAAAAATTAGGATTGGTCCGTAGCCAGAATTCCCCGATTGAGAGGAATTCTGGCGAATCCCAC
>JAGQPR010000408.1 GCA_020426625.1 Planctomycetales bacterium
GCTACCATCCCTTGGATGTCATTCGAACCGCAACACGCGTTACCGATGGGTTGCCCCCCGACGCTAAACTGAGATAACAGATAGCAGCGTAGGCTACGGTGCTGAATTCTTCCCAGGTTAGAAGCGCTAGAAGCCTAGGCTAAGCAGATGAAGGGTCCGCGGCGAACGCGGGAAACGCTCATTTGGAAAGTACTTCGTCCAGATTCAGCGCAAGGTTGCAGATGCATGTGTAAGCCGCTAACTCGATTTGATTGATGTTGATGTCGCTGGGAGCATCGCCGATTGCCAATAGTTCTGCGGCGGCTTTTGGATCGTCTCGGTAGGAGTCTTCAAGTTGGTCCAGTTGTTTGCTCAACACCTTCATTTCTGATAGCGAAGGCTCTCGACCTGTAGTTGAAGTGAAGATGGTGCGAATCCGCTCTTCTTGCGTCGCATGGCTAGCCAGGACGCGTTGCGCCGTAATTCGAGCAGCTTCCAAGAACGTATCGTCGTTCAGAGTCACCAGCGCGTGAAGCGGTGTGTTCGTCCGTAGCGGTTTAACCTCGCAAGTCTGACGCTTGGCGGCGTCGAAAAACAAAGTCGGACCAACGATTCTCCGCCAGAAGGTATGAATACTTCGTCGGTAGAGCCCTTCTCCCACATCGCGTTCGTATTTTATTTTGTCAAACGTTGCTTCCGCCCAAATGCCCTCTGGCTGATAGGGATTGACCGCCGGTCCACCTAACGGGGAACTGAGCAATCCACTGATTGCCAACGCTTGATCGCGAATCATCCAGGCTGGCAGCCGAAATCGCGGCCCTCGCGCCAGTAGACGATTTTCCGGGTCGCTCTGGTACGCCGCTTCACCCGCATCAGCAGATTGCCGATAAGTCGCGCTGGTCACGATTTGTTTGACCAATCGTTTTACGTCCCAGCCCGAACGCTGGAAATCTACGGCAAGCCAATCCAGCAATTCGGCATGGGACGGACTCTGGCCCTGCACACCAAAATCCTGCGCAGTGCTTACCAGTCCGATTCCAAAGAACATCTGCCAAATGCGATTTACGGTTACCCGAGACGTCAGTGGGTTCGAAGCGTCCACGATCCAGTTGGCTAGTGCCAAACGATCCATTGATCCGTTGTGGCGGCTAGGATGCATGAATCGAATGGTCGAGGGTTGAACGCTTGCCCCCAGATTGTCGTAGGCGCCACGAATCAAGATGTGCGTTTCACGGGCAGCGGATTCTTGCATAACCATGACTCGCGGGATGGATTTGTCCAAGGCGTCGCGTATTTCTTTAGCCGCGATCAGTTGTTTGAGCAATGGTCGGTAGGTCGTATCCGGTCCCTGGTACTCCTTGACCAAAGAATTCAGCATTTCCAGGCTGCGCTTTTGAGCAGGTATCTCCAGGCCTGCTATCAACGGCTTATCGAAACTCGCCAGAATAGTCGATTCAAGCGGTTGCTTTCCAGTTTCGCGTGGAAAGAGCTCCAGCTCCAGTGCATCTAGTAGTTCTGCGATGCGTTCTATTTCGTCGAGCAGTTGATTGATCTTCAGTTGCTGATCTGCAGACGCCAAGGCGATGGTAGGCTCCGTCTGTCCGCTGCCACCTCTGCCTGTCACCGGAGTATTATTGAATATGGCAAATAGACCATAATAGTCCTCTTGGCGGATAGGATCGTACTTGTGGTCATGGCAGCGTGAACAGGTCAGCGTCAATCCCAGCCACGCAGTAGCGACTGTCTCAATCTGGTCGAAAATGTACTCGACTCGATTCTCCTCCGCGATTCGGCCCCCCTCACCGTTGATCATATGATTGCGATTGAATCCAGTTGCAACAATTTGTTCCGCAGTTGCGCTGGGTAGCAGGTCACCGGCCAATTGCTGGATTGTGAATTGATCAAACGGCATATTATTGTTGTATGCATTGACCACCCAATCGCGCCATGGCCACATTGTTCGTGTCTGGTCGCCTTGGTATCCATTGGTATCGGCGTATCTTGCGACCTCCAGCCAATCCCAGGCCATTCTTTGCCCGTACTCAGGCGACATCAATAACCGATCTACAACTCGGAGGTAAGCATTGGGCTCGGTGTCGTTGACAAATTCGCAGATCTGGTCAGCCGTTGGCGGCAAACCGGTCAGATCGAAAGTAACCCGACGCAAGAGTCTGAAACGCTCGGCCTCCGGCAGCGGGGAAAGCCCGTTTTCTGCCATTTTCTGCAGTACAAAGCTATCGATTGGATTTCTTGTCCAAGTACTATCGATGACCGGTGGGCAAGGTTGAACTGGAGGCGTGAATGCCCAGTGCTCTTGCCAATGAGCCCCTTCATCGACCCACTGCGTCAGTATCGCCCGTTGTCGCTCGGTCAGCTGCAGACGAGAATCAATGGGCGGCATCCGCTGGTCCTCATCCTTGGTGAGCACTCGCAGAATCAATTCACTTTCGCTGCTATTGCCAGGTAGAATCACCGGTGAATCGGTTCGCAGCGCATCTTCTGCGACATCCAGACGCAAGTCGACTTGCCGCTGGGCTTCGTCTGGGCCATGGCACTTGAAACAGTTATCTGAAAGAATTGGCAGGACATCTCGCGCAAAACGGATCTCTCCGCCTTGCGAAAAACTGGCAGAAATGCAACTGATCCACAAAAAGTATCGCATGCAAGAGATATTCATCTCAGGAGTATAATCGTTGTATTGCCGCGGCGCACAGGGATACAATCGGACAAAGAGTGCGGTCACATTGGATGCGGAGGTAATTCGAGAGGTAATTCGAGTGCGCTCCGTAATGGCACAGTTGTTGCAACTCCCATCCGTAGAAGTAAGCCATCAACCTCGCCGCAACTGGCCCAAACACGAAAATCGTAGATGACAAAAACAATCGAATTACCAGTTACGGGAATGACCTGTGTCGGCTGCGCAAGGTCCATTGAGAGATCTCTGACCGCGGTAGCTGGAGTACAGTCGTCGGATGTCAATTTTTCGGCCAATACCGTCGCTATCACCTTTGAACCGCAGGTCGTCGATCAACATACTCTCGTGGAAGCAATCCGCAGTAGCGGCTTCGACGTAGTGGAGGCGCCCCAGGGCGAGAATCTTCACGATGCAGTGGCAACCGCAGAACAAGCCTTTCGTCACAGGCAGATGCTTCGTTTGATTGTGGGGTTGGTTTTCACTGTTCCCTTGTTCGTGCTGAGTATGGGAAGAGATCTTGGACTTTGGGGAGCATGGGCTCATGCCCCCTGGGTGAACTGGTTGATGTTTGGACTGGCGTCTCCGGTGCAATTTTATGTCGGATGGGAATATTACACCAAGGCTTCCCAGTCGCTTCGCAAGCTGTCTGCCAATATGGATGTTTTAGTATCGTTGGGTGCCCTCACCGCTTATGGCTTTAGTCTGCTGGTCATGTTCAGCCTGATGGTTGGATCAACTGCATGGGGAAATCACGTCTATTTCGAAACCTCAGCGACCATCATCACGCTTGTGCTCCTGGGCAGAATCGTGGAATCGAAAGCCAAGGGTCGTACGAACGCAGCGCTCACGCGGTTGTTGGGCTTGCAAGCCAAACGGGCGAATGTGCTTCGCAATGGTGTCGAAGTAGAATTGCCTGTTGAACGTCTTGTCGTAGGAGACGTGGTTGTCGTGCGGCCAGGCGAAAGGATTCCGGTTGACGGTCGAGTGCTAGCGGGCGATTCAGCCGTCGATGAAAGTATGCTCTCTGGTGAAAGCCTGCCTGTAGACAAAACCGTCGGATCCATGGTGGTAGGCGCGACGATCAATCGCGCTGGCGTGCTGAAAATAGAAGCACTTAAGCTGGGCGGAGAAACGGCACTCGCGCAAATTGTAAAACAGGTCGCTTATGCTCAGTCTACCAAAGCGCCTATTCAGCAATTGGCCGATCGAGTAACCAACGTGTTTGTACCCATAGTTCTGTTTGTTGCATTGCTGGCTTTCTGTGTCTGGTACTTTGCTTTTGGCGATTTGAACCAGGGCCTCCTGAGGATGATCTCTGTTCTGCTTATCTCTTGTCCATGCGCGATGGGGCTGGCCACACCATTGGCCATCATGGTCGGCATGGGACGCGGCGCAGAAAATGGAATTTTATTCAAGTCCAGCGAGTCGCTGCAGCGTGTCGGTGATGCAACACACATCGTGCTCGACAAAACAGGCACGCTTTCGGAAGGAGCACTGAGGGTTACAAACGTGTTTGCCGTGGCCGAACGTTCAGAAACTGAGCTTGTGCGTTTGGCCGCTGCGGTTGAACAATTTAGCGAACACCCTATCGGTCAGGCGATCGTTAGTCACGCCAAAGAGCTTTCGCTTGAATTGGATGATTGCCGCGAGTTTGCGGCAAATAGTGGCAAGGGGGTTCAAGCCATTGTCGGAAACAAGTCTGTGCGTATTGGTACGCTGCGATGGATCACGTCGCAAGGCATCGAAACGGTTTCCATCGAATCCCAAGCAAGGCAATTACAAAAAGCGGCGCAGACGGTAATGTGCGTGGTAGTAGATCAGCATGTACAAGGTCTAATTACTGTCGCGGATACGCTCAAGAGGAGTTCTCCTGAGGCGATTCAGCGTTTGCGATCCATGGGACTTCACGTGGCAATGATCACGGGAGACAATACCGAAACTGCAAAGGCGATTGGAGCGGAAGTCGGCATTGACGACATCATGGCCGAAACGCTTCCAAGTCAGAAGGCTAGTCGCATTCGTCACCTACAACAAAGTGGCGCGGTGGTCGCCATGGTTGGTGATGGCATCAACGATGCGCCCGCATTGGCTCAGGCGGATGTGGGCATTGCAATTGGTACGGGAACAGATATCGCAATTGAATCGGCCGACGTGACACTTCTGCGAGGTGACTTGCGCAGCATTCCTCAGGCCATCACGTTGTCGAATTCAACGGTCCGCAATATCAAGCAGAATCTATTTTGGGCTTTCGCGTACAATGTGTTGCTAATTCCAATTGCAGCCGGCGTTTTGGCTGGCTTTCACTCATTGCCGCTCATGTTGAGAGAGCTGCATCCTATTATGGCTGCGCTGGCGATGGTCATGTCGGATCTAGTCATTGTCGCCAACGCCTTGCGCTTGCGACGCGCCTCTATTTGAACTTTGAGTAAACGTATGAAACTCTTGCTAGCCATTATCCAGCCTACGAAGTTATCCGCAGTCCGCGACGCACTGGAACACATCGGCGTCGAGCGGATGACTGCCTGCGACGCACAGGGGTATGGAAGGCAGCGCGGTCAGCTGGCAAATTACCGCGGCATCGAATACAAGGTGAATATGCTTCGCAAAATCTGCTTGGAAATCTGGGTCAACGATGACTTCGTTGAGCCGACCATCGAGACGATTCTTCAGGTTGCTCGTAGCGGCACCGCTGGAAATATTGGTGATGGCAAAATCTTCGTATTGCCGACCGAGGAGGCATTCGCCGGAGAATTGAGGGGGCCAGGCGCTGTGTAGGCCACCAGCAAATTTCGCAGAGCCATTGTCTTGCGGAAACTCCCTTCTTCTAGTTGGCCGCGCCATCGCGCTCGGCAACGCGTGGAGCCATTCTCGAAATAGTCGGGACTTGCGTGCGCGGTACTTGTGCAGTCAGCCGCTGCCCACGCGCTTGCTCGATGGCCATTTGCAGGACGCGGTCATTCATGTCGCGCTTGCGCTGCCAACTATTGTCCTCGGAGTACTTGGCAACGACGTAGCTATCGTCGTTGACAGCAATATTGGGCTGGACTCCCTGTTCGCTAATGGCGCGGCCGCTGGGGGAATAGAATTTGGAGACCGTCAACCTGATTCCTGAGGACAGCGAACGCGTATGGAACAGCCCTTGCACACTGCCTTTGCCGTAGGAGGTTGTGCCGACCAGAATTCCCCGTTCGTTATCCCGAATGGCTCCTGCGAAAATCTCACTCGCACTGGCACTCTGGTCGTCAATCAAAACGGTAAGTGGAACTTGCCAAGTACCGTTTCTGCTCGCGGTGTAGTTTTGGTTTTCAATACCATTCTTGCCGCGTGTACTCACTATCCCACCTTCGGCTAAGAATCGATCTGCAACTGCAACAGAAGCATCCAGCCATCCGCCGGGGTTTCCCCGTAGGTCTATGATCAAGCTCTGCATGCCTTGACGGTGAAGACTCCACAAAGCTTCATCCAGTTCGTTGGCAGTAGTCTTCTGAAAGCTGCTGATCCTCAAATAAGCAATGCCAGCGCTGGGTTCGATGATCTCAATGTCTTCGACACTGGGAACCTCAACGCGACGACGCGCTACTACACAGTCCTCGACGGTGCCATCCAACCGGCGAATCTTGAGATGCACACTTGATCGTTCGGGTCCGCGAAGTAAATCTGCTGCATGCTCTGCACCAACGTCTTCGCAGGACACAGAATCTATCTGCAGTATCGCATCGCCCGCCTGTAGACCTGCTTCGATTGCAGGACCACCAGGTATCACACTAAGAATCCTTAGGGGCACTTCGTGGGGCTGAAGCGCGATGCCGAGGCCTACGAAATTGCCTTCGATTTGCGATTCGACTTCGTTCAACTCCGCTGACGACAAGAATGACGAATAAGGATCCAACAGGCCCACTGCACCGAAAACAAATTGCATGACCGTAGCAGTGCGATCGATGGACAAGTGTTGCTCGGCAGCACGAGCGGCTGCTGAAACTATGCTGCGAGCCTCCGAACGGTTGTGAATTCGCCGAGCAAGTGTCAACTTGTGAATTGATGTACGGAAGTGTTCAATCGCCTCGGAGGATTGTCCGCGAAGGTAACGACCGACAAAAAGTGGTTCGGTCAGGGCAACTTCTAAGTATGCTGTGCCACTGCGGACCAGTTCGCTCATGTCGACTGGCTCGACATAACTCGTTTCCAATCGAGCAAGCACCTCGGAATAGAGTTCGAGAGCGTTTGCTTCAGATACATGGTCGATCATCTCGATGATTGCCGAGTCCGAGTTTCGGCGTACCACGTCGAAATGCAATCTGGAAATCAGTAAACGTCGTCTTAGCTCGGCATGTTCCGGAGATGATCGAAGCGCTTCTTCATAGTGCTGGATTGCTTTCGACCAGCTTCGCGTTTTCTCCAGCTCCATGCCTGCCCTGAGCGAACTTGTCGCGTCCAACCCCTCTGCGGAGATCGCAGAGTTGGATTGACTGAAGGCGGGCAGTACCAAACAAGGCAGTATCAAGCATGAAAGGAATACGCGGGAAACGAAGGTCATTTGCTCACTTCCGTTGGGTTGACTTCTTGACAACATGGATGGCTTTTTACGCTCAGGT
>JAGQPR010000409.1 GCA_020426625.1 Planctomycetales bacterium
TCCTTGCTACCCGTCGGACGCGAGGGAGCCCAACTGACCAGCGGACAGCACCCCGTCTTGTGGAGCAGCTATATGTCGATTGGAGACAGCCGCTAGCCGAACTAGCAGTTCTCAATTGTTCGCACACTGCGTGGAACAGCCACCCGAGTCGATAGGCCTTGCAATAGCGATTTCTTAAATGCATCAGGACGGTTCGTCCTGCATTATTTTCGGTTGCCGCATTGGGGGCTGCCTTATTTGTTGGCGTCCCACCATTGGCCTTTAGGTCAGTAACTGTGCCATCTCAGCCACTCTGACACTCGGAACCAGTAATCGGGTCTGGTTTTCTCTGGGACTTTGTCGCGTTCTAGCTTGCCTGGCAAATGCTAGTAGTCCGTATTCTTACCGGGTGAACTGGAAATGACAATAAACTTAGGAATTCTCGTTCGTTTTGAATTCGTTCCGCAATGGAAAAGTGGCTAGTCATTCGAACTGGCTTTCTGAACTTCCAAAGAAGGGTGCGAATCATGATCAAGAATAGCAAAACACTGTTTCGAAAGATTTCCTTTGCTCTGTCGAATCTGAGAAAAAAAGAAACACGACGCAGACTAAGTCGCGCGATTCGGCTGGAGCAACTCGATCGCCGCGAGCTCATGGCCGCGGATCTGACGGCGACATTCAACCCGCTCAATGGCTGGCTGCGGATCGAAGGGACGGAAAGCGACGACACGGTCCATGTTAGTCAAGTGAGCAATCAAGTTTCCGTCTGGGGTTTGTCCATTGCAAACACTCGTACCGGAGAGACCGTTGACTCAATAGCAAGCCAACTGGTTTTCAATATCGAATTCACGGCGTTTGGTGGTGATGACTTCTTTCAATTCGACGATACCCAAGCTGGTGCCGACAAGGTTATTTCTGTCTTGGTAGATGGTGGCGATGGATCGGACTTGATAACTACCGGGCGAGGGGCGGACACCATTATTGGAGGCGCAGGTGATGAGAATATCGCAAGTGGTCCCGGAATGGATTTTGTCTATGGTGGTCCTGGGTACGACATCATTTTTGGCGAAGGCGACGCGGACTTCATCTACGGCGAAGACGACGCAGACACGATTTTCGGTGGTGATGGAAACGATACGATTACTGGTGGTGGAGCATGGGACACCATCTGGGGAGAGAGCGGCAACGATGCGATTTACGGAAACGATGGTGACGACGCTCTGTATGGAGGAAGCGGCAAGGACAACCTTTGGGGAGGGAACGGGGGTGATTATCTTGAAGGGGGGGATGAAGCGGATAATCTGTGGGGAGATGCGGGCGACGATTGGCTGTACGGTAACCTTGGCAATGACACGTTGCGCGGCGGAAGTGGCAACGATTACCTGGATGGTGATCTCGGCAATGACAAACTGTATGGCGACGCAGGTGATGATGAACTCATCGGAGGCACCTTTGCTTACATCAAGGGAGCGTCGGACAACGACTTTCTTCAGGGAGGCCCGGGAGCTGATCGGCTAGTCGATGTTTACGGCACCGACACACTGGATTACAGCGAGGGAAATGTAGGGGTTACAATCGATCTAGCAGCCAGGACGGCTTCCCGGGGCAACGCGGAAGGCGACGTCATCGAAGGGGCGTACGAGAATCTCAACGGTAGTAAGGCAGGGGATTCGTTGAAAGGAACCGGGGCCAATAATCGCATTTCCGGTAGTGGCGGCAACGATTTCATATACGGATACGGTGGCGCGGATATTCTGTACGGTGGCCCGGGATCGGACAGCATCTGGGGTGGTAGTGGCGGGGACACAATCGAAGGCGGAGATGACAACGATTTCCTATACGGCAACGACGGCGATGACACGATCGTGGGAGCCTATATCAACAATCCTTGGGAGACCGGAAATGCCGATGATTGGATGGAAGGTGGCAACGGCAGCGACTGGATGTTCGGCGGCATCGGCAATGACACAATGTATGGCGCTGAACCAGGCAATGTGACCTATGTCGACGGTTTCAATATCCTCAATGGCGAAATCGGCAATGATCGATTGTTTTCGGGAACGGGAATGAACCAACTGATTGGAGGTGACGGTGACGACGGGCTTGTAGCATATGGTCAAAGCAGCGAACTGATCGGAGGCAGGGACCAAGATAGATTCGTGCTGTATGCAGGCAGTTTCAATGTGGTGGATGATAAGTCCAGCGAGGATGTGGCCATCTACTTGACCGATGCGCTGGCTGTCAACAACCAAAGACTCGATGGCTTCGGTACTCAGCAATTTAGTTTTACGGCCGGAATGTGGACACAATCGGAAATACAGAGGCTTGACGGCGCCTTCAACAGCATGCACCAAGCAACGGGCAACACTCGACTCCTGAAGAAATCGGACGGCTCCGAGATCACGATTTCGCGAATCGGGGCTAAAACACAGGGCACGGCGGTGATTGGAGCGTGGAACAATGGCGATAGCAATACGATCACGCTAACCAATAACGGGGCCGCCAACACAAACACCCTTTTGTCAACGATCTACCACGAGTTTGGACACAACTGGGACGAAGGGACCGAGAACGCCTTCATCGTCGGAGCGGGCGGGTTTCTTAGTCTCAGCGAATGGATCGAGGCCGATGATCGGCCCACGACTCATCACACGGGGTCAACGGGAATCGGTGACACTTGGTGGCACTCGATTTACGCAAACTTTGCGCGCAGCTATGGCAGACTAAACCCATTCGAAGATTACGCCACCACTTGGGAAACCTATTTCATGGACAAGTTTCACGGCACGACACTAAATAATACTGTAGTGGCATCGAAATATGCAAACTTGGATCGGCTATTTGCCGCTCTCGCTTAAATGTTGCAAAGATTGCATTCCAAACAGAGCGCAGGTGATTTAATAATCGCCTGTGCTCTTCCAACTTATTCAAGCTAATGAGGTTGCCGCCGTAACCGCGGCGAGGCCTCGTGCTCGGGATCCTTGTAGGTCGCGATCAAGTCGCCTTCGACGACGATGCCTGTGATCGAAGCCGGTTACCACCATTAACTCGACAAGAGTGAACGCGGGGCGAAGCAGAAGTCGGCCATGAAAATCGCACTGCATGTTCTCCCTCCGTTTTGATCACGCTGTATTAGGGCTATCGATTCAAAACGAGTTTTTGATTCTTGGTTTTACGCAGTTCATACACAACACCCTCCAATTCGATGAGCACTAGATGTTGATTGTCGGCGAGATCCTCAAAGCGAATCGAGTGGTTACCGCGCTCGTCGATACGAATTTTGATTGTCTTCTCGAAATCAGAGATTTTTTGGTTGTCGCCTGTACTTCTTTCCTTCATTGCAGCGAGCCCTAGGCTATTTCGTCCACCGGAGGATTTCCAGATTCAAGTACTTGCCTTCTTCCATGTTGGCACCTCCAACCGCCAACAGGCTATCCTCTGCAAGGGGAATCAAGCGATGGAAAAATCGACTGTCACCCGACTCTCCTTCATTCAGCCACGACTTTCCGCTGGCAGACAGTCTCAGAATGGCACCCTCGTAGGTGGAAACGATCAACTGCCCACCTGCGCTGCAACCTGCTGCCCCGAACCCTGCCATGCGTCCTTCTCCAAGGAGTTTTGGTCCCGCCGTCCAAGTCTGGTTGCTTGGATCAAAGACGGAAACAGCGCGAGTCGGTCCGGTCTCCTTATCCATGCCTCCGATAACATAGATCTTTCCTTCGTGTGCCACGGTCGCCAGAGCTCTACGTTGAAACGGAGGACGTGGTAGCTCTTGCCACTTTGGGTTGGGAGCGTTCAAGTCGAGTTTCAATGCTGACTCGTGCCAGACCGTTTCGTCTCCGCCGGACATGTTCCAGCCGCCAACCACATACACAGTGTTTTCAATGATCGCAGAATCGTGACTCGATCGTCCCTGTGGCAAGGAAGGCAAATCCGACCAGACTTTCGTGGCGGTATCAAACCTTCGAACGGCTACTTGCGAATGTAGGTCGTGCTCATCGCCCCTGGCATTTTTTGCGGTGAAACCGCCGATCAGAATCACACTGGATTTGTGCGGCGCCATTGCAAGCCCCTGCAGTCGCTGGTTAGTGCCAATGACCTGCCATTTGGCATTTGCATCTGCGAGATTCAGTGCAAGGAGCTTGTTCGACTGTTCTTCGGTTGAGTAGGAGTGTGCTTCGCCAGTATGACCACCGTACACATAGGCGGTATTCCCTACGCGAGCTGCCCCGAAACTCGTAGTCTCGAAAGGCAAACTATCGAATTGTGATGGTTGAGAATCCCTGCTAGGCTGAGAAAACGTCAACGTGTAGTAGTGCATTGTCGATTCGTAGGATTGACCGCCAATCTCGCCCCGTTCTCCTTTGGCGGTGTGCCCAAACATGATACCGTTTAAGCCGGCTTCCAAGACTTCTTCGCTGAACGCCACTGTGCCATCTTTATCGGTCGTCGCGACTGCTTTTTCGTGCCCTTCAGCACAATACAGATGAACCTCGCTGTCGCTCAGAGGTTTGCCTTGCCAGGTCACCAAGAGTTCAATGCCGTCGGCTGTCTCGATCAACTCTGAGTGAAGACCATCCTGCTTTGCGTCGCCGGAAGTGCTCCTTAACTTGGGCAATTCGCCGGAGAGATGCGTCGCGTAGTATTCCAGCCGGTTTCCGTGGTAGATGCCGTATGTCAGTTGTGTAGTGAATCGCTGGACGTCACCAACCTTGGACTTTGAGACAAGCCCGACAAAGCTCTCACTCTCGACCTGGGTTAGATCGACCAGCGCACGAGATGGACCGCTCCCTGCAAAAACTTTGGCCATGGATAGCGACTCAGGCAATTTGTAGTTGCGATCCGCCAACCCTTCGCCAAAGAAGAGTTCAAGATTGCCCTGGTCGTTGACAACCAGCCAGGGGAAATGAGCAAACACGGGTGGGCATGCTGCAAGCAGCACAAATACAAAGCAGATTGAGGTGAGTGCAGTTTTCATGATTGGATTCTTATCTTTTGATATCGATGGATAGTAGAGCTGGTCGGAAATTTTTAGCTGAGTTGCTGCGGCGGATGTCTAGTTCTTGACTGCGTAGAGCGTGTCGCCCTGCCGCAATACGAGGTATGGCGGTGCCCAAGCAACGCCGCTTGCCACGCAATTCCATCGCTTGATGACCAACGCAATGGTAGAGCGCCTCCGACCGTGCAACGCCCGGAGTTTTGAAAGGAAGTCCAACCGTTCTCAGATTGAGCATGAACACCGGCACAAAAGACGCGGACCAGGAGTACCGTCAACAAGCAAACAACCATGCGACGTACCAAGTGGCGAGTGGCGTTCTGGTTCAACTCACAATCAAGTGACATGCTGGACAATGGATGCTCTTCTAAACGGAAACGTAGACTCACGGTTCGGACTACCGCCGTCTTTTGCTAGAAAGTTCAAACACGAATTCGTTTTCGCCGTCCTCCACCCACTCGGTTAATCCGCTCCCGCGGTTGTACCAGGCAGGAACTTTGACGACATCAACTCTCGTCTTTCGCTCGGAGCGAAGTCGATCGATCGCATCCTCGTCGTCCATTTCCAGCCCGCCAGTGTCGGTCGATTCAATTTCGATGCGATGACGCCCAACCGCAGGACCATAATTCGACTTAACTTTGAAGTGACCGTCCTCAATCGCAACCGCCAGCTTCTGACCGGGAGTCTCCTCAAGCGGCACAAAACGAATGCTCCCTTCCGGCAATGGACGTCCATCCAGTTGTACCGTGCCTCGAACGGATGCGCGCGGAAACTCCTGATTGTCAACACAACCGACCAACCCCAACACCGCACCGACTAAGTAAGAATGCCGGTACAGAATCTTAGAGCCCCCAGCCACTGAAAACCTCCCCATCGTTGCGTGCAGAGAGCCGGTCCAGTGTTTCAGCTGCAATACTATCGGAGATGAAGTGAACCGAACCATCGCCAAAGACGAACTGAACACCGCCTACGTGGTCGCTACGAAAAGAGCGAACCCATCCAGCGTCGTAAATTCCGTCGTCACCGCGATCCTTGGGGTTGAACGCAAACTGAGTTGTGCATGCTGTTGAACCGGGATACGGATTGCACCAGTATGTAAATGAAAAACGAGGTTGGCCCGCGCAACTGCCGCTTTGGAATTTGTAGTCGGGTAGGTTGTAAGCTGTTTCGCCCACCAAAAGGGTGTTGGACGTGCCGTCCGTTACCGACGCAAATCGCGTTTTGTTGTCTACGGTGTCCGAATAGACAATCATACCATTCAGCGATGGGCGCGGCTGTCTAAAGAAGCTCCAGTACTGGTTGTAGTCTTCGGTACCGATGCACGCGGCATAGGTGCCCGGCGCTCGCCCCGCATCGCTATCGCAAGAAGGCACACTTCGCCTACGGGCATCCGAAGGACAGTAGTAGAACGGCAACTGCTGTGAGACGACCTGCTGATTGATTGGATCACTATTGGACCTCGTGAAATCATAAAGTCTGAAGGCGTTTGATTGCTCCATGTATGGCAGGACTGAAACAAACAGACTTCCGCCGTTTAGGGTGCTGTTCGCATTCGCCCAGGGAAATTGACGGAACATGTCGTGATAATTTTGAACCGCTAGTCCAATTTGCTTGAGATTGTTCTGGCATTGCATTTTTCGAGTCGCCCCACGAGCCGACTGAATGGCTGGTAATAGTAGCCCAACGAGAATGCCAATGATGGCGATGACCACAAGCAGCTCAACCAATGTAAATGCAGCCCGGGATGGGCTCGTTGAAATGTGACGATGCACGACTTTCTCCAGGAATTAGTAGCGAGAAACCGGTGTCTTTTCGGACAGACCGGCGTCGCGTTCCCTGGCTGGCGGACGGTGCAGTTTACACCGTCTGGTGCTCGCTTGGTTATTGCAACTGAGATTCAATCTCAATAACGATAGCGGTTTGGCTAATTAACACAACCCCTTGTGCGGAAATTCTTCGCACGCCTCACGCATGTCTTTGGCTTGTGGGGCTGCTGGATTTAGGAATTGTCCCGAAATAACTTCCGAAATTTAGGCGGGCTCTGGGACGGCGGTGTAGTTCCATTTGGGGAGATGTTAGTCGTATCGGATGGTCATTGTTTTCTTGAAGTCCGATGCGTATTTCCGCCCGGTTTCAAAGACCGTTTGAAGGCTGCGAACGATCACACTTTGACCGGCGGATGTCTCTGTCTTTTCGATGCCTTTCGAGAAACTCTGGTATGTACCCTACGAACTACTACCGGACGGTGATGGACGAGCATTGCAACCCTGGATTG
>JAGQPR010000040.1 GCA_020426625.1 Planctomycetales bacterium
TCGCGAGCGAGTGAGTCCCACCTTGACCGCAGCGCTGACACACTTGCTTGCGCTTCGTGCTTGTAAGAACAGCAGAGCCTGATTGATTCGCACCAGCAGAGCTGGTGGTTTACGGCTTTCAATTAAAGTTTGCTCATTCAAAGACATCCATGTCGGCTTCAGCGTGCAGCGAAATTTCTTTCGCTATGGCCGTTTCGAATTGCGTTTCCGTCGACGGAATAGACTCGTGAGGCCAAGTACGATGCTTGTCAACGCGAGACTTCCAGGCTCAGGAACTGCCCCAACCACAGTGAATGAACCTGTTAAGACGCTATTGCCTTGGGCATTTCCAAAGTCTCCTCCGGTAAATGGCGGAAAGATGTCACGGAGTGATGCGTCATCGCCGATGGGATCGTCACGAAAGATCAGTGAGTAGGTTCCGTCTTGCAACGTACCTGTATTTATTGTCAAGCGAAACAACGTCTTATTGCTTGCGGTATTGATCGCGGTACCAGAGGCATTCTCGGCATTAACGGAGAAGTCAAAATTCGAGGAACTGAGTGCGTCCGCAAGATCAGAATCGACGTTTGAGCCCTTGGTGGAACTGAAACCTGGGAAATAGTTTGAGACAGAAATTGTTCCGAGTCCTAATGGAAGCCCCTTCCCCTGAGGCGCGGCGATATCCATGAACAAGGAAAAGGCAGTCAAGTTCTGTTCGGGCGTTAGGCTAGGTAGGGTCAGGGACACATCAAATGACACGTCCGTCCCTTGAGTTACGGACTCAATTCCTACTCGATTGATTTCCAGCACATAATCAGCCCGTGATGAGCCAGTTGTCAGTAGAGCTAGAACCACTGCGATCGGCAGCAGCGAGAGTTTGCGCATGCTAAAATTCTCCAGTTTAGAAACTAATCAATACTTGAATTCACTCGATTTCGAACGGACAGGCGGTCGCTGGCGTTGATAGCGCCACTTCCATCCAGGTCCTTGAACCTCGTATAGCCCGCTATAGGCGTGGTGCCACTCAAAAGCGAATTCGACGCGATAGCATTTTGATCGGCCGTATCAACATCTCCGTCACGATCGATGTCGCCTGGCAGGACGTAGAAACGGAAATTAAAGTCCTGCACCAAACCATTGGCACCGGATTCGGTTGAGACGGAATTGACCCAGTTGCCCAGCAACGCATTGCCCGAGCCATCAGTTACGCCAGCGGCAATCACTCCGACGTCAACCTTCGAAGCTTCGAGCGACTGATTCAAAATCAGGGTCACCGTAAATGAGCTGGCGTTGTACGCAAAGCTCTGGATTACTGGAATAGAAGCAGGCGATAGTACGCCTGCGGAATCTGGACGCAGCCCTGCTATTCCGCTGAGGGTAAAATCGCTCAGGTTTAGGCTGGCGCCAACATCTTCCGAAAACGTGATAGCTATTCGATTGATGTTCATCCATGGAAGAATCGAAAGCTGATCGACGCCAGTCGACACCAAGAAACCTCTGCTCGTGGCATCTGCAAACCCACCGTCAATAAATGCTTTGAAGTTACTAGTCCAAGGGCTTGTAGCAGTCGCCCCACTAAACCCGAACACTCGGACACCAGTAATCTTCGGTCCCGTCGTATCGGTCGAACTCACATTGAAGGTGAAGTGGTTAGTAGTCGTCGCTTCACTGATTCCTCCATTAGCGAGTGAGCCGTCGTCGATGACCTTAAAGTCAAAGCCCGCGTAATTGTTGCCAAAGCCGTTAACGGCTGGCGCAAAGGTCAAGTGGTTCATGGCAATATCGTCGGCAGTAACGATCGTGTTTACTGCCGAAATTGGAGAACCATTTAGCTTCAACAATCCTGACGCCGGAAGACTAGTGATTTTGACAGCAGCCAGTGTGTTCGCGACTGGCAAATCGAGCGCGTCTGAGAATCCGAAGTCGTTTGTACCAAAGATCATGTCCACGGCTGCAGCATTGGGATCACGCGTTAGATGAAATGTCTTATCCGCTCCGCTTGGAGCGTCAGCAACTGGAGTGATGATGATAACTACGTTGCCCGTGGCAACTCCGCCGCGACCGTCCAGCAATCGATAAGAGAAACTGTCGCTACCGTATTGGTTGGCAAGGGGGGTGTACGTGAATTGGCCATCAGCCAACATCGATACAGTGCCTTTGCTCGGCTGAGATAGCAGAACACTGGTCAACAGATCATTGTCCGGATCAGAATCGTTGCTTTGAACGTTGCCTGTAAACGGAGTATCCTCCAACACGAGAGGACTGAGGCCATAACTGTCTTCATTTGCAATCGGAGAGCTATTTGAAGTACCTGACGTGATGTTGATGGTGACAGTTGCCGTACTAGCCAGACTGCCATCGCTGATCGTGTAATCAAATGTTTGCGTTCCGAACTCACCGCTGGGGAAGAAGTAGAAGTTGACAACGCCGTTGGTGGAGACCAGTTCCAGCCGTCCCAGCGACAACTGAATTGGAGTACCCGCGACTACAGCCCCGCCATTGACCGCAGTGATGCCAATGGCGTCCCCGTCAGGATCGTAATCGTTCCCGAGCAGAGGCAACGCGTATACGGCCAGCAGTGGACCAGTTACTGAATCATTTATCGCGATCGGTGCCTGATTGCTGGGAGCTGAATTGGCTTCAATAGTCCCCGTACCAGTGCCATCTCCAATGGTTCCGATCTGTGCATTGGAAAGCTGCAGGTAGAAGTCTTCATCTGTTTCAGACTCATCATCCGCCCAGACATTGATTGACACTGATTGCTGGAGTGACCCGTTGGCTGTGAATACTAAAGTTCCAGCAGCGCTTTGGTAGTCTCCTGCTTGCGTTGTGGCAGTACCATCGAGAGTTTGGTAGTCAACGCTAATGTCCGTAGCGGACGCGTGTGACAATTGTACTTGGAAGACAAACTGCTTCGAACCGTTGATTGGCTCAGTCGATACCACGTCTGCTATCGTGATCGTCGGCGGCAGTTCGTTGTCGAGATTAACTAGTGAAAAATCAGGCAGAGTCAGACCATTGTAAAATTCGTCAAAACTCGACGTGTTACTCGTCAACAAGTGAACCGCGATCGAGCCATCGTAAATAGCGTCGTCAACTCCGTTGACGGTGACGGATTGGGGCTGATCCCAGTTTGCTGGCGTAAAGGATACAACGTACTGCGAAACATGAATTTCAGTAGGATCATCTGGAACCAACAGAAAGCTCACATCGGCCGTGGGTTGCGAACTGAGACTAACTGTGAAGCTCGAGACATCACCTAGCTCGCTGATCTCGTTGGTCGTTAGCGTCGACAGAACAACGCCTGCTATATCATCGTCGACCAATTCGATAGGCAGTGCGACGTTACCGACCTGCGAGTAGATTGCATCGGAGCTGGTCAGTGAGTGTTCAATCTCGATTGTTAAGGTAGACTCGGCGACCAAATCATTCACAGCGGTAATGGTAATCGGCTGTTCCTGGTCCCAATTCGCCGTCGTAAAAGTGACTGTCGCAGCCGAAAGCGTAACCTGGTTGGGATCGACAGTTAACTGAATGACGACATTCGCTGTTGGTTGAGAGGCTAATCGTAAGTTATAGGTAATCGATGGTCCGCCTTCGGTCAGGCTGATTCCAGCCGGAGTCAAAATCACGCCAGCTTGAGCCAAATCGCTAACAAGTCCAGGTCCGCTGGTGCCAAACAGCTGCCGTTGGCCGGAGTCTTGTTCAGCCGTGAAGAGCGTTTGCCCACCGACGGCACCTAAAACTGTCGGCAAGGAACTCGAGGAAGAATTCACGTCCAACACCAGCACAGGCGGACTGGTGCTCCGCCACAATTCATAACCTCGCACTGAATCATAGGCTGCGAAAAAGAGCGCACTCCCGACGGCCGTCAGATTGACTGGGTCAGATCCGATTGGTCCAGGATTCACTTCCCTAAGGACTGTGCCTGCGGCAGTTCCATCGCTCTCCCAAAGTTCGCGTCCGTGCACAGCGTCATTAGCAGTGAAAAAGATGCGGGAGCCATCGACTATCGTCATTTGATTGGGGCTGCTGTCGCCAGCCAAATTCAAGTCGACCACCAGCGCCGTCGTTTCTGGCGTTCCGGCGCTCAACCACAGCTCATCACCTCGCTCATCGCTTGCGGCAAATACAATTCCAGGCCCATACGCGACCAAGTCATGTGGACTTGAATCCAATTCGCCCAGTCGAATGTCCTTGAACAAATAGGGAGCACTACTCGTCGTATCGAGTGCCCAAAGCTCTTGGCCGTGCACTCCGTCGTTGGCACCAAAGTAAAGTCGATTGCTTGTGGGCGTCAGTTCCATAATGTCGGCGCTCACGCTGCTCGACCGTATATTACTTAAGCGTCTGGTGCCCAACTGCGTTCCATCACTGGCCCAAAGTTCCTGCCCGTAGCCGTCATTGCCGTCGGCAGACAGGAGCAATTCATCCTGGAATGCAACCATCATCGTGGCATCATCCAGCGTGAACGATTTCAATGCTTGAATTTGATGCGTTGGGCCTAGCGACCACAATTGAAACTCATGATCCAATTGCCCCGGAGTAGTAAAGAAAAGATGGGCACCGGCCACGGTCAATCGCGACGGATTCCCATGTGCATTTCCAGTTGCCAAATCGACAACTAATTCTGTTTGATCCGTCAGTGGATCATAGTTCCACAATTCTCGGCCCGTTTCGGGACTCGACGCGACGAAATAGAACTTGCCGTTAAAGGCGGTTAATTCTTCTACGCGTGAGGACTCGGCGCCTGGCGAAAGATCTGCCAGAAGCACCGCCCCCGATGTCGTGCCATTCGCCATCCACAACTCTTGACCACTCTCCGAAGTCGTTGCGGCGAAATACAGAACACCAGCTATTTCAACCGAATCAGAACCCGTGGGCTCGTTGACTGTTGTGTAATCGTTATCCAGGTTCTGAAGCGAAATCGGATTTAAACTCAAGGACGAATAGAGCGGGTCGGTCGACGAGGTTAAGTCAAACGTGATGGCGACCGTCTGATCTCCATCATCGATTGCATCATCGATTCCGACCAAGGTAACAATCCGCGGGATGTCCCAATCGTCTGCCGTAAAGAAAAGTTGACTTGTAGAGACGGCAATTTCCCCAACTTTGGTGCTGGTTAGGTCCACCAAGACGTCGCCGGCGGGCTGCGTCGCCAATCGCACTGAAAATTCAGAAGTCGTACCGGACTCGCTTACAACCGATCGCTGCAGATTGGAAACCAATACCTCAGACACATCATTATCAACGACGCTCACGACGACTGGAGGAACAACTTGCCCCGCATATTCTTGGGCGTCAGAACGCACCGCTTCAAAAATGAGTGATGTATTTGTATTGTCATCGTCCAGGCGGTCATCAATGGCGCTGATGGTAACGATTTGCGGTACTGACCAGTTACTCGCATCAAAAACGAGTTGATTGGAGCTTGCAATCGCTTGTCCATCGACACTCCAGCTGAGTGGAATAGTCACGACGGCTATTGGCTCGGAAGTGAGTGCGACGCTGAAGCTGGAGAGTGCTCCCGCTTCTTCAACAATCGTCGCCGACAGCCACACAACATCAATGCTAGCCGAGTCGTCGTCGACTTCTCGTATCAATAATTCCCCAGCTATCCATCCCTCGGCAGAGGCGATTAATTGCGCGTAGCCAGAGACACTGTCATCATCGTCGTCTGCGGCCAGATCGATGACTTGTGGAACATTCCAGTTTGATGGTGTAAAGGTAAGTGTTTTACTGCTGGTTAGCGAAAGGTCGTCATCGCCAGCCAAAGCTAGAGTGACGACTAAATCATCAGTGGGGGCACTGGCGAGTATCACCTGCGCGTTCGCCGTTTGCCCTTCGGGAATCATCAGACTTGTTTCGGCATTGAGTGGCGAAACAAGGATGGTGCGAGCGGAATCCAACTCGGCAATTTGTAAGGTCAGGTCAGGCAGTGAGGGATCGGACGTTCGCAGCGTCAATGTGGCTGTTCCGTCGGTGGCGTCGAGATCACTGAGCGCACTGAACGTGAGATGCTGGTACTCGTTCCAGTTCTCCGTTGTAAAGGACAGCGATGCTGGCGTCCCCGCAGTTAGCATTAAATCGCTGTCGCCAATCAAGGAATCGACATTCACCGTCATATTCGCTTGAGGTTGGGTCATCAAGCGAACGCCAAGACTCGCTTGTCCGCCTTCCCGAACGACCAATTCACTAGCACTGACGTCCAATGCTCGTCGATTGTCCTGTTGGGTAACCGAAAAATTTGTGTCTGCTTGTCCAACGGCGCGGAGCGCATAGATAGCTACATCATCGGCAAGATCCACATCTTGTTCAGCCGAGAACAGTACGCTCTGCCAAACATCCCAGTTGCTGCTACTGAGCTCGAAAGTTGTTGGACCGACAGCTTGCAAGCTCGAATTTGGAAACAATTCAACTACATCAACCGCGAGTGGTTCCGTCGGCGAAAAAAGCAAACGGAATTTGAATTCGCCTTGGCCACCTTCAGCCACTGACAGATTTGAAGTCGACAGTTCTACCCAGCGACCATCTTCAACTTCAGATACTGAAACAATCTGTTCCCCCCATCCATCCCCTGTAACTGAAAACTGTGCTACGCCCGATTCGATGTCCGAATCCAGAGCAGCCGAGATCGTGACGGCTTGTGGAGTTTCCCAATTCGCTGGAGTAAAAGTTAAAGTCGTGGAGGACTGAACCGCTAGATCGGTATCACCACCAACCCATGTAATATTGACCAAGACATCTTGATTTGGTTGTGCCTGCAGGTTGACAGAGAACGGCTGATTGCTTGAACCCTCCAAAACTTCAGAAAGACCTGACAACGGCGGTGTTATGACCAGTGCTCGATCGTTGTCGGTGCTCACAATCCCAACTACGGCCTGAGCCGTAGCCCATGGTGCTGCATCGATCGACGAGGTAGCTGACAGTTGCAACTGAGCTTGGTCGTTGACTCCGTTGGTATCTTCAACAGCGCTCACGACAAAATACTTCGGGATATTCCAACTGTTGGTAGTGAAGATCAGCGATGGGGTTTCATCCAGTAAGAATGCACTGCTACCCAATCCCGTCAACGCGCCGGTCACCGTGACGTTGGACAACGGTCTGCCTGCTAGTGAAACAGCGACCAGTCGACTGTTGCCCTCGTCGATGACCACCGCGTCAGATACGATGAATCCAAAATCATCGTCTGCTTCCGTTACGCTGACAGTATTGGGGAGCCAACCTGCAGCGCCGAGCAGAAGATCGCGTGTGCCATTTCTGGCGTCCTCGTCCTGCGCTGCGGCGACCACGACGGATTGCGGGAAATTCCAGTCGCTTGGAGTAAATAGCAAGGTCGCATTGCCTGTAAGGTCACCATCTCCAGTCTGCGCCTCGTAGACGTTAACCACGACGTTGCCGGTCGGCTTCGCCGAAAGCGATACTTCGAATGAATTTGCAGTACCCTCGCTGACCACTAGGCTACCAGTCGAAACCAAGATCTGTGATACGTCGTTTTCTTGCTCCCAGACGGTCATGGTTTGTGAATAGGTATAGCCGTCTGGCAATAATAAGCCATCTATTGAGAAGGTGGCCGAGCCTGCAACCGCATCATCGTCTTCGTGTCCCGCAAAACTGACAAACTGGGGCGAACTCCAATCGAATGGCGTGAAGGTCAACGTATCCGTCGATGATGTGATGTCGTCGTCGCCAGATACCTTAGTGATGGTCAACGTAAGGTCAGCCGTTGGCGGACCGGACAAAGTGATTCCGTATGAGTTGCTGCTACCTTCATCGACGAAGACTTCGATCGATTCGGACTGGCCATTGACGAGAATCTTGCGATCATCGTCGGCGAGCAGGATATCTAGAAACCTCCATGATAGGCCAGGGAACGAAGCGACGAAGTTACGACTGAGCGACAAAGTCAGCTGGCCAGAATCATCAGCAATATTGCCATCGTCAGCTGCGATGAATGCGAATGTTTGAGGCTCCGACCAGTTGGTTTCATCGAAACGCAAACTACTATTGCTAGTTGGACTGAAACCGCTGATCCAATTCGAAAGCGTGTATTGGTTGCCATTGAGCACGTCGACGTACACTTCACCCAGTGGTGCTCGGTCCAATGAAACCGAGAAGCTGGTTTCGCGATCTTCCTGCGCCAACAGTTCAAATCCAGGACCATAGTCGGCATAGTCCACATTGATCTGGGGGCGTGCGAAGGCGGTCAGTTCAATGCTAGAAGTGTATTGCGTTGGATTGTTATTTACGTCTAGTTGATCGTGGTCCAGCACGGTTAGCTCGACAAACATTTTGTCGGAGTCAGCCCAATTGGAAGTGTCCGGTATCGTGTAATACAAATCTGCGTTTGGACTGTAATTCCCTTCGTACTGTCCTAGTTCGTCGTAGACCCGCCATTGATAACTGAAGTTGGATCCGTTACTGGGGTCGGGATCACGGGCAATTCCAGAGAAGTGAATCGGCTCGCCCATGTAGACGCCCGGCAGCAATGGGAAGTTGTAATCGGAAATCGCAATCGCTGCGGGAGCCGTGTCATTGCTGTACGAAACCGCCACGCCTCGCCGCTGTAGTTCTGGAATGACCACCGCGTAAGCTTGGTTGTTCAATGGATTGCCAGTCAGGACAACAGACTGCAAATTTGGAAGGGAAAGGAGAACCTCGACGTCCGTTAAGAGATTGCTGTGAAGATTCAGAACGTGGATATTGTCCGCTCCCTCCAATGCAGCAATGTCGGTCAAATCGCCGTCGACGATCGTCAGCTCGTCCAAGTTTGGCAGAGCCGCGACCAGTGACAAGTCTAGCTGGGAAACGTCAAAACTGCGCAGAGTCAGCTCAGTGAGACTTTCCAGACTTGGTAGCCGGTTGTTAAGCGAATTCACGTCGAAAGAAGCTGTTGGAACACCAATAAACAGCTTTCTTAAAGATGTTGGCAACAGCGCTGCGTTGATGAAATTGGTGTTGCCAAGCGTTAGTTCATCCAGCTTTGTCAGATTGCGTAGGAAATCAAAGCTGAGTAGATTCCCAGCTCCAGAAAGTCCCAATCTTCGAAGTTCGGTTAGCTGGCTCAACCCACTAGCGTCGTAGGTCCCAGTTAAGGGGCTGCCTCCCTGCAACAGTTCGACAATCAGCGCGTTCTTAGCGTATGTCACATAGGGCCAGATGGCTGCCGGATCGCCAAAGTCGTCCCCAACCAAGGTCCCAAAGTAGGTCAGGCTGGCCAGTTCCTTTTCTGTAAGGACTGGCTCTACATTGCTAGGAATGTTGAGCGAATTCTTGATCGATAGCAACAGATACTGATCGGAAACATCGACGATTGCGTTATCTGGGTTGTAAATGTACAGAGACGCTCTTTCAGTGTCCAAGGGCGGTAAAATAGTGGTGTGGGTCAAGTCTACATCCATCACTTCGTTGGCTTCCGCCACAACGCGATTGATGCCAGTGCCAGCCAAAATGCGATCCTGTCCCTGGTTCCCTGCCAGTGTATCGTTGCCTGCACCACCATCGATAAGATCACGATCGATATAAGGCGTGTTCGATGCATCGGTTGTGGTCAATGACGTGGCTATACGCACGTCGTATTTCAATACGGAGTTTCTCCACCCTGACGGACCTGCGTCAAAGACGCGCAATAGGTACTCACCTACGGGTTCGCCAAGCATATCAAAGGTTGATCTACGCAGCGCGACGGGACGACCACTCGCGTCAAACAGGTCAAACACCAAGCGATTGTTGGCAGCTACTAAGGATTCAGGACTCAATACTTGCACGAAGTCATTCGCTCCACCCGGAGTCAAGAGACGAAAACGATACCAGTCTTCGGCGCCCGGGGCATTGGCTAGTTCTCCGCCGGTGAAGGTTACAACTGGTCTGATTTGGTCCAACGCGTAAGTGAAGACCGTACCGCTGTCCATGCCTCCTGCGTCATCCAAGAAAGCCGAAATCACGAGATGCTCGTTAGTTACCGCTACGATTCCAAACCTTGCGTCAGCGGATGGGTTTGGACTTAGGAAGGTTCTTAATAGCTCTCCGCTGACAGCGTCGAAAAGATAGCTGGCACCGCCGTCAACGGCGGATGCGTCGTCACGTGTCGCACCAATGACAATTCGTTGCCCAGCGATAGCGACTCTGCCTCCGAAATTATCACCATCGTCAGGTGTGGGATTGCTCAGAGTTGTCAGTAGATTGCCCGATTGGGCGTCAAAGACATAGGCACTCCCACCATCTGCAGCCAGCGTGTCATCACGATGAGCGCCAACGACTACTGTGTTTCCAGAGACTGCGACGCTAATTCCGAAGTAATCGTCAATTGCTGGCGTTGGGTTAGAAAGTGTGGAGATCAACGCCCCGGTGCTAGCATTGAAAACATAAACACTGCCACTATTGGAAGCCGACGTGTCGTCTTCGTGAGCACCAACCACTACGACGTCTCCGTCAATAGCGACGCTGTAGCCAAAGTAATCACTATCGTTCGGAACAGGATTTTCTAGTGTCGCGATTAGCGCACCAGTCTGAGCGTTGAAAATGTAGGCTCGACCAGCGTCGTTAGCGGTTGCTGCGTATCCGCCGACCACCAATTTGTTCCCAGAAAGGGCTACGCTATAGCCAAAGTTCTCCGTCGCCTCGGAAGTCGGGCTTCCCAAGGTTCGTAGCAACGCACCAGTATTTACATCAAACAAATAAACGACGCCGCTGTCATAGGCAAAAGTGTCATCCAAGTAGGCACCCACCGCCGCGATGTTGCCTGATACGGCAACGCTTGTTCCAAATCGATCGAATGCGGTTGGTGATGGATTCTGCAGAGTTGTGTGCAATAGTCCGCTGGTCGCATCAAAGATGTACGCGACACCACTTTCCGCAGCCCCCGCATTTTCGAGATTAGCTCCAACGACAATAACTTCGTCAGTTGCAGCTATGGAAATTCCAAATTGGTCGTTTGCATTCGGCTGTAGATTTGCGATAGCAGCCGTCAGGCTAAACTCGGAATCAAGATTCGTGGTTGGCGGGGAGACGACAAACCCGGTTCCGCCAATGGTTTGATTGCTCAGAACTTTGGCCTCGACTTCGGCGGGATCGATTGTCGCCGAGTTCTTTCCGGGCAACGCATAAATGCGCCCGGCATCGGTGAAGCTTGCATCGACGCCTGGAGCACCGATTAACAAATCGTCAATACCATCGAAATTAAAGTCGAGGTTGGGTGTTGTTGGTAGCCAGCCGAATTGATCGCCATTGGAAACACCAAATAGCGAGAGTTCACTGCCGTTGTAGAGTGACAGATTGCGACCTGCATGGACAATGTCAGTAAAGATCTCTAACCTGCCTTTGTTGTTCGATTGCAGGATTGATTGAGTCGATCCTGTACGCAGCAATAAATTGCTGCTCGGCTCACCAATTGCAAGATCGACTTGACCATCTTGATTGAAATCCCCCGTCGTGACACTAAGCGGACCGGAACGGTAGAGTGCACTGGTCAAGTCTTCGCCACGCGTGATCGCGATATTGGCGGATTGCGTTGAGACCGCGACGTCGTCGACGTGAAAGCCCTTGTGTGTATTGAAACCGCCGGAGACCGTATCAAAGTTGAAACGCACTCGAATCGACTGCCCGGCAAAATCACTTAGATCGATCGCTGCCCGACGCCATGGATTGAGAGTGTTGGTTGTCGTAGGATCTGCCAGGCTGACGATGTTCGTGGCATTTGTTCGGGCATAGCCGGGGTTAGTCACTCTAGCTCGATTTCGCGCGATCAGAATCACTTCACCGGTAGTGGTTATCGCTTCGACTTCAGCCAAATCACGATCAGCCAGCCCGTCGGTTTCTAGTAGATAGTTAAAGCTGAAACCGATATCGCCGTCCGCATTCGTCAGGTCGATCAATGGGGACGTCAAACTGCCCTTGATAGTGCCACTTCCGTTGTAGTTATCGGAATCGCTCAAACCGAAGCGGTAGTGTGAGCCGCCAACAGAATACTGATTTTGATAAACAGATGAGGTCCAATTTTGTCTCCAGGTCACCGAAGTGCTACTAGAGGAGATTGTCCAGCCAAAGTTGTCACCAGTTGTCGCGTCGTTAAGGTTTGCGTAGAAAGCCTCTTCTGGGCGTCTTCCTGACACCAAGGCTTGATCCGTGCCGTAATAGACAAACAAGCTACCCTGTGTCAGAGAAGGAGATGATATCGATGAAGTTGCACCTTCTTGAGACCGAGTCAGCGCAAAGTCATCGAACCCGTCGTGATTGATGTCCCCCAGCGTAGATGCGTTGGCCAAAAAGAAGTCGCGGTAGACGCGACTGGCGACCATGGTGCGAGTTAGCGTCTGAGTTGGAGCATTTCTGCCGAGAATGAGGTAGGCACTACCGATATCAAGGCCATTGTAAACTTGCGGTGAATTGCCCGTACCATTTAGCACGAACTTTCGATTTACCAGTACGAAATCTTCTTTGCCGTCCCCATCAACATCTCCTAAGACTGTGGCGATCACGTCGTCCACTCCAGTACCGAAGGTGCCGGTCCAGGGTCCATAGATACGACTAAGGGCCAACTGCCTTTCGGTAGGCGAATCATCCACTAGCTGCAAGACCTGCGCGCCCATGGTTTGATTGCCCGCGGCTAGCAATTCACCACTCAAGACATAACTGGTGCCGCTAGAAGGAACAAACAGCAGATCATCGTAGGTCTTGCCATTGGTAGCTGGACCATCCCAATTAAGTGCATGCAGTTGGGCGGGGCGAACGCGGACCGTCACGCCCGCAGTCGCCGCCGCCGTTACCAATGGCTCGTTGACTACCAGCGATGAGGTACTGGCACTCTTAATAGTGAAAGTACCTGAATTGGTCGTGCTGCCCGAGATTTCAATGACCAGGCCCGATGCATAGCCAGCAAAATTCGCGCCCGAGACAGAAATTGTTCTGGTCGAGGCATTGAACGACATCGTACCCGTCACCGCGGTCGGGCTGATAATACCCGTGGGAATCGTGCGATTCATGTCTGCCGCCGTGAGGTACTTTGGCAGCGAGATCGGTACTTGGCTGCCTGTCTGACTCAATCGCAGCCGGATATTGGCACCGGACACGAATGCCAGATCGTTCACGCCATCGCCGTCGATATCTCCCAATCTTTCGGCAGGTCGTCCGACAGTCGCATGATCGATGACTACATTGGCGTAGTCGGCGACGGACGATAGTGTGGTAAATGCTATCGGTCCGAAAACAATGTAGCTTGTATCAGCACCGGAAATCAGGAAATCTTCAAGGCCGTCTCCAGACACATCACCAACACTTTGAAATGAGTTTGTTCGGTCATCTTGTGAGGTACCGACAACCGACGGCAGCGCATTCACCGTGGAAACTGGATTACCAAATTGAATTGGCTGAAACGATGAATTAATGGTCGGCTGATTGACGGCTAGTCCAAACTTGTAAACGACGCCGGGATTCGACGGCGCAATTGCACCGATGGCAAGTGAATTGCCGTTTGTCTGGCGACCTATAGCCGAGAAAACATAAGTCTGATTGTTGGTCGGATCAGAGATGGCAAATTGGCTACTAACTGAAGAGCCGTTCGTCAAATGCCCAATGTTGGAGATTGAAATTGGTAGGAGAACATCGGTCGGCAGGTTCCCGACAGATGCAAAAACAATTTGGGGTCGCAAGTCAATATTGCCGTTACGATCAATCGGGCCCAAGGCGATTCGAATTTCGCCTGCTTGAGTTGATGAATCACTCGTAGAAATTCCCAGGTCATTGCCGCCGAACGCGTCAATGTTCCCCAGGCCCACTAGACTGCTGACCTGGTTCAAAACGGTTGCATTCGTTGGGATTGAGTTCAGGCCCTGTGCAACTGTCGATGATGACGTCAGGGTGTCACCGAAGATAAAGTATGATGGATCGTCAACTGAGTCAGATATACTAACTAGCTCATTTCGTCCATCGTCGTCGAGATCATCGATGCTGGCCAAGACGCCCTGAGACAGACCCATGAGCGATTCGTGCGGGTAGAGAAATGTCAACACTGGGGAGCTAAACAGCTCCTTTCCAGTGAGAGAGTTATCCGTTGTAAAAAAGAGCCGATCGGAAAACTGGAACATTTGTGAGGCATTGAATCCACTAAAGCCAGAACCATCACCGGGGAAATAATCAGCCAATAGCGTTAAGCTGATTCCATCGGTTTGGAACAGTTCTACTCCAATTCCATCCGCTTCCGCGGTAAAAAAAAGATTTCCGGAAGAGAAATACAGGTTACCTGGATTGGAGCCCACACCCGGGCCCGTTCGAATATCAGCTACGCGAGTGACAGTGGTTGTATCTGCCCGATAAAGTTCGGTGCCGTCGACACCATTGGTTGCCGCAAAGAAGATTTGGTTATCACCGGCAGTTAAAAATCTGGGATCGGCTCCCCCGCTGGGATTGATCTCGGGAAAAGCATAGTAGCCGGCATTGGCATTTTGCGTGCCAGTAAGTCGGTACAACTCAGTGTTGCCGGTGGCATTTTCAGCCGCAAAATAGAGTGATCCATCGGCGCTGATAAGATTCGTTGGGTTTAGCGATGCACTTCCAGGTCGAATACTTGATGTAGAGGTTACGATTTTGGTTCCAGTCGACGAACCGTCTGAGAACCATAGCTCGCGACCGTTGGAGTCACTTGCTGTAAAGAATAATCCCCCGCCCACGTTCGTAAGGTAAGTCGGGGAGGAACTTGAGGTTCCTGTGACGATATCCTTCACAAGTTTCGCTGCGGTTGTGCGAGTAGCTTTGTATAACTCAACGCCATTACCCGGATCAGTGCTGCTGGTTTTTCCCTGAGCTGTGAAGTAAAGCGTGCTGCCTACCGCGGTCATCCAACTAATATTGAACCCGTTCGATCCAAAGTAGACATCTGAATGAAACTGCGCAATCGTCGCGCCCTCGTCAACACGCCACAATTCTCTGCCTCTTGAGTCAACCGCCGTGAAGAAAAGTGTGCCGTCCACTTCAGTTAAGTCCAGTGGGTTGTTAAACAGCGAGGAGCTGACCGCTTGAGTTCCTGAACTGGTGCCGTCCGAACGCCATAATTTGCTTTCAGCAACAAAAAAAAGTGTACCTCTAACGTTAGTAATGCTCCCAGCGCCTGTGGAAAATCTCTTTACAAGTTGCGTACCGGCGAGCGTGCCATCGCTGATCCACAGACCACTGCCGGTAGCGTCGGTAGCTGAAAAGACAAAGCTATTACCGAACTGTACGTAACCCGTGGGATTACTGCCGCTAGATTTGATAGGAAGCGATACGGGAGTTGCCAGTGCTTCTCCTTGTTCAAACCTGTATGGAAATGTCGACTCTCCTATTTGTACTGCGAAGTTCAGCGCGCTGCCATAAACTGATAGGTTCGAGACGATTTCATCGCCAGCTGGGTTGAAATCTAGGACGCGGTTGGCAGTTGCACTACCATTGGGAACCCTCCACAGCTCCGAATTGGTTGGTGATAGTCGGTTAATAAAATACAAATCGCCCTGAAACGGAACACCATTGATAGGTGAGGGCACCACACTATACGGCAATTGAATTGCCGTTCCGTTGCTCGTTGTCACCACAGAGGTCGTTGCAACCGTTCCTCCGGTGCGCCACAAACGAGCGGATGAGCTGTTGTCTGTGGTTTGAAAGTAAATGGAATTACCAGCCGCGAGTAGGCTACTTGGTACCGAAGTGGACGGAAGATTCGTCAGTGGCAGTACTGAGTAGGGATAATCGTCGAAACGATATACTTCAGTTCCATTCGGTCCAGTCGCAGTAAAATAGGCTCCATCGCCATTTGGTGATCCAACAATGTACTCTGGATAAGAGCCGGTAACGCCTGGCTGAATTTCAGCTACAGGATCTGCCAAGCTATCGCCCGGGGATACTCGCCATAGCTCAGTACCACCAGAACTGGATCCAGCTGCAAAGAACAGTCCATAGCCGTCGGTTGCCAAGTAATCTGGATAAGACCCTTCGATGCCTGGGTAAATTCCAGTTGTACTGGTAAACGTGGACGGGTTCACCAACCTCACCTGCGCAGCGTATGGGTCCCAAAAGAATAGCTCATAGCCGGCTGCGCTCGTTTCAGCTGTGAAATACAGATAATCACGGACGTCGATTAACGACCTTGGACTGCTTGAAGCTGTGCCGAGCTCAAGGTCTACAACATTTTGGACGGTGGAATCGTAAGGGCTCCACTTCCATAGTTCGATACCTTTGTTCAATCCGTCTGCGGCAAAGAAAAGTTCACCATTACTAGGTGTTAGGAACTGCGGAAAACTAGCTACGGCTGATACTCGCTGTGTACCCAATTCCGTACCATTTGTCCTGAATAACCATCGACCGGAACTATCCGAAGCCACGAAATACACGTAGCCATCCCACATGGCGGTAAGTTCCTCAGGATCAGAACTCTGAGACCCCTGATATATATCCTTTAGCAGCCGGGTACCTGCCGCTGTTCCATCTGAAATCCAAAGCTCCGTACCCCGGCTATCCGTCAATGTAAAGTACCAATTTCCTCGAAAGGACAGGCGACTACCGATTGCCAGTTGTTGTTTGTTAATGTCCGCAAAAAAGTTTCCGTCTAAATCACTATTGAATGATTGTCCATATAGTAGCTGTAGAGTCACCGATCCGTCTGCCGCATTTGTTGCAATACCCAGGTCAGACCTGCCGTCTTGGTTAATGTCTCCGAGATCCAGCAAGTCACTGCCAGCTGCCGCGTCAGACCATGTCCCAAGTATTCGGGTCGGAATATCACTGCGTTGGTAGCTACCTGCAAACGCCTCTGCACCTGCAATCAAATAGACTTCACCGACTCCATTGCTGGCAACCGGATCTCCAATAGCAATATCTGAAATAGGGTTGGGTCCACTCCAATCATTGTTGAAGTTGCCAAGGGATGTTAACGCCAAGGGGCCGCCGGTAAATCCTGCAATTCGAAACTGTGCTGTCAGAGCATTGCTACTGAATTTTCCCGTAAAGTCAATGTTCTGTTCTCCGATAGATTGTTGAGATCCAGTGAGGATAAAAACTCCGTGATCCTTGAAATTGGGACTGGCTCCGAAAAGAGCTGAACTGCTAGGTACCGCGTCGCGATCAATGCTGATAGCAATATCTTCAATACCATCTCCATTGAAATCGCCAGGAGAAGCAAAATGAACCTGGGTACCGAACGATGAACGACGCGTGATTGGAGCAGGTAGCAGCATTTGCTTCGTTGCTGCATTGTTGAGATCGGGGCCACCGAAAGTAATAATGGCGATCGTTTGAGGGACGAAGTTGGCTGGATCATCCAATCCAAAACGGAAGTTGGGATCAAACAAGATCTGACTCAAGTCACCGAAATCTTCTTTGACACTCGAGATGAAATCGTCAAAGCCATCGCCGTTGATGTCGCCAAGCGGTATCGCGATTGGAGTGTACTCAAGCGATGGCGGAGTGATCGAATACTGGGCCGTGTCCAAACTGATGTGGTTGGACTCGCCAATTCGGCTGCTGAAGCTCAAACTGTACTCGGCCGCAATCGGTGTCTCAAAGTTGCTGACTTGCAGAGCGTAGTATTCCGGTACGCCCGCTATTTCTGGAGTTAGTGTTAGCACTCCGTTGACGTAGGTGGCTGGTACCAGCGAAACAGGCAGGTCATCGTTATTGCGTAGGTTGCTAGTCACTGTCGCACTGATATCGCTGGCTGTTAGCCAAGCCTTGGTCGAGCCGTTGATATCCCAATTGGAATCTGGTGTCGGGAAGAAGTACCAGTCGCTCTGGTCGGCTCCACTGGCATGGAAGGATAGGCCGGTGATGGTTTGACCAGGGATCACGCGTCCTAGATCGGCCGCGTACTGAGCTGTGTCGTTTGTTTTGGAAATGCCGCCGCGCGAGACCAGCTCATACGCATCAGGTACGACAGTGATATTGCCTTCAATAAAGTCATCGCCGTCGCCGCCCAGCAGTTCGTCGTTGCCGTCACCGCCAATGATTTGATCGGCTCCATCTCCACCATCAATGCGATCGTCGCCAGCTCCGCCAACGAGCAAATCGTCGCCATCGCCACCACGAATGTCCAAGCCGATCACCGTCGCGCCCTTTGACTGGGCATCGGTACCTATTCCAAAGGTTGCACCATAGACTTCAAAGCCAGTGTCGGCGCGGACGACGTCGTTACCCGCGAGCGTTTCAATAATACCATGCTCGATGGAATTCATTTCGAAAAATTGGTAGTACTGCAGATTGCGTCCCGTTGTAGGATCGACGGCGGTTGCCTGGTGCTCTAGGTCCCAAACTGCAGCAGTGAGCTCGTATCTACCTAACACTGGGTTGAACCCAATGGCAACTTGATCCGGAATGTCTCCACCGTCCCCATCTTTGTCGCCACCTAAGAAATAGAAACTGTCTGTTCCCGTGCCACCATTAAACAGATCGCTTTGAGTGGGCAGCGTGGTGAAGCTAGTACCAACCTTGACAGGCAATGCGTCCGGGATGATCTGGAAGGTGTCGTTGCCGCCCTCCCCGAACAACAGGTCGCTGGCTTGCTGGTCGTATCCGCCGTTAAGAATGTCATTATCGGGACCGCCAAAGATCCAGTCCTCGCCAGGACCACCCTGCAGGATGTCGTTCCCCGGCCCACCCAGGATCACATCGCGGCGGGCGGTAAAGTCAGTGCGATAGCCCGCATCGATGGTGGCCGTTTCGCTCGAGGAAGTGACATTCAGACTCAAGTCATAAATCGTGGGAACGATGTTTTGCGATTGAACGGCAATGAAGTAGTCTTGTCCTAGGCTCAACTGGCTGAGATCTAGAGTCGGCGTGACATTGCCAGCCAAGTTCTCAACTCGTGAACCGTTGGAGCCAACTCGGGATTGGATCGAATACTTGCCGGGCACACCTCCACTGGCCGCGGGCTTGGCCACGATTTCCAAATTGTAAAATTCGTTCGTTGTGGCGTTGGCATCAACGTCGCTCAAATCGATGGTGATGACGACCGAATCGTTGAGACCAGTCGTTGCGACCCTCTTGATCTCAGTATTGCCGAGCCAAACAGAGACGTGATCGATAACTGAGCTGGCCGGATCAGTGGTCACGATCTTTAGTTCGCGCTGGCGATTTACCACGGCTGGCGATTCCAGACGGAACTTGTACCAATCGCTGATGTCGCTGTAATTGTGCAACGTGAGACCTTCGACTTTGAGCAGTGACTCGAGTGCTCCCAAGTCAGCCGCCCGAGCGGCCGCGTTGTTGTCGGTAGTGCCCTCAGCTGTATCCACTGCATAGGCCGATGCCAACAATTGTCGATTAGCCGCCGCGCTGTCATACACAGCGACGCTAAGGGCATCCTGCGAGGCTGCGCTCGAAAGACTCAAACTGAGCGGCGGAGCGCCGAACTGAACTTTGTACCAGTCGATATCTTGTGGGTTATCGATGGACAGTCCCGTGACTGAAAGGTAGTTAGACAGTGTTCCGCCTGGCACCAGGGTGCTCGCAAAAGCGGGCTCATCATTGCGAGAGGCTTCGTCATACTTGTCTATTAAGATCGCATTGCCCGAGTTGATACGGACAATGTCATCGCCGTCACCTGCGTCGATCCATACCGTTTTTTGGACCGTCGGGCCAACGGTGATTACGTCATCACCGCCGAGTGCGTCGACCAAAATCGCTAAGTAGTCGCTCTCTGGCGGCAACAAACCACCGCGCAAGGCAACGCGATTCAGTAGCAACTGTCGATCTTCCGGTGCCGCATTCTGGAAGCCATTTAGATCGGCCAGGATGTTATCAGCATCCCAAATGAGATTACCGGCAGCATCGGTGGCTCCAAAGTCCAGTTGCAATTGCGCGGCAAAACTGAAGTTGCCATCGTTGTTCGTAAGTCGGGTGACCAAGTGGCGGTTGGCAAGCGGTCCAGCTTCCGTTACATAATCGACACTAATCTGATCCGGCTTGTTGGAACCGCCTACATACCACACGCGGTCAGAGGCCTGAGCATACTGTTTCCACTCGTCTCCGGCCAAGCCGCCGTCGAGCGAATCAAAGGTCGAACCATCGCGACGGTACAGTGTGTCTCCACCGCCGTTTCCGTACATGAAGTCGATACCGGTGCCGCCGAAAAGTTGATCCGCTCCCAAGCCTCCCAGCATGCGGTTGATGCCGGTGTCCTCTAGCTCGCCGGTTGCCGTGAAAACTCCGAATGGAACACCGCTGGGATCATGAGACCACGCAGAGAGTACATTGGTTCCTGGTCCGCCAAACAGGTCATCGTTGCCTTGGCCAGCATACAGCCTGTCTTGATCGAGGACAGAGCCACCGCCACTGCGATCTCCCCATAAACGATCGTCACCAGCACTGCCATAGATCGTGTCGCTGCCCGATCCACCGTCAATGTGATCGCGATCAGAACTTCCGCTGAGCGTATCATTGCCGACGCCCCCGTCGATGACTGCAAACCAATCGCGGCCCGTCAGTTGACTTGTGTTTACTGCGTTGGTTCCGGTGACGAACTGAATGGTGTCATCTCCCAGTCCTCCGCGAATCATCAATTGTTCAGCCAGTGGAACACCGGAGGCACTCTTCCAATTCACAGGAATGATCGTACCGGAATAGTTCACTCGCAGTTGGTTAGCTACTTCGGAAATAGTGATCAAATCGTTAATACCAGCCGTAGATCGATCACCCTCGATTAATAGAATGTCCGTCGCCAAGTCATCGCTGGTATCGTTTAGTTTGGCATTGCCTCCATGACCGTTCAGCGTCTCTGTAGATCCGCTGTCGATATCCAGACCAAGGATATCGATTCCGCTACCACCATAAAGCGTGTCGTCACCGATCTGCCCGACTAGTTGATCTGAATCGGCGCCGCCCCAAAGCGTGTCATTACCACCGTTGCCATACAGAATGTCAGAACCTGCCCCGCCGTAAAGTCTGTCGTCTGCACCATCTAAAAACTCAGGTGCAGTCATGCGCATTGCGTAGGCCGGTCCGGAGACATAGTCACCATGTAGAGTGTCGTTGCCAGCGTCGCCGACCAGGACATCACGGCGTAAGTTTCCATACAGCGTGTCGTTCCCAGCACCACCAAAGAGCTGATCGCCGATCAATTGTGACTCGACAGACAGCGTTTGCGTCGCAGCGAAAGCGTACAACGTGTCATCGCCAGCGTCTCCATACAGTCGCTGCCCTGAGCCCCCCTCGTCACCATACAATCGGTCATTGTCGTCGTCACCGTGGACCTGATCGATTCCGCTTCCGCCACGAACAGCGTCGTTTCCAGCGCCACCGCGCACTTGATCGTCACCGCTCTCTCCGTAGATCTCGTCATCGCCGAGTCCACCGTCCACATAGTCATTACCGGCGCCGCCAAACAGATAGTCCTTTCCATCGCCGCCGAACAGCCAATCGCCGTTTAGGTCTGCACCGGTGGTATCGTCAATTTCATCGCCGCCACGAAGCGTGTCGGAGCCGTCAAACGTGGTCGATATACTTGCCGATTGTATGACTTCAGGTTGAATAAGCGGTGGCGTATAACCGCTGGAAGGCAATTGAGCTTGGGTAGTCAGAAACGCTTCGGCAGCGGCAAAACCGTATGCCATATCAAAACTACTGGTGAGTGAGCTGTATGCAAACAGGATACCGCCGCCCCACAGCGCATCGCGACCGGTCCCGCCGTCAAGCTCATCATCGCCATCGTTGCCGACCAGCACATCATTGCCGGACTCGCCGTAAATCTTGTCGTTATCCGCACCGCCCAGCAGAAGGTCGTTGCCATCATCTCCACTGATGATGTCGTTTCCCTCTTGGCCCTCGATGGTGTCGTTGTCACTGCCGCCAAACAGTGAGTCATTACCCACGCCTCCGACGATAGAGTCGTCACCAGCTTCCCCATCAACGAAGTCGTCGTTATCACCTCCATCGATGAAGTCCTTTTCCGATCCTCCAAAGATGCGGTCATTTCCGGCTTGGCCAAAGAGACGATCCTCACCGCTCTGTCCAAACATTTGGTCGTCGTCTGCACCACCTTCGATCAGATCATCGCCGATGCCACCTTCGAGCCAATCATTCCCATATCCTCCGCGCAGCGTATCGTCGCCATCAAATCCATAGAGATAGTCATCCCCAATACCGCCAAGCAATTCGTCATTATCCTCACCTCCTCGCAACGTGTCGTTGCCTGAGTCGCCGCTTAGGAGATTGGCACCTGCGGGGTCGCTCAACAAATCGTTGCCAGCTTCGCCATACAACTTGTCATTACCTGCACCGCCATCCAAAGTGTCACCAAGCTCACCGGCTTCATCAATGAAATCTCCATCGTCCCCGTACAGCTCATCGTCGCCATCATCACCCTTGAGCGAATCCGCTCCACGATCACCAAAGAGCAGATCGTTGTCTGCTCCGCCGGAAAGACTGTCATTGCCATCCTCACCATGCAGCGTGTCGTTGCCAGCATCACCAAATAGCTGATCCTGATCATTGCCTCCGTATAATCGATCATTGCCCTGGTTGCCATAAAGTCTGTCATTGCCAAGTCCGCCGCGCAGTTCATCGTCGCCGTCACCACCTTCAAGCGTGTCATCGCCGCCTTGACCATCCAAGTAGTCGGCATCGGTGCCACCGCGTAGCAGGTCCAGTCCGTCTCCACCTTTCAGCGTGTCACGACCGGCATCACCATCGAGCGTGTCGTTGTCAAATCCACCGTCCAGCGTGTCATTGCCCGCCCCACCAGATAGTGTGTCGTTGCCAACACTTCCTTCCAGTACGTCGTCTCCAGCGTCTCCATAGAGCAGATCATTGCCCTCTTCGCCGGAAAGCGAGTCGTTTCCGTCGCCACCAAACAACTGGTCGTTTCCTAAACCACCGACAAGCGTGTCCTGGCCCGTCTCTCCGCGCAATTCATCATTGCCTTCGTAGCCATAGAGTTGATCGTTGCCAGCCCCACCATAGAGCTTGTCATTGGCAGGCGAGCCGTAGAGCTTGTCATTGCCTTCGTCGCCATAAAGCGTTGAATTCTTGCCGCCCGCGCCGATCGATCCGTAGAGTTCGTCGTTGCCTGCGCCACCGCGCGCCGTATCAGCGCCTGCATTAGTGATAAGAACATCGTCGCCGGCTTCACCGTAGAGCGTATCGTTGTCAAAGCCACCATCGAGCAGGTCGGGGCCATCACCGCCATAGAGCGTATCGTTGCCAGTGTCGCCGCGAAGAATGTCTCGCGACTCAGCATCGGCCTTCAACAACGCGCGCCCAGGACCACTAGCTCCACCGTAGAGCGTATCATTTCCAAAACCGCCTTCGATAAAGTCGTTGCCATCAGCCGCGTCAGAGTTTGCTCCACCGATCAGCGTATCGTGCCCGCCTTCACCCAAAAGATGATCCGCGCCAGACTGGCCATCGATGTAGTCGTTGCCATCACCGCCGTACAGGCGATCGTTGCCACTACCACCGTAGATTGTATCGTTGCCACTGCCGCCATCACTTTGCGTATCGCCGTAGACAACATCGTTTCCAACGCTACCGTACAGTATGTCATCACCGGATCCACCTTCGATGACATCGTCGTCCCCTTCGCCATCGATCCAGTCATTGCCGGCGCCACCCAACAAGCGGTCGTTGCCCGTGCTGCCGTAGATTCGATCGTTGCCGCCCAAGCCCTGAATAGTATCGGCTTCCGAACCACCATTGATCCAATCCGCGCCGGGACTACCGAGAATGAGATCTGCACCTGAATCCCCATAGATTGTGTTCTGTTCGGTAGACCGATCGACTGAACTAAGATTTGCATCAGTTAGCGTTGTTTCGTCGATCCGATCTTCACCAGCACCTCCACGAATGGTGTCGTTGCCAAGTTCTCCTAGTAGAGTGTCACTGTGATTTCCACCTTCTAGACTGTCATTACCACTTCCGCCGATCAGTGTGTCTTGGCCATCGCCTCCCAGCAGCGTGTCGTCACCTGACCCACCGACTAAGTAGTCGTTACCCTCTCGACCATCCAAACGCACCGGCTTGGTGATGTCACCCATCGTCACGATAGAGTCATTTTGTGTCGTGCCTGAAACGCTGATATTGGTGAACGAGTCCAGCGGGAATTTCTGAAGATTGGGATGCACGATATCCTCGAACACCCAATCTTTGTTGCAACCGTTCCAGCAGCTGGACTCGTAGTAACCAACTTGCTCATTTATAGTGAAATCGGGGCCGTCGATGATCAGATAGCCTTCGGCTTGTCCGATGATCAGATTCATTGGGCTACCGTCGGTTTGGGAAACAAGTAGGCTGCCGTTGACCACGGTAGCCGAGAATGTGCGTCTTTGCGGTATATCGACACGGTTGTAATCACCACGACCAAAGACGGAGCCCAAATTATTGATACCCAACGCTTGGTTCAGGGGCCCAATCACATTATTTTGAAACGAATCGTGTGCTGCTTTGGCTCCCGCTGCTGCTTGATTCGAAATGTTTTGGACGGTCGCCCCGATTGCCTTGGCCTGTTTAACTTGGTCGCCTACAAATTGTTTACCGTCTTTGGCAATGGCTCCTCCTAATTCCTTGGCTCCATCTGCAATTTGGTTACCCAGCTTGTTCAAAAGATTGGCGTCTTCGCGCAGTTTGTTGACGGGCTTCTCGAGTTGAGCGGATAGCTCCTCGACAATCTGCTTTTCGACGTCTGCTAGATTGCCCGTTTGCCCTTCGTAAAGCCGCTTTGGCGGCAATTCCCAGTGGAAATCCTTAGTGAGGTTCAGTGGAATAATTCCAAAGACTGCATCTACGGGCATGACAAAGTCCAGGGTCATCCCCAAGCTGTAGTTGCGATTATCGACGAGTTCTGACAATCGCAACTTGTCGTCGCCATCGCGAGAATACGCGAGTAGCCCGCCGGTAAGTGCAAAACCTGGTTTTGCAGTCAACTCCAGGAACGGCAACACCGTCAAGTAACCAGTGCCCTTCAGCTGTGCACCAAATGTCCCGCCAACTTCAAACAAGAAGTCAGATGTATCTTGACTTTGTTGGATATAAAAGCCGTTGGTGTCGATCCCTGCAGTGATATCAAAACCAAAGAAGGCATTGCCGAACAGCCCGACATCAACCACTACATTGAGTATGCCCGAGACAAAAACGGGAGATGCAAATAGTGGTATGACGATGTCATCCGATTGATACCTTTGCGCCAAATCGATACTGACGAGATTGGCAGTTTCCCCGCTCAGCAGCTTGACGATGTTATCCGCGCTGAGGATGTCCACATGGGGAGCCACGACGTTGTACTTGTCAGGATCGTTGGTATTCTCTTGCTGCAAATCGGCCGCAGTTTTTCCTTTAAAGCCTTTGGGATTAAACAGATACTGGGCTTGATCCGGCACATCCAAAAGATCGAGAAGTGACATCTTGATGAACGGTAGATCCGTCGTCAGCATGTCACGCGTGCTTTGTGGCACAGGATTGTACTGATCGATTTGGTCAGCCAAATAATCAAGGATCACCTGTTCTGGATAAATCGTTTGAGAACCATTGGTGTAAGCATTGGCAAATAGCGAGACCAGCGTATTTATGCCGCTTTGATTTGGATTAACGATAAACGATGAAGTACCCGTAGTTAGGTCAAAGCCAACCTGCGATGTCCAACTTACGGGCGCAGCAAATCCCGGGATCAACGTTGTCAAGGGACTGAGTGCCGAGGCGATTGCCGGGGGAAAGAGCGAAATGGGGCTGGGCGCAGATAGCGTGGTTTGCAGGTTCAGCCCACCGCTTCCAACCACCGCCTTCGAAAGATTGCGAGTGAGCTGAGCAAAATCAAATCCATCACCAAACTGGGTATTGAACAGGTAGAGTCGTTCGAGTTGCTTGCCATCAAAATCGCTTATGAGAAGCCCCACCGCGGGATCAGTGCCAGGCAAAGTTACTGTGGCACTAACGGAAGGCAGAGAGCCAATTTGGGCAGTACCTGTGAGAGTCCCAGTCGTGGGCAGAGACGCTTTTATTGCGCCTCCGCTCCCAAGACTACTTTCGACGACATAGGGTCCACGAATCGTGTCAATACCGAAGGTGGCATCCAGTGTTAGTGTCGGTGTGACGGCAATCGAACCGCTCAAAGTTAGCGTTGCAGGTCCTGACGTTAGCGAACCGGAGACCGGTACAGTCAGCGGCGCCGATGCAATGGAACGGTTGTATCGCAGCTCAAGAATCGTCCCATTGCCTGGATTGGATACGAGAGTCGCCAAAGGCATGATAGACGTTACGGTGAAGTGATTGGCAGTCAAATAGCTGCGAACGCCCGTTATTGGAAAGCGAACGTCGAGTGCCTGATATATCTTGGCTTCCATGACATCCGCAATTTCATCACCGATAAACGGTATTGCTCGATTCATCTGCGCCAAAGCCAAGGAATCATCGCGAACCTTCAGGATACCGCTGGCGACAACTTGTGCGTAAGCATCCAACAGTGAGTCATCCGGCACATTGAAACTACCGGTACCATCGCCGATATCGTACTCGGCGGAGCCGTACAGTTTCACCGATGGTAGTCCAGTGAAACTTGGAAGTTTTGCGTCTAGAATCGCGTTTGTGAAATTGATTGTGCCATCAGCCGAATAGTTCGCGCCGCGCGCCAGCGCACTTACAAACTGCGACCCAAATAGATAAACGCGCTCATTTGGATTACTGTCGCCATCGTTCAGTTGAAACTGAGCATAGCTGGCAATCGCTACATCGCTGTTGAAACGCCCGTCGACGAGCGCAGGAATGGACGCAGCCCCGGCCACGGATCCAGTAACGGTTACGGTTGTCTTAAATAGGCCGCCTTCTTCAACATACAGTCCTCCAAGGGTATCGACACCAATCCAAAAATCAGCCTCGCTGGTGGTTACGGCCGTTCCAGTACCGGACACGTTAACCTGGAAGTTGGCTCCCTGTGCACTTAGGCCAAGCGAGCCGGATCCGGATCGAGTCTGTGGAGCACTAACTGTCTTCGGCGTTAGGTGAACACGCAACAGGTTGTTTGGAGGTGCCAATCCTTTTAGAAGACTGTCTTTGATAGCAGCGGGCTCGAGGCTAAATTCGAAATCGAACCCCAAGTTGTCCCAGTTGTCTTGTGGGAAGCTATCGGGATCTTCACTATTCAGCTGGTCATTCACCTGCTGTTCAGCGATGGTCTTCAGATTTGGCCCAAACACGGGAATCTTGTTGACTGCATCAACCAACGACGGGATTTTGTTCCTTAATTCCTGGAGTCCCTGATGAATCAGGCTGGACAGCGAATCAAATAGTGTGTCCTCATCGTAACCGGATAGTTCCGGCCGGTAACTCAGACCATTGTTTTGAACATCCCATTGCCAGCCACCCTCCCAGCGAACTTGACCAGCCGCACCGAGCGAAGCTTGAAAACTCATGTCGACACCAGCCGAACCCAACAGCTGACGTTGGTAGGAATCAGCTGACGACAAGTCAGCTAAACGAATTCGCTGATCGGCATTTCCTGTAGATAGTTCTGCTGACGATACCAATTCAAGACTAGCGATGCCAACGGTGTTGCCAACTACACCGAGACTTCCAGCAATTTGGCCTTCCCCTTGAATGTGCGACTCAAGTGTCTTTCCCGGCAGCAAATAGAAGCCTTGCGTATCGACACCCAGTTCCGAATAGATCACATGGTCGGAACTTAGCGTTAGACTCCCACTGGCTTCTATTGCCGAGGTCTCTAAGCGAGTCTCAAAGATCGCATTATTAAAGTTGGTTGCTCCGCCAATGTCCTCTAGTGAATAGCTCCTTCGAAAGCGAATGAAATTGGCTTTGTCGGTTGTAAGAAGGGCATCGAATGCACTGTCAGGCATCTGCTCAACGATTTCAAAGCCCGCGAGCTCAAGCCTACTGGACAGCTCAGTCAATGTCGCCACACCAGCTAGATCAAGCCGTCCGGCAGCATCGTAACCTGGATGACCTGGTTGTAGTAACAAGCTGGAAAACTGAGTGCCGGCCAAAGATAGAGTGGCTTGAAGATCTTGCGTGATTAAGGGCAATTCCTGAGGCGTTACGTTCGCAACATTCAGCAATTGGCTCATAAAGCTGGCGTCAATTCTCAGCTGCTCGAAGTTATCTTGAATGGCTAAGGCGATAGAACCAGCCGTAGAACTCCCCTTGGATCCCTGCAGCGTCGCGCCACCTTCTTTGACCGGTGGGGCGAACGACCAAGATTGCGGGCGCGAGACTGCTGTGCTAACTGGATACAATTGCTGAGGTGCAACATTGGCCTGAGCCGCTGACTCGTCCAGCGATTGAGCGACTTCCACGTACGGGTTCTGAACTCCGGAAACCTGATTACCGTCGGGCTGTACCAATGCTGCCGAAGTTTCTCGATTGGGAATCCCTGAAAGCCACGTATTTCGTTGCGGACTAAGAACGCTGTCAAATTGGCTCGACGATGAGCCGAGCCCAAAGAGTTTCCCTGCTTGAATGGCTACAGCATTTGCAACTCGCTGTGAAAAATCACGCGGATCGACCAGTCCGTAGTGAGATGATTTGTTGGCCACCGCCAATTGCAGTGATTCACTCCACAGGTCGTTGGCAATTTCACCCGCGAAGGCGAGTGCAAAATGCTCAAAGTTCTGCCCAATCGGCGCTTGCAACGACATTCCGTAGTCATGCGATTCATTCCGCGGGTCATTAGCACCGATGACTACCACGAAAGTACTTAAGGATTGATCTGCATTGGAATGCGCCAACGATTGCAGCGCCGTTTCATCCCGCTTAACGGAAAAGTTAAGGATTGGATTGTCCGCGAATGCATCGAACAAACTGCGGACGTCGACGGAAATGCTCTTCTTCGCATTCAACGCATCCTGTGGAGTCAATGCTCCGTCGGCGTCAAAGTCGAGGAACCGACTGATCAGTTGCAAGTCGGTTCGAGTCGTTCCGACATTAGCGGAACCGTATGCATGTTGGTCGGATCGGCGTAGCTGTTGTTGCCACCATGCCACGTCAAAAAGGCTCGAGAAATCGCTCGTAATGGATGCCGTGGCGACTTCGTTTTGCGGCGAGAAATCGAGACTTAGGACATTTTCCGCGCTAAGTACTCGTCTGTCTTCGAGACCCTCAAAAAGCTTTCGGCGACGGCTTGAGATAGAGGCACGCTTGCGGGAGGTACGACGCGTATTCATTAAGTTTCTTGTCAGTTGCAGGCGATTACTAAGATTGCGGACCCCGTCGTTTTGACTGGAGCAATCATCTTCCACCGCAGACACGCACACCTTTACAAGTGAATGAGCCTCCCTGCCATCCATTTCCATGGGATGCGCGCATATCTTCGGTCAATGGAAGAGACGCAACATGGACAAGTTCTTTTCAGAGTTTTCCGAAAAATCGAAAAAATCCGACACTTCTCGCTAAACGCCACCTCGGTCTCGTCGCAACTCACCCTCCCA
>JAGQPR010000410.1 GCA_020426625.1 Planctomycetales bacterium
TTCTGGCGAATCCCACTACGGACCAATCCTAATTTTTAGCTGTCCCAAACCACTAGGAGGACAAACATGACTTTGCATCCACAGTCGGCGATCCTCATTCGCGCTATGAAGGAACAGAATGCCCCCGGCTGGCATGAAATGCCCCCCGTGCAGGGAAGGCTGGGGTTCAGCGGATTGACGGATCTCTTCGGACCCAAGATCGACGTATTCGAAGTGAAAAACCTGGATTTCGATGGACTAGGGGCCCGTTTCTATCGTCCCAGTGAAGAAGATCAGCTGCCAGTTGTGGTCTATTTCCATGGCGGTGGTTGGGTATTGGGAGACGTCGAAACGCATGATGCGCTCTGCCGACGTATTGCCAATGCGTCCAATTGTTGTGTTGTCTCCGTCGACTACCGCGTTGCCCCCGAGGCTCAATATCCGCTGCCGCTGGACGACTGCGAATTTGCGGTCCGCCAGGTCGCGTCTCGTTCAGCCGAGCTGAACGCTGATGGGAGTTGCATCAGTCTGGCTGGCGATAGCGCTGGAGGCAATTTGGCTGCGGCAACTGCCTTGAGATTGCGGGACGCAGGTGATTTGTTCGTTCAATCCATGGTTTTGATCTACCCAGTCATCGAACGGGATTTTGACACGCCTTCCTACTTGCAGTTCGCTACTGACCACGGGTTATCCCGAGATGCAATGCGATGGTATTGGCAGCAATATGTTGGCGAAGAACTGCCTCAGCCAAATTATGCCGAGTTGGCGAGTGCCAATCTGCAAGACCTGCCGCGGACCATGGTGCTCACGGCCGAATACGACGTCCTACGCGACGAAGGAGAAACATTCGCGGAAAATCTCAGAGCCGCCGGCGTTTCGGTAGTCCACAAGCGTTTTGCGGGAATGCTCCATGGATTTGTCCATTTCGGAGGGTTCTTCGATACGTCCGCGGAAGCCATTGCGGACATCGCTAGTTTTCTTGCGTCCAGATAGTTTTTCCGAATTATCGACGCCGTAAGATCATTTGGTGGATTACTTTCAGAGCCCCCACCGCATCGCGCCAGCCCAGTTTGCTTTGGCCGTGGTAGCGGGTGTCAAATCGTATCGGCACTTCCCGCATTCGGGCGCCGGAGCGATGCAGCGCCACCAAGATCTCTTCTAAGAATCCGTAACCAGGGCAAGTCAGGGTATCGAGATCAATCATCCGCAACGCAGAAACCCGATAGCAGCGGAAGGATCCGCTACAATCTCGGACTGGCAAAGCAAGCATCTGCGTGGCGTAGCGGTTTAGCACGCGGCTGATGATCCTGCGATGCCAGGTCAATCCGTCCAGACCGCCGCCAGCCACATAGCGCGAACCAACGGCTACATCGACCGATATGTCATCCACACAGGCTGCCCGCAAAGCCGGAATACTTGCCGGATCGTGGCTGAGGTCAGCATCTAAATTGACCAGGAAATCGTAATTGCGTTCCAAGCACCAATGCATGCCATCCCGAGTGGCAGTGCCCAGGCCTAGCTTACCCGAGCGCTCCAGCAGATGGAATCGTTCGTCGGCTTGAGCGCGTTCTGCAACCAGACGTGCAGTCCCGTCTGGCGATTGGTCGTCGACAACCAGGACGTCACAGTCCGGTGCATGCTCATCCAGCTGCGCGAACATTTTCGGCAGATTGCCAGCTTCGTTGTACGTGCACAGCAGAATCAGCGTTTTCTGGTCTTTGGCTTGCAGCTGCTGAACGCCTGGTAAGTCTGCCAAATTGCTATTCCTCAGTTCTCCATGCACGTCGACGTCGGCCAGCATTCGCCAACTGTTCACCACTGTAGATCCGCTGGCCTATTACCAAAGCACAGGCACCAACGCACAGGTTTTTCTGCTACGTGAACAACCGTGGTTATCGCAAATGCGGCTAATAATGCGGAAAAACTTCTGCATGGACGCTTACTTGATTACGAAATTTACCAGCCGCCCTGGCACCACGATCGTTTTCATGATTTGTTTGTCTGCGGTCAACTCTACGATACGTTCGTCGGACTTGGCCAATTTTTCCAGCTCTTCCTTGGAACAGTTTGACGCAACCGTGATTTTCGACCTAATTTTCCCATTAACCTGCAGAGGTATTTCCACTTTGCTACTCTTGGTCAGTGCCTCGTCAAAGGTTGGCCAGGGCTCGTAAGCTAGCGACTGGTCGTGCCCTAACAATGCCCAAAGCTCTTCCGACAGATGGGGTGCGAGCGGCGATAGCAGCAGCACAAAATCGCTCATGGCAGAACGTGGTCTAACGTCTTGCTTGTTGAAGAAGTTGACGAATTCCATCAGGCGGGCGATGACCGTATTGAAACTCATTTGATTCAAGTCGTGGGTGACGGCAGCAATCGTACGGTGCAGCATCTGGTCTTGTTCCAGGGTAGGTGCTACATCTTGAATTGCCGGCAGCAAGTGGACTTCCTCCGCTTGGAAATCCACAAATAATCGCCAAACGCGATCAAGGAAGTTACGGACGCCGCTGACTCCCGACATGCTCCAGGGCTTCGTCGCTTCCAAGGGGCCCATGAACATTTCGTAGAGTCGGAGTGAGTCGGCACCATATTCCCTGACAACCTCGTCGGGATTCACTACATTGCCGCGACTCTTGGACATCTTGTAAGCTCGACTATCGACTTTGATGGTCTCGTCCGCAGCCAGCACGAATCCATCTCCTTTTTTCTTTACGGCAGACTCCTGCAAAGCAACTTGGCATGCCTGTTGACCGGAAGCGGCGCAAACCCATCCCAGTTGTTCATCTTTGCGCAGCTCCGAAAGGTTGGCCCAACGCCCTTGTACCTGAAAGGCCGTGTATTCCACTTCACCAAGAATCATGCCTTGGTTGACCAGTTTTTGGAATGGTTCGCATGTCGACACGTAACCACGATCGTACAGGACTTTGTGCCAAAACCTGGAGTAGAGTAAATGCAGTACAGCATGCTCAGCGCCCCCAACATACAAATCGACCGGCATCCACGCTCGTTCCAAGTCACGATCGCAAAATGCTTCCGCGTTGGTCGGGTCGATAAATCGCAAATAGTACCAACAAGAACCCGCCCATTGGGGCATCGTGTTGGTCTCCCGGCGATAGCGCTTACCATCAATTTCTACGTAAAGCCAGCTATCAGGTGATTTGCCTAGCGGCGGTTCGGGGCGTCCGTGTGGCTTGTAGTCTTCCAGTTCAGGCAAATTGATAGGCAAGTCGCTCGGTTCAACCGCGCGAATTGCACCGGTGGGTTTTCCGTTGCTGTCCAGTTCATGCAAAATGGGGAAAGGTTCGCCCCAAAATCTCTGGCGGCTAAACAACCAGTCTCGCAGTTTGTAGTTCACCGCGCCAGCTGCTAGCCCCGCTGCATGCAGATCTCTCGTGATGGCGGCTTTGAGTGCATTCGTTTCCAAACCGCAATATTCGCCTGAGTTGATGGCGATACCCAAGCCCGGATAGCATCGCGCGCCAGCTACTACCTGGTCGTGATCGATATCCTTGGCTTCTCCCGGGTCAACCACCGCAACAATTGGCAAATCAAACTGTTGGGCGAAATCGAAATCGCGCTGGTCGTGTGCGGGAACCGCCATGATTGCCCCAGTTCCGTAACTGGCCAGGACGTAGTCGGCAATCCAGATAGGCACGGGAGCGCCATTGACCGGATTGATGGCATAAGATCCCGTGAAAACGCCGGTCTTCTTTTGACTATCGTCCTCAGTGCGCTCGCGATCGCTTTTGTATGAGGCTGCCTCGCAGTAGCTTTCCACTGCCTGCAGCTGCGCTTTGGTAGTAAGTCGCTTTACAAATGCATGCTCTGGAGCGATGACCATATAGGTAGCCCCGAACAGTGTATCTGGCCGAGTGGTGTAGACTCGCAAGACTTGATCATCGGCTTGCGAGGGAAACCCTGCCTCAGATCGCTCGGCCTTCCACGAGGCAAATCCAATGGTGTCCCCCAGATAGAAATCAACTTCGGCTCCCGTGCTGCGGCCAATCCATTCGCTCTGCAGCTTCTTGATTCCGGGTGACCAGTCCAGCGATTCCAAGTCGTTCAACAGTCGCTCGGCATAGGAAGTGATGCGCAACATCCACTGACGCAGAGGAATGCGCTGAACCGGGTGTGCCCCCCGTTCACTCTTACCATCGATAACTTCCTCGTTCGCCAGAACCGTTCCCAACGCCGGACACCAATTCACCAGCGCGTCGTCCTGGTATGCCAGACGTTTGGAGTCACGATAGCGGGCGATGGCTTGGTCGCCTGCATTCTGAATATTGTCGGGAATAGGCAATTCGCTAATCGGGCGTCCCCGCTGCGACTCCGTATCGTACCAAGTATCAAAGAGCACTAGGAAAATCCACTGCGTCCAACGGAAGTACTCGACATCCGTCGTAGCCAGCACGCGTTCCCAGTCGTAACTGAAGCCCAACATTTTCAGCTGCCGGGTGAATTCAGCAATGTTTTTTTCCGTGGAAACGCGTGGCGGAGTGTTGGTTTTGATGGCGTGCTCTTCAGCTGGCAATCCAAACGCATCAAATCCCATCGGGTGAAGTACCGATTTTCCCTGCATTCGCGCATATCGGCAGACAATGTCGGTTGCCGTGTAGCCTTCCGGGTGGCCTACATGCAGGCCCGCGCCGCTCGGATAAGGAAACATATCAAGCACATAGAGTTTTTCGCTCGCGGGATGGGTGGGAGTGCGGAATGTGCGATTCGTTTCCCAATAACGCTGCCACTTGGGCTCAATTTCAGCTGGATTGTAACGAGGCATAGGATCAGTAGAGCAGTTGTTTGTGTTGTTAGGATTCAGACCCCTTACGGTAAGCGCGATTGCTTGATACGACCAGTGGGTATCCCCGCTGCTAGTGTCTCTACCACCCATCTGAACCTGTGTGAAGCGGCTGATTGCGAGACGCGGGGGAATTGCACGACGATCCACGTTCGCTAGTTCTGCTGCAATCGCAGGAGCCAATGGGCTGCGTGGTTCGGCCAAGAAGAAATCTGCGAACCCTGGACAGCTCGCAGCCCATAACCATGCCCGCCATTGCCGTACACGTGCAATTCACTGGGGATTCCTAACTCTTTCAACCCACGGTAGAACAGGATGGCCCCAAGGGAAGAAGAACGATCATCGTCGGTGTGAACCAAGAATGTAGGCGGGCAATTCCTGGGAACCGAGATCCCTTCGATCAAGTCCCTTCGGCCCGGATCGTAGATATTCCATGGGTAGACCAGCAAAACAAAATTGGGCCAGTGAGAAACATGGTCCACGGCATCGATCGCAGGATAGGTCAATTTCTCACCAGCACTCAACAAACGGGTCGCCACTTGACCACCTGCCGAGAAACCGAGCAGACCGATGCGATTCTGATCCAACCCCCACTGGCCTGCTCGATGCCGTATCAGAGCCATGGCGCGCTGCGCATCTTGCAGCGGGCGTTCCCATCCAGCTTCGACTGATCCTTGTTTCGTGCGGTAGCTCAATACGAACGCTGCAAAGCCGAGGTCGTTCAGCCAGGCGGCTGCTTCGGTTCCCTCCTTGTCGGGAACGACCTTGCCAAATCCACCGCCAGGTAAAATGACGATCCCAGAGCCGTTGGGTTTGTTGGCTAAGTGAATCGTCAATGTCGGCTTCGTGATTCCTTCAATACGCGTCACCGGTGGCTGCTCATTGGCGGGTGCCGGCTGGGCTGATCCCATGGAACTAGTTGTTTCACCTGGAGCTAGATTTGGCCAGACATTCAGCGTCCCTTCCGCCATGGCGAATCGGGTGAAGGTGAGCACAATTAACAGGATGACCGCTTGAAAACAGTTCATGAGATAATCTCCTGGACGACGCGAGCATGTTCTACGCCGGTAAGTCGAAAGTCGAGGCCTTGGTAACGATGACTGAACCGCTCGTGGTCAATTCCTAGCAAATGCAAAGCCGTGGCATGCAGGTCGCGGACGTGAACGGGATTTTCCACCGCGTTGTAACTGAAGTCATCTGTGTTGCCGTAGCTGAAGCCGGATTTGACACCTGCGCCTGCCAGCCAGACCGTAAAGCAACGCGGATGATGGTCGCGTCCAGCCTGCGGCGATTGCCAATCACCTTGACCCGCAACGCCGCGGCCAAATTCTCCGCCCCAAATCACCAAGGTATCGTCGAGCAGTCCACGTTGTTTTAAGTCCTTGATCAACGCGGCGCTAGCCTGATCGGTGTCTACACAGCGAGAAACGCACCAGGAGCGCAATCTTGAATGGTGGTCCCAATCGGGATGAAACAACTGAATGAAGCGGACATTGCGCTCGGCCAAGCGACGAGCCAGAATGCAATTGGCTGCGTAACTGCCCGGACGGCGAGAATCGGGCCCATAGAGCTCGAATGTGGACTCAGGTTCATCACTCAGATCGGTCAACTCCGGAATGCTGGCTTGCATCCGGAAAGCCATCTCGTATTGCTCGATGCGAGTTTCGATTTCGGGGTCAATTGTCTGCTGATACTTTATTCTGTTAAGCGAGGCTACACCGTCCAGCATACGACGTCGCAACTCTCGTGGAAAACCGTCGGGGTCGTTGAGATACAAGACGGGATCTTTGGCGCTGCGGAGCTTGACTCCTTGATGTTTTGACGGCAAAAAGCCACTGCCCCAATAATGATCGTACAGCGGCTGGTCGCTGCCCCTTTTCATCCGCGAAAGTAAAACCACATAGTCCGGAAGATCCCGATTGGCGCTGCCCAGACCATAGCTGGCCCAGCATCCAAAGCTTGGCCGGCCCGGCAATTGGTGACCCGTCAGAAACTTCGTCATGGCGGGTGCGTGATTGATTTGGTCGGTGACCATCGACTTGATCAAGCATATCTCGTCGGCCACGGAACCAATGTGAGGCAACCATTCGCCAATCATGGCCCCGCAACGACCACGCGGCTTGAACTGGGCGACTGCGGGCATGATCAACTGCTTCTGATTGGCCGTCATGCCAGTCAGACGTTGCCCCTGTCGCACGCTATCCGGTAGCTCCGTACCCGCCAGCTTCTGCAGCCCGGGCTTGTAATCGTAAAGCTCAATTTGCGAAGGGCCGCCGGACTGAGTCAGAAAGATCACGCGTTTGGCTCGGGGAGCGAAGTGAGGTAGAGACAGCTTGTCCGTTGCTACCAGCCGCCCTTCACCGAGCAAAGTCCCTGCAGCCAAGGCACCAAGGTTCAAGCCTACCTGCTGCAAAAAAAGTCGTCGCGTTTCTCGTGCAACCAAACTATTCACGCGTCATCG
>JAGQPR010000411.1 GCA_020426625.1 Planctomycetales bacterium
GACTGTGCATGTTTGCGTTTGGAACTCAAAGGATTTTGACGATCATCCGCTTGCCAGCCATCTCGATTATGTGTTCACTCTTTGGCTGGCTGAAACCTTCAAATGCAAAGTTGAAGTAATTGCGAGTATCTAGTTAAAACTAAAACATGCTACTTTGATTGCCGGGAAAACAAACGTTGCAACTGAACGGCTAACATTCCCGGCGGGATGCGAATGGCTTCGCCAAAGTCGGCTTGGCGTTCTGCTGACGTGTATTGACCAAAGCCACGCTTCTTTTGCATAGCCAATAGCTGGGCGTACTCTCTGGGCATCTTTTCAGACAGATAAAAGGTCAGGGCCCAAGCCAAGGAATAGGCTGTCTCAGGCTGCTGACGAAAGAAATCATCCGAGGCGATCAAGTGTGTAAGCAGCGACTCCAACTCAAGAGAACTTCCAAGAAGTCGTTTTAAACCGTTGAGGCGCATATTGCTCATGCGATCGGTTTGAGTGCTACCGCTCAGGCGAGCATCGTAGACGGCTGGTACTTCGAACATACAGGCTAGCCCTTCGACGCACCACAGTGGATTAGTGAACAACCGCTCGTGTAGCCCTGTGTTGTATGCAAGTTGGTGAACGGCTTCGTGCACGATGGTCGCTTCGGTCTCGCTCCAATTCGTGCCTTGGTGATCGGGAATCTGATAGAGAACACACTGATTCGACTCTGGAAAGTAGCTGCCGACCACATTGGGCGGGATTCGCATGTTCTCGCGTGCAGCGTGCTGTAGAAATTCTTCGCGCGAGCCGTAAATGATGACACACAACGGGAAATCCGGAGACTGCAGTTGCCAACCGCGCAATTGAAAATAGCGGACATAACCCGCCAACAAGGCATTGAATCTGTCACGCCATCTTGCCGTCTGTCCACGAGGGGCAGCCAACACATACGGCCCAAAAATGATGGTCTCGTATTGTGCCCCCAAGCTGGCGTTAAGCTCCAAACGCGCCTTGATCAAGGACTGAGGCACAAAGTCGGTTTGCAAAATCTCGTGCGATTGAACATCTTGCAAGTTGAGGATATGGATTCTGCCCTTCGGTTCCAGAATGGCAGCATCGTGGGATCCCCAATGAATGGGTAAACCTAACAAACTCTTCCCAGCCACGTCAACTCGCATCAATTTGGCTTCTTGGGCGTAGCTACACCGACAGAGGGAAGCAAGCAACAGTAGCAACGCAGACAATTTGAGCTTATTCACCGGCGCTGCCTCCAACTTTCTGCGCGCAACTCTCATACCCCGATCGAGCATGCAAGGTCCAGAGGGAGAGTTAGTCGTTGTAGCGATTCGTGAGACTGTCAAAAATACCTACTAAGAACGTAGCTCGAATGGGAGTGGCGAGCGCTTGCTCCTGCGCGTTAGGATATCACGGTTGACTTGCGCGTTCGGATTCCACGGTTTCTAGCGGTTATACGATGAATGATTCCAAAGCTTTTTGTAGTGGTTCTAAGAGTTCGTCTTTTCAAAGCCGCCTGAGAGTGGTTTCAATGTTGCTAGCAGCGGCAGCTTTCGAAGTCGCCGTGCCGAACCAGTCGCGAGCCTTGGGACAAGAGAGCGAACAACACTCCGCAGCGAGTGATACAGCAGCGATCAGTGCGGAAAGCGTCCGAGTCTTGTTGAGGCAGTTGGATGCGGATGAGTTGGCGCAGCGAGATGCGGCTGAACAACAGCTGATTCAGCTGGGGGCCGGTGTCTTGCCGTTACTGCCTGCCGTGACACCCCGCACTTCGGGCGAAATGAAAGTACGCCTGGAGCGAATACGACAATCGCTGCAACAGGAAAGTGTTGAAGTTTTCTTCGAGGCCTCCAAAGTTTCAATTTCTGGGACCATGACGCTGGGTGAAGCGATCGCTGAAATCCAGGATCAGACGGGGAATGAGATTCAGTTGCGTGGTGAAGGCGAGGGCACCGAAGTCCAACTGAATTGTCAAGATGAGGAGTTCTGGACGGTTGTTGGCCAGCTAGTCGATCAAGCGAACCTGAGAATTGCCTCATTTGCAACTACCGACAATGCGCTGGTCTTGACTCAGCTTGATGGCGCAAGTCCATCGCCCGTGTCCGCGTACTCGGTAGGACCCTTTCGCGTCGATGCAGTATCCGTGCGAACCTCTTTGCCGATTGCTTATGCGTTGAGAGGGACGATGGAGCTTTCCTACAATGTCAGTTGGGAACCGCGGCTGAAACCTATCTTTATGCAAATTCCTATGAGCACGGTAACAGCAGCGATCAATGATCAGTCGATAAACGTGGCTAACGCTGCCGCCACGCCTGAAATCGCTCTGAATGTGGGCGGCTGTACTGCTCAAGTCGACTTGCAATTTGAACGGCCGCCGCGCTCGGCTGAATCACTTACATCCGTCGCTGGTACTTTTGTGATGGCAGTACCAAGCGAAGAGCACAAGTACGTCTTCACCAAATTTGGCGAAAGGCAAACTCAAACGTTCGGCGATGTTTCGGTGACGCTGGAACGTGCACGTCGGAACGGTCCCGTTTATGAGATGCCGTTGTACGTCGAATTTGGTGACGCACAGGGCGCACTGGATTCGTTCCGAGGATGGATTCGATCCAATGAGGCATACCTGCTGGACCCCAAGGGAGTGCGCATCGATGATGTGGGGTACAACACATATGCTGCCTCGGGGAACGCAGTCGGTATCGCCTATCGATTTCAGTTGAATGGGGATCCTGAAGGCTATCAACTGGTATATCGATCACCAGCTAAAATCTCAAAACAAAGCGTCTCATTCGAATTGAAGGATGTGCCACTTCCTTAGGGCCAAGTTTAATGACACAACCCGCCAATGGATACTTTCTTGTTTGTGCTTTGCTGGCGTTTCAAGCCGAGGCGATGACAGTCGCCTGGGGGCAAGAAAATGAATCCGTTCAGCAGGGTAACAAAGACTCAGGCGTGCTAGCGTGGGTGGGAACGCGTCCGATCCGGCAAGCTGATATCCATTTCATGTTGGGGCGACGTCCAGCGATCCCCAAGGAGTTGGCGTTGACTATCGGGATTACCGATTCCGAGTCGAGCCAGCGCGCTGATGTGAATTCCTCAAATCGATCGGCCCGCGGTCTGGGTGAGTTCGCACCTTTGGAACAGTCGGTGACAGAATCCGCCATCGCATTGTTGGCCAAGCAATGGCAAGCTCTCAATACCATGAAAGTTCGCCATTTGGTTCTGGATAGCAAAACCATCGATGCGTGGATTCTAGCACAACGCTTTGCATCAGAGGAGATTGGTGCGGATGTTGTGTCGCATACAGAACATCTCGCCAACCAATGGGCTATCACGCCGGACGTCTATCGAGATTTAGTCACATTTCGCTTGTCCTGGCAAGCCTATTTAGGCAAGCACCTGACCAACGAAAATATGGAGAAGCACTTCAAGAAACAGCCCCAGCGTTTCGATGGTACTCAGTTCAAAATCTCGATGATTTCCGCCAGAGTCCCTCTTGGCCAGTCTGCTCAACGCGATGCAACCCGAGCTGCTTTGTCTGAGTTACGCGTCCAATCGTCTGATACCGACGAGGTATGGAAACAGGCCAAGACCTTGCAAAATGAAAGATGGATGCTAACTGACGCCACTTGGGTGCGAGGCTACGGTGACGTGGAGGATGCGGTCGTCACCCTGTTGATGACCGTGGAAGAGGATAGCTGGTCAGAGCCCGTCGATACGCTGACCGGCGTTCATCTGCTGCGATTGGAAGAAGTTCGTGCTGGCAGCAGCACTTTGCAAGAAGTTCAGGGCCAAGTGCGTAGCCACATGCTTGTCTATTTACTCGACTACTTGGCAGCTCAGAGCAGCGAACAACTGCCCTTGCGAATGAATTTGCCGATTAATTGAGAAAGCCCCCTCCCGCTCGCTTTACTCGCGACCTCCCCCGCTGCGCGGGTGGAGCTGACAACTCTTTCAATTTGCTGGCGTTGCGCTTCATTTTCCCAAGAATCCTCAGTAATAGAAACAAAGTCACGAGCCTCGAAGGCAGTGGGTTCCCAGGCAGAGCCTGGGAACAGTGGATTGCCTACCGGCGATCAGCGAGAAGTGTCGGTATCAGCCAAACTTGGTAAATCTCGCCAGGCAAAAGGGTTTAGCGGGATTGATCGATCGCTGCGGCCAACGGGCGGACCGCCAGCGGCGTGAGCGTCATTTCTTCGAGCAAGTTCAGTGTATTCCAGTGCGGCTGGCTAGCGACTGTCGCAACTGCCGCAAATAGACCCGCTCTCAACTGACCATAATCCCGATCGACCCCCAGTGCCCGGGCTGCATCGCAAGTGACCATGGCCAAGGCCTGTTGCGGCGACAATTCAGCATGCCGCTCGCGAGCTTGAACGACTTCCAACCACAAGTTCAAATCGGGAGAACTTGCTCGTGAATCGGTGCCTAGGACAACTCGTACCGATGCGGCTTGCAAAGATGGCAACGGATAGCGATGGTGTCCAAAATGAGCATGCGTCCGCGGGCAGTAAACGACCGATATTGACGGGGATTGGGCTAGCTGCTGAATCTGGCCGTTCGTCAAATAGTTACCGTGAATGAGCAGTCCGTGCTTCCTCCGCGATAGCATTCCGATGCATTGTTCGATCGTTGGACAATTGCGGCAGTCAGGTTTGACTGGTAGGTCGAGACGTTCGAATGCTTCCCTGAACGGCCCACTACCGGACCTCAGCCACTGCAATTCATCTTCGCTCTCGGCCACGTGCATGGCAGTTGGAATATGAACGGGAATGCGATTGATGAATTCTGCAACCGTCGGCCAAAGCAGGGAATAGGGTGCGTGCGGTGACACGCCGATAGCAACGAGACTCGAGATGTCAGCGTTGATTTGTGAATGGCCAGACAGTAGCGATTCCGCCCAATCGCAGACGGCGTTCAATCTCGCCGCATCCAGACCAATGACTTCGGGAAAAGCGACGACGCGCGTGCCGGTATTTGCTGGGAAATGGCGATGGCAATCATTTATCAGCCGCCGCTCAGTGGCGGTCTGTGAAGACGCCAGCGTCTCTTCCGCAGTCCGTTGCGAAAGTAAGTTGGGTTGCCAAGGCATGGAAACAATATCGCCGAGAACCGCAGTGCCAGTTTCATTCGCCTGCTGAAGTCCCTTGGCGATAACGCTCTTGGCCCGAGCAGACGCTAAGTCAGAATTCGATGATTGATTCTCTCGTCGGTGCTTGACGACAGCCGAGATCCATTCGGGAAAGCTCCTACCAGCGGCGATTGGTTGGTCGAGATCGCTGAATTCCAAGTGTGTGTGGGGGTTGACGAGAGCAGGCAGCAACACACTGTGCGGTAAGTCGATATCGGGACGGCTTGAAGTGCTGGCGCAAACCTCAACCAGCTTTTCGTTGCGAATCACTATTTGTCCGGGATGATAGACCTCCCAGGGAGACGCAACGATAAACTGAGCTTGTATGCGTAGACAGTCGGACACTCCGCATTGGTCTCCAGCCACAAGGCAGTTACCGACTTGCCGACCACCCGCCAGTCGCACGGCGCCGAGTCTGCTGCTGCTCAGGTGCGTGTTGTCGCGGTGCCGCAACATCTTGAACGGGATTGGTATCAACACGCGGGGCTCGATAGCTCAGATCGCGGGCGGAAGACAACTCGTCGCGATCCTCTCGCGGATATGGTTGGTAGGCCGGACGCAAATTCTGGCGAGGACTCAGCTGGGTAGGCTCCGGCGCTGTGGATTGCGTAAAGCTGGCCCACTGTATCGTTTTAGATTGTCCAGCAAATTCGTTGACCGGCGAAGGCTTTGGTGCAGCTTGGGCAGTCAAGTCGCTATCGCGCAGCAGCGGGGGAACCCATGGTTCGGCAGCGTCAAAATCTGCAGGTGCTGGTATGGGACGCATGTCGGGAACAATAGACTCACTGCTTACACGTCGTCGTTCGCTTGAACTTGCTGTCTCTTGCTCTCGAGGTTCCAGGTAAACACCTCGCAGCTGGGGCTTGAGCGGCGATGGAGAAACACTGCTGGTACTCATCGTCGAGTCCAACGGTAGAACTGGCTGGCGGTTGGCGGGATCGTTTGGATCAATCCCTAGAGGTTGCGATTGGTAGCTACTGGGAGCCTGAGGTGCTACTAAGCCAGGAACAGTCGACGGTATCGTGCCACACGATCCACCTGTTGTCCCACCGTAGTACGGTTGGCCAAGGGGTGCGGTGCCATAGTTGCCTGCCGACGGCTGCAATGTGGAGTATGAACCATATCCGCTCGCAGTGCCTGGCAGCGTACTAGGCGTTGCGTAGGCCAGCGGTATGCCGCCGTTGGGCAAGGTGTAGGACTGGGGAACGTTCACTGCAGGTGCAATTGGTTGTGCTGGATATGAACCATAAAGCGCCGTTTGTCCAAAGGCAGGTACGCGCTGCGTCTGGTATTCGTAGGATGTGCAAGGCGCCATGGCGACCACCTGCGATCCGGTGGTCGGATCCGTGGTTAGCAGCGGGCGGTAGTAGGTTACCGGGGCACGATAAGCATAACTGCTGTAATTCGGCACGTATGACATTGTATTGGGCAGACCGTTTGGCGGTACTGCATAGTTACCATATCGCGAAGCATACGACGGCACGCCATATCCCTGCTGACCGTAGCCGTACGCTGGATTTCCGTACACTCCATACGCTGAAGGGTATGGGCTGTAACCAGCGGCATATCCGTTGGCATAGGGTTGCCCCACTGGAATCGCTGGTCCAACTGGATATGCCGGAGCTGCCCTGCGGCCGAAAAGCCAGTCGAGCAACGGTCCTGCCTGAGCAGTTTCAGGTGCCGCGAAAGTGCAGATCACTGCAACGAGTGCAAGCATCAGAGTTGTTTTCTTGAACGACATTCCAGGCCTCTCGTGGGGAGCGGAGCAGCACGATCTCGACATTGGTCACTATGTTTGATGCCAAAACCACCCTATCCGTCAATCAACTTCTTGGTGGACTTTACGCAATGCGAATTAATTCCGGCAATTGGGAATCACAAGTTCCGGTTGTAGTGATTGTGACGACCACAGGATGCACCACAGATTTCCGCAAGACGGCACCATGAATCGTAGGTTATTGTCATTCACAGGCAAGTTGAAAGTGGGTGCTACCCACAAGTTTTGGAAAGCTGCCACAGTTCGCTGGCCGTTTCACTGGCCAATGAACGCCGTCTCGCGAACTGTATACTACCTCTCTACCGCTAGACACCTTTGCCACAACGATGCTATCAAATCCGC
>JAGQPR010000412.1 GCA_020426625.1 Planctomycetales bacterium
GCTTGCGGGACGCCTCCTAGGACTTTCGACCCCATATCCGTCTCGGCATTGCCTATGTCGATCTGTCCGCAGGCGATGTTGTATTTGCGACCATCCAAAGACGTCGACTTGGTCAACCCAGTTATTGCGTGCTTGGTTGCAGTATACGGGGCAGAAAATGGCCTTGGCGACGTCGCAGAGATCGATGCGTTGTTGATTATCCGACCTCCTTGTGGCTGCTGGTTTTTCATGATTTGAAAGGCCTGCTGCGTACAAAGAAAGGGGCCGTTCAAATTGGCATCAACGACTGCTTTCCATTGATCGAAGGTCAACTCATCTAGCTCAACGCCCGGTGCTCCAACGCCAGCATTATTGAACAACACGTCGAGGTGTCCAAAACGGGACATCGTTTTTTCAAAGAGAGATCGAACGGAATCGGGATCAGTAACATCGGTTGCTATCGAAATTGCTTGTTCGTCGGATGCACCTGAGTCCTTAATTGTTTGTTCGAGTTTCTCGACCGTTCGTCCTGCCAAGGCAACTCGGTACCCCGCATCCAAGAATGCAAGCGCTGTGGCCCGACCAATACCTGTCCCCGCTCCGGTGATAATGGCAACTTTCGAAATATAATTCATGCTTGCGCCTTCGGCTGGTGAATGGAATGTGACTGATTTGCTAAACCTGGACTCAATCAAGGCGAAGCGGTGTCGCTAATGTTATCTCAATTGGCCCGCCGACATGGAGCTGGTATAGAGACTAGAGACTAGTGAGCGGCGAAAATTGAAGTTTGAGACAAGTTCGACACCAGCATCGTTTCTTAACGTCGAAAAGTGGTATGTCGGCCAAAAGTCGTTGGTACCATCTAAGATGGCACACTTCACAGGATTTTCATCAGTGGCCAGTTGAGTTGTTGCGATTAGTATCGATAGTAGAATACCGTTATGATCGCATAATTCGCATTCAACTTTGAGGGGCATCATGATTTTTTTCCGTTCATTTGGTATCGTCCCCAGTGCGTTTACGGCTTGCATCGTTGGGGCAAGCGCACTCGGCTGGAGTCCATTAGCGCACCCAGCCAGAGCCCAGTCTACACCAGCCAACCGTGCCGCTACTCAGGCTAAAGGCTACGTGTTTGACGATGCCAATCGCAACGGTGTCAAGGACGACGGCGAGCAAGGTGTTGCGAGTGTCAAGGTATCGAATGGTAGAGACATTGTCGTTACCGACCAGACTGGGGCGTATTCGATCGCAGTGGATGACGACACGATTGTCTTTGTAATCAAGCCGCGTGGATGGATGACGCCACTGAACAAGTTGAATCTCCCGCAGTTTTACTACATCCATAAACCCCATGGTTCGCCGGTAGGGACACGATTCCCCGGCGTCGCGCCGACTGGATCGCTCCCTGCAGAAATCAATTTTCCTTTGCATCAGCAGGAGGAGCCCGAGGTATTCAAGGCACTCATGTTTGGTGATACGCAGCCGCGGAATGTGCAAGAGGTTGAGTACATGGCGCACGACATCATTGAGCAAGTGGTGGCTGAAGATGCCCACGGAGCCTCGCTCGGCGTTACTCTCGGCGACATAGTTTTTGACGACTTGAGCGTCTTTGAGCCGCACAATCAGGCCATTGCGCTTGTTGGCTTGCCCTGGTACAACGTCCTGGGCAATCACGACATCAACTTGGATGCCACTGCCGACAGCGTTTCCGACGAGACGTTCGAAAGCCACTTTGGCCCCAGTTACTATTCGTTCGATTATGGTCCAGTACATTTCATGGCACTGGATGACGTGATGTGGCACGGAGCTACTGAGTCTCAGCGCGGGCACTACACCGGCGGTTTGGGGCCAGAGCAAATGCAATTCATCCGCAACGACCTGAGCATGATCCCCGAAGATCAATTGGTTGTATTGATGATGCACATTCCACTGGTGCAGGTCGAAGATCGCCAAGACCTTTATCGTTTGATCGAAAAACGCCCTTTCTCGATGTCGATCTCGGCCCACACGCACTTTGTTAAGCACCACTTTATTGACGAAGGTGATGGCTATCGTGGAGCCGAACCACATCATCATGTCGTCAATGTGACGGTCTGCGGAAGTTGGTGGCGGGGTGCAATCGACGAACTTGGCATTCCGCATGCCACGATGAGCGACGGTGGTCCCAACGGATACTCGATCATGACGTTTAATGGGACGGAATACGACATTGAGTTCCGTGCGGCGCGCCGTCCTGCCGACTACCAGATGAACATCTATATGCCTCAGGAAATTACGACTGTTGACTCAATTACCACGGCTGTTGTAGTCAACGTCTTCAATGGTTCAAAGCAATCGACTTGCCGCATGCGAATTCTGCCCGGCGGCGAGTGGAAGCCAATGGAACATGTCGAAGGTGTCGACCCCTACTACGCCGATATGAAGAAGTCCGAGGCGAGTGACACGCCTCCGAATGGCACACCATTGCCAGGCCCTTCAATGACAGATCATCTATGGCGGGCTTTGCTGCCAGCGACACTGCCCGTGGGTACACACATGGTCGAAGTTGAGACTACCGATCGCGACGGACACACATATGTTGACCGGGAGAGCATCCGTGTCGTCTCGGTACCAGCGCCGCAACCGCGAGTCCAACCGGCAACCGGTCGCGACGGAACTGCTGTTCTGCGACGCGGCGAAGGGCGCCGACCACGCGATTAGAACAGCAGTACGCCTGCCGTCGATCTAACGTTGGGTTCACATGGCAAGAGTAATCGGATATGGCTCGTCGTCAGCGAGTTGACTTTGTTGGTCCACCGTTCGCCGGGCACTTGAATCCGCTGTTACAGCTGGCTAGTGGGTTGTCGCAACGTAGTGCTGCTGGCATACGGGTATTGAGTACAGCCAGCGCGAGGCCGTCTGTGGCGACTATTTCCGGAGCAACGTTTTTTGAGTTGCTGAAGGGTCGGGAAGACGTCGTTTGGTCGATTGCAAATCCTGGCCGCAAAGTGGGCAGCAATCCGCTACGACTGATTCGGCAGCTAAAATTAAACCTGCAACTGATGGTGCAGTTGAGGCAGGAGCTGGAATCTCTGTGGCGGGTCGATCCGCCTGATCTGGTGATGGCAGACTTTACGGTTCCTTTGGCGGGACTGACTGCCCATGCGTTAGGCATCCAGTGGTGGACCGGTATGGCCACTCCCTGTGTTCTCGAGTCGCACTCTGGAACGCCCGCTTATCTCGGTGGTTGGATGCCAGCCAGAACAGCAATCGGACGCTTTCGCGACCTCTGCGGCTGGCGATTCATCAGAATGTTCAAGCAACTGACTCGAATGGTCTTCCGCAATCAGTTTCGCCAGCTGGGGATCAATTCCCTTTATCGCGCTGATGGTTCCGAGACAATCTACTCGCCGACTAGAATTCTGGGCTACGGCATGTCGGAATTTGAATTCCATCGTCATTGGCCCGAACACTTTGAATTCATTGGTCCTTTGACTGGCGCACCCGTCACCTGCCACGCTCCTCCACGGTTTGAGGAAGGCAAACGACACGTGCTGGTCTCACTGGGAACGCATGTTGAGTGGGCTAAACGGCGAGCCGCAGAACTAATACAAAACGTAGCACCGCTAGTCGATTGCGTGTTTCATTTCTCACTTGGAAAGCCGAATGTGAATGCTCCGGATTCGTCGGCCGTGGCCATGCCGAACGAAGAATATCATTCGTCGGCGCAGCAAGGCAATATACACTTTTACGACTTCATTCCTTACACCAAATACTTGGATCGGTATGAACTAGCAATTACCCATGGCGGTACAGGAATTCTCTATTCTTGCATTCAAAATGGCGTGCCCATGTTGGTTTGGCCTCAGGACTTTGACCATTTCGACCATGCGGCCCGCATCGTTCATGCTGGTTTGGGAGTTCGGCTGCAAACCAATGTCCGAGGGCTGTCAGCGCAGATCAATCGGCTGTTGCTGGACAACCGATTTCGCGAGAACACCGCAGTCTTTCAGCAGCTTGCTCTTCGCTACGATGCACCGCAGAGATTCTGTGATTTGGTTGAGGCAACACCGCTCCACCAAAACAACTAAACTGCATTTTGCGAAACTTATCGCTAATCGCCACCATGGGTTCATCGCGACTCATCCTCCCACCGAAAGCTTCGTCGTTTTCGACGTCACTTTCGGAAGGGAGGTTCGGAGTCCCAGCGACGGGGAGGGCAATTCCGCCCCTTGCCGTACCGCTGCGTGTGCCCGCTCGCGACTCTCCCAAAGCGAAAGAGATAATTAGTCTTGGTGGCGATTGGCGAGAATGGTCATTTTGCCCAATTCTTCCTGATTTCTCCAGATCCTTGTTAACAACTGCGGCATTTGCTGGAATATGTAGCTATGGAAAAGAGCACGAGAAACGATAACGAGTCGGAGTTTGTGGCTTTGCTCACTAGCGGCCAAGCGGCTATCGTTGCAGTGGTCAGGGCTTTGATGCCTGGAGAGCGAGGCGCTGAGGAAGTCGTTCAGCAGACTAACGCCAAACTCTGGGAGAAGCGAAGTGATTTTGTACAAGGCACCAATTTTCGTGCTTGGGCTTCATCCGTTGCCAGGTTTGAGGTGCTGAACTATCGCAAGCAGCAGGCCCGCGATTCACGGCTTACATTCAGCGACGAGCTGGAGCGGACGATCGTCGACGAGGTACCTAACCTGTCGGACGATTTACCTCAACGGCAACTCGCCCTGCGACAGTGCCTGAGTGAGTTCAAAGCCGAGAGTCGCGACTTGTTGCTCGCTCGATACCGTGGCGAAGAGTCAATTTCTCAACTTGCCAACCGAGTGGGGCGAAGTGTGGGTGGAGTGCGAGTCACACTGACTCGGCTTCGGAACGCACTGCTGCAATGCATCCAGCAACGCCTCGACACCGAAGAGGGTTTGTCATGAATAGTGAGGAACGCATTCGTTTAATCGATTCACTGATGGATGGCTCCATCTGCGATGCAGACCGCTTGCGGATCGAGGCTGAGATGATCGTTGATGCTGCGGTTCGCAGGGAGTATTACCAAAGAATTCAGCTTGAAGTGATGCTGGAGCAGGAAGCCGCAGTGGCATCAATACCAGAGAAGCTGGCCTGGTTGCCTTCAAGTGGGCTTAGTTGGACCAAATTGCTCTCTGGAATGTTGATCACCATTGCAGCTAGCGTCGTTTTGATCGTGGGAATCAAACAGACCGCGTTTGGCCCCAACGATACCAATCAGAATCTATCGCAGCAACCGACAGCGTCTATCAAGGCAACTGCCGAAACATCTGCGAGCGGTTTTGCCATCCTGAACGGCCAAGAGAATGCGGTTTGGTCTGACATTTCATTTGCTGACGGGGATGTCCTGCCGTCGGGCAAATTGCACTTGAAATCCGGATTGGCACACATCGAGCTGTTCAGCGGCGTCCAGGTCGTCTTGGCCGGGGAAGCCCGATTCACGATAGACTCTCCGATGCAAATGACCGTTTTGGAGGGGAGGGCGCGGGCGCGGGTACCCGAGCCTGCGCAGGGCTTCAAGATCAAAACGAACTCCGGTGATGTCATCGATTTGGGAACGGAGTTTAGCATCAGCGTTGACCCGTCGGGCGCGGACGTGCATGTCATTGATGGCGAGGTGGAGCTGCAGCCGCAAGCCAGTGACTCGCTTCGCCTGTATGCGGGCGGATCACGACGTCTATCTAGCAGTGATGGAGCCATCGAAGTCGATTCAGAGCTAATCCGTACGGTTGGACCAAGGGAGTTTCAGGAACGCGCGCGTGAGAGACAGCAACAACGATATTCGCAATGGTCTCAAAAGCAGACGGCCTATGGGGCCGATCCGAGACTTGTCGCCTATTATCGATTTCGCACCGCTGGTCAGTCAGAAAGGATTGTCGAAAACTTGGCGACTGTTGGCGAGTCACTGGCTACCAGTGGAACCATTGTCGGGGCGAAGCGAACTGCGAATCGTTGGGGACAAACCGAGGAAGCATTGGACTTTAGTCCTGTCGGTAGCCGCGTACGCGTCCATGTTCCCGACGAATTCCGCGGACTAACATTGTTGTGCTGGGTGAAAATCAACAGTCTGGATCGCTGGTACAACTCGCTGTTCCTGACCGACGGCCACGATGACCGAGAGCCACACTGGCAGCTGATGGATGATGGTAGAGTTTTCTTTTCGGTCAAAGTCCCCCGGGAAGACGAGGAGCAAAAGCTGGTTCAACCCATCTACTATTCACCTAGCATTTGGAATCCGTCGCTGAGTGGACGCTGGACGATGTTGGCTGTTACCTACGATGTAGAATCGCGAGCGGTGACTCACTATTTGAACGGCCAACCCCTTGCTAGAGAGACGATCCAAGATTCATTTCTCGTCGAGTCCATCCGCGTGGGCCACGCTTCTATCTGCAATTGGAGCCAACCCATGTACCGCGCGGATCCTGAATTCGTGCTACGCAATTTGAATGGCACAATGGATGAGTTCGCAATGTTCGCCGGTGCGTTGACTGCCGATGAGATTTGGCAATGGTATGAATCGGGCAACCCCAACGAGTAGAACCTCGACAGGCACGAGCATCAGGAGAGGGCGGACGCAATGCGGCCGGGAGAGGGTCTTTGGCTTTGCGTCTGTGGAAGTCTTAGTTTCCAGTTGCGCAATTGTGGTTGCGTTCTCTCCAGTCAGGGATCCGTCTACTAGTAGCCGTGATGCACTGAGAAAGTCCCCTCCCGCTCACTTTACCCGCGACCTCCTCCGCTACGCGGGCGGAGGAGACAAACATTCCTCAAAATCCTCAGAAATTCAATCGACTCCCCGCGAGGTTGACCAACGTGGTGGCGATTAGCGAGGAGAGTCAATTTTCCAGGTGGCTTGCCTTGACCAGGCGACTAGAATAGGGCGATCTGGACGGGCCCATGTCAAAATGTCTATTCTTTGCCTGGTACAGAATGAGGCTTGCGCAACTATGGTCCGCTTGACCAGAGCATCACAACCGGACGCGACCTGTTTAAATCCTGAAGATGTCGCACGGTTTAAGGCTGGCCAGTTGTCGACCGCTGACGCCGCTGAAGTGCAGCGGCACCTGGACGCTTGTCCAGATTGCCGCCAGGCGGTGGCTCAGGAAGACCTATTCGGCGACCTGATTGAGGCTTTCGCCAACTCCGAAGCAGAACGGGACATCGTACCACAACAGCCGGGAGCTACCGCAGTTGCCAGCGTATCTCGCTCTGGCGACATTGCACCGGGGTATCATCTGATCAGTGAGATT
>JAGQPR010000413.1 GCA_020426625.1 Planctomycetales bacterium
GCCGCAAGATTAGCCGCTGTGCGCTAGCACGCGGTTTTCGACGGAACCGCACGCTAGCGCGCTAGAGGCTGATGTGTTATGGGAATTATGATTTGTGACGCTAGCGTTTCAGGTGCAATTCCTTGACATTGGCAACTTGCTGGCGTTCGTCTGGCACGAAGCCGAGGAACGTCATCAAGTCACGGATTTCAGCTGCTGTCAGATTGTCCAGCAACCCACTTGGCATCATCGAAGTCTTGCTCGGCTTCATTTCGTCAACATCTTGCTCAGCAACCAAGTGCTCCTGTAGTTGCGAATCGCGAACCAACAGGGCACCGCTGGGCGTCTTCGAAATGATCCCAGTAAATATTTTGCCCTCGGAGGTCAGGACTGTTTGGCTGCGATATTGATCGGAAATCACGTGAGATGGAAATAGAATCGATTCAATCACCTCGTTTCGTGTGAAGCGGTTGGCGACCGTAGATAGGTCTGGGCCGATAGCCGTCCCGTCATTGCCCATGCGGTGGCAACTGGCGCACTGCGCCTTGGCGTATACCAATTTTCCGCGTTCGCCGTTGCCCTTGCGTCCGTCGCTCGAAAGAAAATACTCGAACAACGTATCCATGGTCCACGGCGAAGCCTGCTCTAGCTCTGGCAGCTTGGCTTCGGGCCGGTTCGGGAACTCGCCTGCGTACCACGCCTGCCACGGAGCAAGTTCACTCTCCCCCTCGTCTGCCTCCAACTTTTGACCTGTCCAATAACTAAGAAGAGCGGTAGCAGCTCGGGGCGACATGTTTTCTTGCTCGATCTTCAAGCCGCGAATGATCACTTCGCGCAGAGCCTGTGGATCGTCGGTAGCCTGAGGTACAGTTCGTAAAGCGTTCAGAACCTCAGTAACTGCATAGCTTTCCAACACTGGCAGGCTGCGAATCAAATAGTCCCAGTTCTCATCGCCGGGGGATTGGGCCAACCCTAAGGCAACTGCCTGCCTTCTTTCGGGATTGCGTACCCAAATTTGCCGCAAGTATTCCATGGCATCCTCGTCGCCGTGCTGTGAAAGCATGGCCACGATTCCAGTCCGCAGACGCTTGTATTGCTCAGCTTCAAACCCCGGGCGATCGATTTCTTGATCCAGCCGCTTGAGTGTTTGCAAGTCAGCTGACGAGAGAGTTTCTGGATATTGATAAAGCGAGACCAAAGCAGCATTAGGCCACTTGGCACCTTCGGACACAAATAAACGAGCTTCCTCCAAGGGGAGATCCTGGCACAAGTCGCGAGTTACATTCAGCACGTACAACGGGACGCTGCTGCCAGTGTCGGCCGGCAGAGACTCTTCGAAGAACTTGATGATGGCGTAACGCTCGGCACTGGACCATGGATGCTCGAAAAACCTCAGGTGCATGCCGACGTGAACCCGCTCGGGCAGTTCGGCGTCGGACTGCAAGTAACTAATGGCATTGGGAATGATTTTTTCACAGTTCAGGTAGGCTAGTAAGCGGAATAGTTCCCTGTTCAAGATGGGTTCGCCAACAGGAAACTCCCCAGCCAAGGCCTTCGCCAGCTCGTCGAGCTGCTCTCTAGGCAAGCTGGAACGATGCAAGGCGACTTGTGTCATACGCAATAAATCCATGAAATCGCGGTCGCTGACAAAGCCCTTGAGTGTTTCCCGAGAGATTTCTAGGACCTGCCGCGCGTTCTCGTCACTTGGCGCGCCGATCATCAGCGCCAAACACGCTTGCAGTCGTACACGAATATTTTCATGTGCCAACAATGGCTCTTTCCATCGTTGCGATGGCAACCGCTCAAGTATGCGCCGCGCCGCCCAACTGATTTGGCGATCGGTACTTTCCAGCAGTGGTACCAGAAATTCGTAGTCCGTCTGAGCACCTGAGCGCAGCAGAGCTTCGCACGCAGCGTGTTGTACAGCCAAGTCCGAGTCGCTCAGCAGCTTCTCCAGCAATTGGACCATCTCCGGCAATTCGCCGTGCAGCGCCATGAGATGGGCCGACGTGGCGCGGACGGCCTCGTTGGGTGACTCGCTCAGCGCGGTTAGTAACTCAGGCGTTGGCGTCGGCCCAAACAACTGCATCAGCTCCAGTGCGCGAACCCGGTACTTGGCTGGGTTCTCGTCGCTGAAGGCTACGCCAGCCACGGTATCAGCCCAAGCGGTACCCAGCTCACGTTTAATGGATGCGATCTTTTGACGAGCCCAGGCAGAGTCCAATTGAGGCTGTTTAACTGCAGCAGCAATTCCCTCGCCGAGATCCGAAATTGTATCGGGAACTTTACCAAGCCAGCGGACCTGGTAGATTCCACCTTTGGTTCCACGACCTCCCGTGCAAAAATACAGCCAGCCATCTGGCCCTACCGCTAGATCAGTGACGTTCAGCGGCTGCCCCTGCAAGAAAACTTCCGACTGAGCCTGTCCAGCGGCATCTAGTTTCACAGACAGAATCTGCCCTTGTGTCCAGTCGGCGAGCATCAGCCGACCATGGAAACGTTGCGGGAACATGAAATGGTCATATAGACATGCTCCGGTAGGTGAGCCTCGTCCAGTCTCTAACACTGGCGGTAGTCGGTCAAAATAGTAGATGGGCCATTTCGCCCAGCCGCTGCGCCAACCAAATTCACTGCCTTCAACCACTTCGTAAAGACTTGTTGGCCGATACCAGGGGGCGCCCTCGTCGGATTCCATATCACTGTCATGCACGAACAAGCGTCCGTTGGGCCCGAACAGCAGGTCATACGAATTGCGCAGTCCACCCGCGACTAGCTCAACGGTTTGGCCCTCGACATCAAAACGAATCACCGTACCGCCGGGAGCTTTTATGCCTTGTGCGTGTCCGCCCGGATCTTCGTAACGAGGTACCAGATCGCCCTCATAGAAGGTTTTCAGTGGGCTCGTATCCGCAAATTCGCCATCAAAGTACGCTTGATTGCCTAGGACACAATAGATTCGTCCATCGGGTCCTAGCGTTAGGCCATGGGCGCCGTGCTCACCCGCCTCGCCACGGAAGCCAACTACCTTGCGGGCCTCTTCCAGCTCCCCATTGCGGTCTTTGTCAACTAAGCGGTAAACGCCCAACCCTTCAGGCCCCTCGCCGGTTACAAAAACGTCTCCGTTCAACGGCAGTATGCCTTGAATATTGGCGACCAAATCGCAGTAGTCTCGCGTCTTGTCGATCTTGCCATCTTTGTCACTATCGTAGATGAGCAACAGTGGACCACCTTCGCGAGCAGCGATAATATGTCCAAACTCATTGAAGGCCATGTTGACCAGCGAACCCGTTTCGTCGTTGCCCATTACTTGGTCGACAGCAAACTCGTTGCTTATGCGAAACCTTTGATTCTCCGACAGCCGTTGCGGAGCGACTTCCTCGCGGCGATCCCAGGGCGCCGTTTCTCCCAGGGCGCCGAACATCTGCGACGGCTTCCAGCGCGAATCGTCATGAGCAATCGCTTGCCAGCCAGCAGCGCTGTCCAAATGGCTTCGCCAACTGTCATCCGTCGAGTAACTGGCCCATGGCTTTCCTGGCGGCTTAATGAACACCCTGGCCGCAAGTGCCGCCGGCCCGTCTGCTAGATTGTTAACGCGCACGGCAATCACGTTCCGGCCATGCCTTAACAACCGCGTAATGTCGTAGTGCTCCATCTGCTTGATCGATCGCCCAACGCCCGCTTGTCGACCATTGACAAATAGACTGTATTCGTCGTCGGCAGTGATCGTAATTGTCGCCTGTTCGACGTTTGTCAGTTCAAGCGTCTTGCGGAAAAAACAATCGCCCTGCTTCGCCTGCCCGCGGGGATGTTCTGGTGACCAGATCCATTGCGCTTCTTGTGAAAAGCACAGTCCAGGAGCGCCGTTGATTTTGGGGCAAACCCATACGCACGCAGCAAGCAAGGAAATTACGACCGATTTCCTGGTGACAGATGTTGGCACGAACTCGATTCCTTCGAATTATTGCGTCTGGAGATGATTCGCAGTGCATTTGATACGCAGTGCATTCCCTGCTGTTGCGTTCATACCCAATCCCGTCGAGGAAAGTCAATATGAACACGCTGGATTTCCGTCTGTGCGAAACTCGCGTGAGTTCTTATACTGGCTCCCAGCTCGATACGCTGAGGCCCCCAAGATGGGGTTCCGCCAGCTTCCATCGTAGTGTAACAACCTGAATTCCCATGCTTTACTAAGCCCAATTCATGCCTCCGCTTTCCAACCGCGAAAACGTGGCGCCAGCAAAGCCTCCGTTTTTTTGGGGTGTCGACGTCGGCGGCACAAATATCAAGATAGGATTGGTCGACGACAGCGGTCGTCCAGTAGTTTTTGACAGCATTGAAACACAACCTGAAGTGGATCCCGTCAAAGCCTGTCAGCGGGTCGCCGCAAAGTGCCAGCAAATGGCATTGGGTGTGGCTATCGACTGCGATCAAATCGTCGGCTGCGGCGTGGGGGCACCAGGTCCGTTGAGCTTGCGTGAAGGAAAGCTGCTTGATCCTTCGAACTTGCCAGCATGGCATCAGTTTCCGATACGCGACAAGATGTCTGAGGCATTGAAAATGCCCGTCAGCTTCATCAATGATGCCAATGCCGCTGCGTTCGGCGAATGGTGGATCGGCAGTGGAGCAGGACAAACCAGCCTCGCGCTGCTGACTTTGGGAACGGGCGTTGGCGGTGGCGTAATCTATGAAGGCAAGCTGATCAATGGTTGCAACAGCTTCGGTAGCGAACTGGGGCACATCATCGTAGACTGTCGCCCGGATGCACGCCTTTGCAATTGGGGCGGTGGACAGGGGCAACTGGAGGCGTACGCCAGTGCAAGTGCCGTGGCCCTGCGAGCGCAGGAATTGATCCAGTTGGGGACAAGCGGGATATTGCACGATACGTGGAAAGAGGCTGGCCGAGTAACCGCCAAGGACGTCTACCTGGCCGCGGTCAAAGGTGACGATCTGGCCCTTCAAATCGTTGACGAAACAGCTTTCTACCTGGGAGTTGGCATTGCAAGTGCCGTCCATGCCGTGGACCCAGGCCTGGTGGTGCTGGGCGGAGCCATGAACTTCGGTGGAGCTTCCTGTCCGGTTGGTTGCCGGTTTATTAAGGCAATACGCGCCGAATTCAGCCGCCGCACCTTTTCGAATGTCTCGGCGGGGACGAAAATCGAATTTGCTAGACTCGGACCGGAAGCAGGCTATATCGGTGCTGCAGGCATCGCGCGTCAAGCTTCAAAAGAACTTGAGGCGCAGGCGTAGACCACTGTGCTGCGGTCAGCATCTTCGGCCAATTCATTGGGAGTCGTATTCTGAGTAAGAACAGTCGTCCAGACGTTGATATTTCGCACGTGCGAAATTTCTGCATTATCGCGCACATCGATCATGGCAAGAGCACCTTGGCTGACCGATTGTTAGAGGCCACGGGCACGGTTGCCATGCGCGACATGAAAGCGCAATTGCTCGATGGCATGGAATTGGAACGTTCCCGAGGAATCACCATCAAGGCCAAGGCGGTCACGTTGCGAACGACGCGTCACGGCGTTGATTACGAATTGAACCTGATCGACACGCCCGGTCACGTAGATTTTCAGTATGAAGTCTCTCGCAGTCTGACATGTTGCGAGGGGGCGTTGTTATTGGTAGACGCCTTTCAGGGTGTCGAAGCCCAAACCATGGCTAACGCTTACGCTGCCTTTGAGCACGATTTGACGATCATTCCCGTGATCAACAAAATCGACTTGACATACGCACGCGTAGACGAAGTCGCTGAGGAAATGAGTCAGTCCCTGGGGATCGACCCGGCTGATATCGTCAAATGCAGTGCTAAAGCGGGCATTGGTATCGACGAATTGTTAGAGGCGATCGTCACTAGGATTCCTGCTCCCAAGGGCGATCCGAACGGCAAGTTGCAAGCGATGGTGTTTGATTCGCACTACGACGACTTTCGTGGAGCGATCACTTATGCGCGTATTATGTCCGGCACGGTGACTAAGGGGCAAAAGATTCGCCTGGCACGCGCTGATGCAAGCTACGAAACAATTGAGTTGGGGCAATTCGTACCTAAACGACGGCCTTGCCAACATCTGCGAGCGGGACAAGTCGGATATCTGATCTGTAATATCAAATCGCTGCAAGACGTGCATATCGGCGACACGGTCGTCACTGACGGACCGAACAGCGCCGAACCATTACCCGGCTATTTCCAACCCAAGCGGATGGTGTATTGCGGCCTTTATCCCAGCGACGGCCAAGACTTTAAAGAGCTGAGAGATGCTTTGGAAAAGTTGAGCATCAATGACCCGAGTTTTGAATTCGCGCCGGAAACCAGCGAAGCCCTTGGCTTCGGCTTTCGCTGCGGTTTTCTCGGGCTGCTGCACATGGAGATCATTCAACAGCGATTGGAAGAAGAATGCGATGTAGACCTGGTCCAAACAGCACCCAATGTGACGTACCAGGTTCTCGACAGTCGTGGCGTCGAACATGAAATCCACAAGCCGCAAGATGTGCCCGAACCAGGAGAGATCGAAGAGTTTCGCCAGCCAATCGTCCGCGTCAATTTTGTAGTTCCAACGGAACAGATTGGCCAAGTGATGAAACTTTGCCAAGATCGGCGCGGGCTGCAGCGTTCGACTGAATACATTTCGCAAACTCGTGCCATGATAACGTACGACCTCCCACTGGCCGAGGTGATCTACGACTTGCACGACCGGCTGAAGAGTGCGACTCGCGGTTACGGCACAATGGACTACGAGTTGGTCGGCTATGAAACAGCGGACCTGGTCCGCATGGACATTCTGGTAAATGGCAAGCGAGTGGATGCGTTGAGCGTAATCTGTGATCGGCGCGACGCCGATCGGCGGGGACGTGCGGTCGTGAAGAAGCTAAAAGAAGAAATCGACCGGCACATGTTCGAAGTCGCCGTGCAAGCTGCCATTGGTTCGCGGATCATCGCCCGCGAAACGAAGCCAGCGTTGAGAAAGAATGTGACGGCTAAGTGCTATGGTGGCGACATCTCGCGCAAGAAAAAGCTGTGGGCCAAGCAGAAAGAGGGCAAGAAGCGAATGAAGTCCATTGGCTCGGTCGACATTCCCCAAAAAGCCTTTATGGCGGTTCTTGATACCGGAGCTGACAAATAACACACCCTTGCTCCGTCAAAACTTGGTCCGTAGTGGGATTCGCCAGAATTCCCCGATTGAGAGGAATTCTGGCGAATCCCACTACCCTAAAATTAGGCT
>JAGQPR010000414.1 GCA_020426625.1 Planctomycetales bacterium
CGAACCCGAACTGAACTCGATACGCAACGATCCCGACAAACTGCGGGCAATTCGGCGTCGGCTAAGCGATATTTCCTGGTGGATGCGGTTGTTGTGTCAGCATGTTGGCCAGCGAGCAAACCACGAGACGAAGGAAACCGGCAAATTCTGGGAGGCTCGATTTAGGGCCGTCCGACTTCTTGATGAGTCGGCCTTGCTGGCTTGCGTTGCTTATGTGGACTTGAACCCAATTCGCGCGGCATTGGCAGAGTTGATTGAATAGATTCTTTGGGCTACCATTGGCAAACTATTCAATTATGCCCAACGCAATTTGGCTGGCCCAATCGACGCCCGCGATCCTACTTGCTTGCCAGTTACCAACCATTGCAGCCCTGGAGCATTCCACCGCAGCTAACGACCAGGCATGGACCTCATTGATCCGAGCGCAGACGACGATCCAACCCTGCGGCTTGAGACAGCTACAGCAGAGCGTTTTGCACGGGCCTTGGATATCGCCGATCGCCAGGCGAGCCAAGCCGTGACGGCCTGCTTTGCCAGCAGTTACGGCAAGAGCATTGTACGTTCCGGTTCCTATTTACGTCTGCCGCCTGCTCAAGGTCCTCACCCTCTGCGACGTTTTTCCCCCACGGAAGTAGCTCGCTTGCCTGGTTTCCCAGCGGATTATCATTGGTCGCACATACAGCCAGGCAAGCCCGAGCGGTTGACGCTTACAAACCGAGTTCGTGCACAACGCCTCCAGTGGAAACTGTTAGGAAACAGCCTCTCCATTCCGGTCGTGCGGCATGTCCTACAGCATCTGCCGATGATCAATGATTTTCGTCAGTGATTTTCCTCGTACCTCACTAATCGTCAATCAAAGGCCTTCCGCCTATTCGCCCGTACGTCAGACTTCGCAAATAACTGGACCTAGTTGCATGCTACTTGGAAAGTTGAACACAGGCAACGCGGAAGCCCAGGTAGCCGTTGCGGCTGCCAAGCGAATCCCCGTTGCGATTCGCTGAGCGGCAGTCCGACGCAACGTCGTAGAAACTGCCGCCCCGGACCACGCGAAAGGAACCGCCGAGAACATGTGGGTCGGTAACCGCACTGCTAGGATAATCGGCAAACGTGTCGGCTGTCCACTCCCATGTATTACCTGCCATGTCGTAAAGTCCCCATCGATTGGGCAGCTTTCTCCCTACCTCATGCGCGTATTTCTCGCCAATGTCCCACGCATTGTCGTCGAACCAAGCGTATTTTCCCAGTTGAGATTCGTTGTCGCCATAATGAAATCTGTCGGGTTCGCCAGCGCGGCACGCATATTCCCATTCCGCCTCAGTCAACAGCCGGTATTCCCAGCCTTCGGGTAAAGTACCGTTTTTTCGTTCTACGTTGTTCAGTCGCCCGCAGAACTGATCTGAGTCTTCAGCGCTTACGTACACTGCCGGGTAATTGTCGCCCTCACGAACAAACGGCTCGCCCTTCCAGGGCTCAGTATTCATGACCGCCTTCCACGCAGCCTGGGTATTCTCCGTGATTGCTACGAAAAAACCTCGGGTGAGTGTCACCTTGTGCTGAGTCTCGTCGCTGTCGCGGCCATCTTCTGTACTCGGCGATCCCATGTCAAAGGTGCCAGGAGGCAAGTAAACAAACTCTTGCCCAATGGAGTTAGTGAACTTGGTACCGAGTTTCAGTTCGCCAAAGCCTGTAGCATCTTCAGCAAAGAAAAGGGAGTCGAGCGCATCGGCAGCAGCCCACATCTTGACGTCGCTCTTGAGCGACTCCCAATCGGCAAAGTCGTATTTGCCAGCCCGGAATCGCGCCTGTCCATTTTCGTGCGGCTTCTGCTGGTTAATCAATGTCGCGATCGCGTTATCGATCTCGCGAATCTTGGATGAGGATTCCGCCCACCCTTCCTCGATTGTCGTTTCACGCAGCTTACGTTGGTAGGCAATCTGCGAATCAAACGCCGACCATGCTTGTGCGCCTTGTTCATCGCGTTTGCGCAGGGCAGTCACCACGATGCGGAATTGAGACTGCAGCTGTTCGTCGATGCCGCGGACGTCGGCATGGCGATCCGTTTTCCCAAGTTCGATGTGTTCCTTTCTAGTGGCAAGCAGTGCTTCGTACTGTTTGGACTCCGATATTAGCCGCTCGGCAGCCTGCTCGAGTGATTCTGGCTCAAAGTGTTCAATCGCTTGTTCGGCTTTCGCCAATTCCAGTTGACGTTCTGCGGACTCGCTATCAGCGCCCGGGCTCTTAGTTATTTTGGATATCAAATCCTGAGTCCGTTTCAATTCTGCCGCTTGTTGCTCCCAAGCAGCTGAGCCAGCCTGCAGACGCGATTGAAGATCGACCAGTTTGGGTTCCGTGTCCTGCTTCCACTGGGACAAGGCGTCACGCTCAGATTCCGCAGCAAACAGCTTTCGAGTTGCCTTGTCAAGATTCGACTGGGCGGTGGATAGATCCACTTGCAATTCTTCAAGTTGCTTTTGGGCAGTATCTCGCTGCTGCTGGTATTGGGCACCTTGAAAAAGGACTTCCTGGTATTCTTCCTTCGCACTGGCAATTTGCTCCGTCAGATCTTTGACTTGTAGTTGCAGAGACTCGTTGGTAGCCAACTGGGCGTTGACGATTTCCGCATTGGATGCCAAACGCGCCTTGCGTTGTTCTTCCGTTTCATGCTGTTGGAAAAAGGACTTCATCGACGTCATGGCTGCCAACAATTCTGTACGCGCTTCGGACCATTTTCCGTCGCGGTAATATCGGGCCGCACGCGAACAGTCGTTTTTGATTTGCTCATAGTCTGTGTGACTCTTAAGTGATTGGTCTAAACCGACGGATTGAGAGGTCATTTGCTCCATCAGGTCGGCGATCTCGTACGATTTCTGGTTGTCGTCAATCAGCTGGACCAGTTTCGGTTGAAGATCGGAAATCAGCGCCCACGCTTGTTCGGGATTACCCACTTCGACCTCGTTCTGAATTACTTGATACGCACTGCCCAGTGCCGACAGTTGCCGACTGACGGCTTCGCATTCTCGATTCCACTGTTCGTTTTCCATCAGAATTTTTCGGAGCGGTTGGATCAGTGGTTTTAGTTTGGCAATGTTGTCTGCCAATCGTGAAGCTTCGTTGATTTCGTCAACCGCCTTTGCCAGTAGCATGCTAGCTGTGCCCACATCACCTTCGCTGCTCGAGGCATCCGCTTGTTGTTCTAGTTCGTTCGCCGCGTTGACCCGGCGTTGCACGCGAACGTCCATTCGAGCATCCTGAGGAGAATTGCTCAATATCTGACGCTGGTCGGCCAACCGTCGCATTTCCGATGTGTACGCAAATTGCATTACACGGTCCCAGGCAACATATCCAAAGATTGTTAACACGGCTGCGATTGCAGCCATCCCTAAGATGTTGCGGAACAGGCGCTTTCGAAATCGCTGATTGCGCTGCACACGGTCGATCGCCTCGATCACTTCGCGAGCTGTGTTCCACACTCGGGGATCTTGCTCGCGATTCGGATCACGAGGTGCCATGCCTTTGACCAGAATCGACGCAATTCCGGCAGGCGTTCCCGAATTGTGCAGTTTATGGCGCCAATGCGGCGCACCTTCGCCATCTTGCTTCCAACGTCCCGTGAACATCGCATAGCCGATGGTGCAGGCATCTCGTACATCGTCCGTCTGAATCCTGCGAATTTTTTGCTGCTCTGGCGCCGCCACACCTTCGGTGCCCAGACCCGGGGTGGAAATCAACCGAGTGTGTTGTTCTCCCAACGGCGACGCCTCGGCTAGGTCGATCAAGCGGATGTTCCCTTGCCGATCGACCAAAATGTTCCCATCGGAAAGGTCTCGATGCAAATATCCAAATTGATGGATCGTTTCGATTGCATCGAGCACTTGGCGAAATAGAGCAACAGTGGCGGCGCGGTCGCCCGCCAAAGATTCTTCGACATACTTGGTGATTCGAGTTCCCTCGACAAACTCCATCACATGGAACGGTTGAATTGGTTCGTCACTGGTTGCTTCTCCAGCAGCGACACTGAAATAGTATTTGGGCACCAACGGACACGCCTGAAGCCCGGCCAACATCCGTCGTTCATTTTCAAAGAAATTCGTCATGGGAATCGAATCGCCGTTTCGATGCACGACTTTCCGATCTGGGTGTTTGTAGATCTTGAGAGCTACAATTCGCCCGGATTTCTTTTCGGTTGCCTTCAGCACACATGCCGTTGCCCCGTCGTCGACATTTAGGCGGGAAAGGCTACCGTGGATTTCCAATCCTCGAGCCGCGATTTCTGCCCTGGTCGCATGGGAAATATCGGTCGTCGGGTCGTTTTCGGGTGCAAGGCTCGTGTTGTCAAAAATGCCCATTGCCAGGTTCCTCAAGATCGTGCTGACAGTTCGGCACGGACGGCCGTCAATGCTTGTTGGCGGACTCGATATGCCGTCTTGATGTTCAGATCCATGTCCGCAGCTACCTGTTCCATCGACATTCCAGTGATGTAATGCAGACGCAGCAGGCGAGCGTATTTTTGCTGGTCGCGATTGCCTGCTTCTTCCCAGTCATTGATCACTTCCGCTGCATCGGCCGGATCGATGCCCGTCTCAGCAAGTTGCTGTTCGACTTCGATCGCTATTTGGTCCTCATAGACCTGGCGCACGCCATCGTCTCCGATCGCTTCTTGCTTTTTCCGCCGCCGTAACGCGTCAATCAAGCCGTGATGGCTGATCGCGATCGAAGCGTAATTACGCAGCTCAACCAATGTTTGTTTCTTCCAGAACGGGTTGTCGAATTTCGGATCATCCAGCACTTGCACAAAAAAATCGTTTACCAACTGAGTGAACTGAACGACGACGTTGACAGGTGCCGACCTGGAAATATCTGTTTGCAGGTCAGTGATCTTGCCTGGAAACCGCTGTCGCAGAATTGGGTGCAATACCTGACGAAAATACCGGTCCACCAATTCAATGCACTGGCGACGAACATTGTTTAGTTCTTTCTCGATTGCAATTCTTTGCTCAGGTTGCGTGACTGGTTTGAGCGATCCCAGGAGATGACTCTGTCGATCTAACAAGTCGCGCAATCGTTTCGCATCTTTGATGTCCGACATTGGATTCGCCGTCTTCATTTTTTCTTTCGTGATTGTCATTGTAATGTCCGCAGTTGACGAATAGTCGCGACGAGTTTGCAAGACGAGCGGCAGATGAATACAAACAGCAGCCTCTAACCTGGCTCACTTTCTCACGCGCGAGGGAAAGTGAATTGCATAGTCGCCTTTCGCTCCGTGAAAGTGTGCACTACGTCAGACTGAGCATGAGTGCGTAAGCTTTCTGAATATCGTTCTTAAGAAGCAAGTTTGTCTCACTCGATTTTCGACAGCAAAATTCTACCGGCGCTCGAGTACTCGGCTCGGAAGAGCCAGGCTACTGTAGCCTATCAGATTATTGGCAGTCTCTCCGCAAAAGTGTGTCTGCGCATTGTGTACCAAACACAGGCTCAGCACTTTGGGATAGCAAGGCAAAGATCCCTTACCGCCCCACGATGGATAGTCAGAGAGCTCACGCACGGACCCCGGCACACTCTCGCGGAGCGAAAGGCGACTATTACTGTTCCATCGACCAGCCCTCGTGGTCGCTCGGCAGTGGCCTGCCGTTGCAGCACGCTGCAGCTCATTCCGATTTGGCTTGCGTACCGTTAATTCGGATCACAACTTCTTCTGCTTCGAAGGACTTCGCTGCACTGGCCGTATTGTCCTGGCTTATTGGTTCCTCGGGCACTTCCACCGAGTCGTTCTTAGCGTTTGGGGCTCTGGACACGGCTGCGGCAGAATCTTCCGCGTACTTTTTCAAGGCATCTAGCCGATTGAACGATTGGGTCAATTTTCCTGTACTCGAGCGCTGTGAAACGGGAGCGACATCGCGACGCGCTGCATTGCTGGCTTCCAGATGTTCGACTTGCCCCTGCAGTCGGTCGATGTTGCTACCAATGGCAAGGGTTGACGAATCAGCAGACGACGCGGCTCCTGCCACCAGGTCTAACGTTTCCGATTCCATACGAGCTTGATCGCGGCGGGTCTTCAAAATCACGAATACTTGTTCGATTTCCAATATTTCGTTCTTCATCACGGACAAGGCGGAAACGCCATCGGCGACACTCTGTTGCAGTCGCTCATATCCGGCCTGCTTGATACGTAACGCATTTTCGTCGCGTTCCTGCATCGACAACAGATCATCGATCTCGTGCTGGAATTCGTCCAGCGAAAAATTGGTCGATACGAACGTGATTTGTTCGTCCCGAGCGTCAATAGCTGTCTGAAGCACAGGATACGCCGACGCTAGCACTTGGGCCCGGTCCGCAACTGCTTCTTGCAAACTCACAATTTCGTGTTCGAGATTCTTAAGTTGATTTTGAGAAAGGTTCAGTTGAACCTGGCGATCGACCAGTTGTTCTCGGGCAGCAGCCAGTTCGGAAGCTGCTTTCTCGTCGTGGACACGGTCTGGGATCTCCGCTTCGATCGACTTGACCGTCGTCGAGGCTCCTGCCCGGAAGTAGCCTAATAAATCCGTAACTGGTCGGCCTGCAACGAAAAACAAGCCTACAAGAGCCAAAACCATTCCACAACCAATCGTTGCAATTTGCTTCATCATTTTCATGATTCCTTCTAATCTAAGGTGTTTTGAGACGGGACCCGTCTTTCCACCCTAGAGGCGAACAAGAAGTCCATTTTTCTCATTGGATGAAGAGAAATTGCCAAAATACGTACACAGCCCAGGAACAAGAAAGAGCGACTGCAATGCGCCTCGTTGAATTGCGAGCCAACAGATTCAAAGAGTGACGAATGTTGATTTTTCCTCTCGCCTGCTTCGAATACCGATTGGACGCCTCGTAGGAAGATTGGGAGGAAATGCGGAGGAAATGCGGACACAGCAGTCTGGCTAGCGGAGTTTCTCAGAAAAAAGTGGGGATAAGGTGTAAGCTTTTGTCGGTTCCATACGTCTTACCTACATGCGTCGAGTCGATGCGAAGGAATCACTCGGTTCAGCCAACCTGTAGGTAAGAAATATCGAGGAGCTGGCAATGGTCGAGATGGCTAGAGCGGAAGTGTTTTCGCCCGATGAAATCGCTTGAAAGGAGGAGGTGCGGACACAGCAGTCTGGCGAAGGAGGAG
>JAGQPR010000415.1 GCA_020426625.1 Planctomycetales bacterium
TTTCCTACCAGATCGACCAGCAGTGGCGTCCCGCATTTTTTTCAAAAGAGGGCCTTGAAGCCGCAAAGGGCGTAGTTTTTGCCGGTTACGGAATTGTAGCCCCAGCCGACGGCGACCAGAGCGAGTATGACAGCTACGTTCATTTGGACGTCAAAGACAAGTGGGTCCTTGTCTTCCGGCAAATGCCTCAGGATATCCCTGCCGAGCGCCGGCAGCATTTGGCTAGGTACAGCGGGGAGCGTTACAAAGCTATGGTGGCTCGCGATCGAGGTGCAGCGGGATTGATCTTTGTGAGTGGCCCCACAAGTCCACTTCGGCAACGATTGCTTCCCCTACGAATGGATGGTTCTCTGGGTGCGAGTAGTTTGACAGTCATCAGTGTGCAAGATGAGGTGGCGAGCGCGTGGTTCAACGCCGCCGGGAAAGAACTTCTGCAGGTGCAGCAGGCGTTGGACGGCGGTGAGCCTCAAATGGGGTTTCCGTTGGATAGCGTGGCGCTGGAAGCAAGCATTGATATCGAGCCGATTACCAGCCATGGCCGCAATGTGCTGGCAATGTTGCCAGCAGGTGGCGAACCGCGCGAGGAGATGATCGTCATTGGGGCTCACATCGACCATCTGGGGACGGGCAAGAGCGCAGGTTCACTGGCGAAAGAGGAGGAGCAAGGCGGTGTCCACCGCGGTGCGGACGACAATGCTTCCGGGGTGGCCAGCATGCTTGAGATTGCCCAATACCTTGCATCTCAGGTGCGCTCGTCTAAGTTGCAGATGCAGCGAGATGTTCTCTTCGCCGCCTGGAGCGGCGAAGAGCTTGGTTTGCGTGGCTCGCAGGCTTTCGTGGAAGACTTTGCCGCGATGCATTTCGCCCCCAGCCATCCAGTGGCCAACCCTCATGAGATACCTGCCGCGGGGCCAGCTGGCCATGCTGCCAGCACGCCACTGGCTCATCCGCATGCGTCCAATGATACGGCTAGTAGCGAGGCATCTCCGGATCGCTCTGCTACCAGCGGTGGAAATAAACACACGCAATCGATCTACCCGCGAATTGCCGCGTGCATCAATCTGGATATGGTTGGTCGGCTGCGTGAGCAATTGGTATTGCAAGGCATCGGGTCGTCAGATTACTGGTCGCTGGCAATTGAACAACGCAATGCGGTGGTTGGCTTACCTGTAACTTTGCAAGACGATTGCAACCTACCGACAGATGCCAGCTCATTCTTCTTGCGTGGCGTGCCGATTCTGTCGGCCTTCACCGGCTCGCACGCAGAGTATCATACGCCGCGCGATGTGCCCGAATTGTTGAATTATGAGGGGGCGGCCAAGATCGCCAACTTGATGGCCCTAATCGCGCGTGGATTGACGACGGCCGATGCGGCACCAAACTATAAGGAACAAACTGTTCAGCCTGAGATGCGGGCCAACTTGGTCGCTTACCTGGGAACGATTCCGGATTATGCGCAAGACGGCATCCAAGGTGTCAAGCTGAGCGGTGCTACCAAAGGTGCCCCGGCAGCGCAGGCCGGGCTGCGGGCAGGGGACATCATCGTTGAACTAGCTGGCCGCAAAATAGAGAATATCTATGACTACACCTACGCAATCGAGGCCTTGAAGGTTGGCCAGCCGACCAAAGTCAAGATTCAGCGAGGCGACGAAACGTTGCTGTTGGACATCACTCCCGCTTCTCGACAGTGACGCGGATTGGCGTGGATTGCCCTGCCCGCTCGCCGACCAAGTCTTATGGTTGTCAGTTTTTACCGTTTGTTTCCTACGACGCGTGCAGGCCCGTAGGGTCGATGCATCACTGCCGGTGGCGCGGGCCAGCAAGAGCCACCGGACCTTCGGCAGAAAAATACTCAAGGCCATAGTCGACACAATTCACCCACTTTGAACGGGCACTCTTCATTCGATCAAAAGAATGCGCCGAGAATTCTGTCGGCCCGTTCGGGACTGAGGGGGCGAAGCATAAAATCTTGCACCGTAGCCTGGGGATGTCGATACTGTTACAACTGGACGCGACCCATGAAAACACTACCGAAACGATTTGTTATCGCCACTAATACCGCCTCCGCCGAACAAAAGGTAAATGGCTCGGCTGTCGACCACGTCAGAGTTAGTACCGAGCTTCAGCTTAGCTAAGTTGCAACCGAATGCCACGCGCTAATCCTGAGGGCGGCTGTCCCACCAAGTGGGATTGGGTTGGAAATCTGCCGATAGGAATTGGGCATGCTGTTTTTCCAGTTGTCGCTTACCGGAGGTCTGCAACGCTTGCCAGCGAGCTTCGCGGGCAGCCGCGTCGAACTGCGGATCTGGCACCGGGAATTGGGCGTTGGTGTCAGCTAGCCATTGATCTAGCTGGCGACGCATGCCCATCGCTCGCTCCGTTTGCTGGCTGAGGACGTCGTGTTGCTCGGCTGGATCCTGATCAAGGTTATACAGCTCATCACGACCGTCCTCGTGGTAATGGATCAGTTTCCAGTCGTGTTGCAAAATGATCGACGAGGGTTCACCACCCTGATTTCCGTAATGCGGATAGTGCCAGAAAAGTGGTCGGTCGGGCAAGGTCCCACCCTTGAGCACGGGCACAAGACTAACGCCATCGATAGCTTGCGCACTGGGTACGGCCACGCCTGCCAAATCCAACAGTGTGGGGTACCAATCGATGCCGCTGACTGGAACCTGGCTCGTCGAACCTGATTGTGTAATTACTGGATAGCGACAGTAATATGGCTCGCGAATTCCACCTTCCCACTGCCGCCCCTTGCCACCGCGCAGAGGAAGGTTGCAGGTAGCGAACGCGTCACCTGAGGAAACGCCGCCGTTGTCGCTGGTAAAGCAAACAATCGTATTTTCGGTCAAGCCTAGTTCGTCGAGTTTGTCGAGCACAATCCCGACTGCATCGTCCATCGACTCCATCATGCCTGCGTAGATGGGACAGTCTTGGACTTGGCGGACGCACAAGCGTCGATCAAACAGAAAACGATCGCCGCTGAATTCATTCAACAGTGCTTTCTCACGATATTTCGACCAAAGCGGCTGGGTTGTTTGTATGGGGCCATGAACCGAGTAGAACGAAAGGTAAGCGAGGAAAGGAGTCTCTTGTTGGGCCTCAATAAAGGCAGCGGTTTCATTAGCCAGGCGAATTGGCAACGACTCGCCAGCGGGGCCGGAAGGCAAGTTGGGATTTTCCCAGGGAGAGAAGTAACCGCCTCGAGGCGAACCCACGTCCCAGCCGCCTTGATTGATTTCAAATCCATGGTCGGTTGGCCACGAACCTTGGCTGCCCAAGTGCCATTTGCCAGCGAAGAACGTTTTGTAACCTGCCGTTTGCAAGGCTTCTGCCAGAGTGATCTCCGAGTCGCGAAGATTGTGTTCGTAGGAGGCAGGCAAGTGGCTATCATGTCGATTCGAATTGCGCCAGGCTTCGCCTTGGGGATCTCCAATCCAAGTCGTAATTCCGTGCTTAGTTGGATATTTGCCCGTCAGAATGCTGGCCCTAGATGGACTACAGACTTGGCATGCAGCGTAGCCGCGCGTAAACTTCATTCCCTCCTGCGCGATGCGATCAATGTGCGGAGTTTCGTAGTAGGTCGAGCCCTCGTTGCTCAGATCTCGCCAGCCGAGGTCATCGGCTAGGATAAAGACGATATTGGGACGATCCGCAGCTCGCGCCAGTGAGCCGGAAAACAGCAAGGCGAAGGCTGGAAGAACAACGGCTGGAAAGACAGCACTGAATAGGATGCAAGATTTCATGATGGATTCTTAGCTTAGTCCAGGTGGGGGAACTGCAGGGCTATGAAGAGTATCGGAAGTCGATGTAAAACAATATAGCCGAGTAGCCGATAGCTTGCATCGCTTGGCTGCGAACTGCTAGCCAATGCGAACAGGAAGCGAATTGAACGATGATCGAGCGTATGTCAGCCATTCTAGAGCTTGGAGTGCCGCCGGAGCTGTACGACGCTTTTGTTGCCCAATTGCAACAGCTCACCGGAACCGGCGTACAAAACGAACGCGTCATCGTCAATTTGATTCGCTTCTTGGAGAATGCCCGTTCTCCGCTTGCCTGGTTGAGTTTGTTCGAACGTGAGCCAGCCTCGCTGGAAGTGCTGGTGCATTTGTTTGCTATAAGCCAGTATATGGCCGAACAGCTCATTGCCGATCCGGAGTCGTTTGACGTGCTGCGCATGTCGGAAGGCCAGCCAGTCGCGCGAAAGCTGCTCGAAGACGAGCTGTTTGCGGAGATTGAAGCGACGACCGACTGCCGTTCTGCCCTGCGAACGCTCCGTGAGTATCGTCATCGCGAGACGCTGCGCATTGCCTACGGCGACTTTCTGGCCAAGCAGTCGCTAGAGACAGTGACTGAACAGATTTCTGAGCTGTGTGAGACCATCATCTCGGCCGCACTAATCGTTGCGGAACGCGAGGTTCGCCAGAAATGGTCATTCCCACGTGTTGCCGAGCCGCCTGCGTTCTCAGTCATCGCTTTGGGTAAGCTGGGCGGAGCGGAATTGAATTACTCAAGCGATATCGACCTGTTGTTTGTGCATGAAACCTTTCCAGCTACCGACAGTCACTTGCAGGCTGTTAGCGATGAATATTTTCGCCGTCTCGGGCAGCTACTGATCCGTTTGCTGGCTGAAAGCACGGAACAGGGGATATGTTACCGAGTGGATATGCGTTTGCGGCCCTACGGCCAGCAAGGAGAACTGGTCGCAGATTTCCAAGAGGCGCTCCAGTACTATGACACAAAGGGACGCACCTGGGAGCGGCAGGCGTTTATCAAGGCCCGCGCGGTTGCTGGCGACATGGATTTAGGGAGGGATTTCGTTGATCAATTGCGTCCCTGGGTTTACCGGCGCTATTTGATGCGGGCTGACATCACCGGCATTTCCGCGATGAAACGCCGCATGGAACGCCGCTGGCAAAACGCGAACAGCGACATACGCGACGTCAAACATGGCTGTGGCGGAATTCGTGACCTGGAGACGGTTGTTCAATTCTTGCAGTTGCTGCACGGTGGTGACGACCCCACCCTGCACTGCACCAATACGCTGGAAACGATTCATCGCCTGGAATTGTCTGGGTGCATCACCGCCGATGAAAAAAACGTATTGGCAACCAACTATTGTTACTTAAGGCGTCTGGAGCATTATCTGCAAATCATGTTTGACAGGCAGACGCACAAGCTGCCTGCTTCTGTAGCCGAAATGCAGGAATTCGTCTCCCGCATTCATTATCTGGATGATAGCGGTGAGGCTGGTCCCGAAAGGCATGCCAAATTCCAGCAGGAATTCGATGAGCGAAGGCAGCAATCTCGCCGCGTGCTGGAACACCTGCTGCACCAGGCCTTTGCGGATAATCCTCAGGTTACTGCCGAAGCCGACTTGATTCTCGATCCCGAGCCGGAGACAGAGGCGATCAAGAGTTTGTTGGGTAGCTACGGATTCCAAGATCCACTGGCAGCCTACAAGCACGTTCAAGAATTGGCGGCTGAAACGATTCCGTTTCTCTCAACTCGCCGTTGCAGACACTTCTTGGCCGCCATTGCACCAGAACTGTTGAAGGCGATTGCAGCAACCCCACATCCTGATTCAACGCTAATCGCACTGGCCAACGTCAGTCATTCTATCGGCGGAAAAGCAGTATTGTGGGAGCTGTTCAGTTTTAATCCCGCGACCATGGATTTGTGCTTACGCATGTGTGCGGGCAGCCCTTATCTGACGGGTATCTTGACGGGCAACCCTGGCATGATCGATGAATTGCTCGATTCGCTGATGCTGGAAGGGCTACCCAGCTTGGACGAATTGCAGAACCAACTGGACGAACTTTGTCGAGGCGCCGATGACATTGGGCCCATCGTGCATAGTTTCAAGAACTCGATGCACCTCAGAGCTGGTGTTCGCAACATTCTAGGAAAGGATGACATTGCCACCACGCATGCAGCGCTTTCCGATATTGCAGAAGTATGCATCGCACAAGTCATACGCCACGAATTTCATCGATTGATAAAGCAGATAGGTTTTCCTGTACAACATGGAGCATCTTCTCTGGCTCCCGGTAATCCCATTTCCGTTCCGGTCAATCCGGCGGAATTGGTTGTATTGGCCATTGGCAAGCTGGGGGGAAGGGAACCCAATTATCACAGCGACATCGATCTGCTTTTTCTGTTCGACTCGGAAGGGCAGACCCAAAGCCTGGTTCCTGACAGACGATTCCGACCAACCACCAACCGGCACTTCTTTAATCAGTTGTGCCAGCGTGTTATTCATGCAATCACGCGGTCCAGTGCAGCTGGCAGATTGTATGACATCGACGTCCGATTGAGGCCCTTGGGTAAGAGTGGTGAATTGGCGATTACGGTTGACGACCTGACGACGTACTTTGCCAATGGACAGGGGAGAGCTTGGGAGCGGCAGGCGCTTTGTAAGGCGCGGCCGATTTGGGGCAGTCCCAGTATCCAGAAAGCCACGATGCAGCGGGTTTACGATATTATATGCCAATGCGGCGAGCCGGAACGTATCGCTGCATCTGTTCGAGAACAACGCATGCAGCTGGAAGCTGGGATCAATGACCGCAATGTGAAGCGTGGATTCGGCGGAACAACCGACGTCGAATTCGTCGTGCAACTGCTGCAGATGGTTCATGCTGCTGATTGTCGGGAATGTCTGGTTTCCGGTACACAGGATGCGCTGACTCTGCTTAGCCAGCACGGATTCATCGATTCCGTGACCGCCGAGACATTGACTCAAAATTATGCGTTTCTGCGTCGAGTGGAATCTGGGATCCGTCTGATGAATCTGACTGCTCGCCATGAAATTCCCGCACACGTCTTCGAACTTGAAACACTTGCATTCTTGCTAAGTCAACCATCTGCACCGGATGCACGCATCGACCCAAATGCCTTGGTCGAAAAGTGCCGGGAAGTACAGTCTTCTAATCGGCATATTTTCGAAACGGTCGTCAGCCGATTTCTTCCCGGCGAAGAGTGAAAGACCATGGGCCCGGCCCACTCTTAAAGATCCCCTGCGGACAAATATATTATGTTGCAGCAGGGCGCCTGCAGCCTCCTGTCTAGTGGTCTGTTACAGCCTAATTTTAGGGTAGTGGGTTTCGCCAGAATTCCTCTCAATCGGGGAATTCTGGCG
>JAGQPR010000416.1 GCA_020426625.1 Planctomycetales bacterium
CGTGCGAATGACTCAACGGTGATTCCTTTCAAGGCGCGGCGTGAGGGTCCTACGACGGCATTCGCCTGCATTTCACACTGCAATAACCCAGTGCCTTACGCGTCGTGGCTCAGGTAAATCAATACCACAGCGGACACAGCTGGCGTACTAGAGTGGTAAGCTGAAAAGGTGTTGCGGTTCGAACGGGCTCGCGCGGGGTGGTGTTATAAGCCCTCACCGCCCAGGACCAAGATCATGACCGATCATGACCCTGGGTTACGTTTCGCTCGCCAGTAGCTCGCAGCACTCACTCAGGGCTACCGTCTGCCGCTACTCCGTAGCTGGACTAAACTGATGCCAATCTGCGAACCCTACCCACGGCAGTTCGCTCCAAGAGCGGCCAAGTCGATGAGTCGAACGCGGCAAGCTGAAGAAAGGATGTATTATTCGACAGCCAACAACTCGCCAGAGGCCACTCGCGCCAACAGCAGCTGCAATGCTTCAGGGTCAATGGGCTTGGTCAAATAGTCGTCAAAACCGACCGCCCGGCAAGTTTCTTCGGTGCCGGCAATCGCGTGTGCCGTCATGGCGACAATGGGAGTTCTCGGACCTGCCCCCTCAAATTCGCGGATCCGACGAGTCGCCTCGTAGCCGTCCATGCCGGGCATTTCAATGTCCATCAGAATGAGATCAAAGTGATCGCGATGAGCGGCAATTGCCTGCTCGCCCGAGTCGACCGTACTTACAGTGTGCCCGAAGAGCTCCAGGATTCCTGCTGCCACTTGAAGGTTAACTTCAGCATCGTCGGCGACAAGAATTCTCAAACTGCGGGCGCTCAACTCAGGCTGACCAGCGGCTGAATCGAATTCGCTTACTGACCCGGAATTCAGCACGCGCTCCACCACTTCGAAAGTTGCGATTGGCTTCAGAATACACTGGTCGGGTGCGAGCTTGAGCTGCTCCCAGGTATTCTCCGTGGCATTGGCGGGTAGCATTGCCAGGACCGGCAGCTCTGCATGCTGGGCAAGTGACGTTTGCAGATTGAGTGAGTCGATCCATGCATCGTCGAACCCACAGTCGATCAACAGCAACGGCGTTCTCGCATTTTGCTCTCGTGGTGCCTGTTCAATTTCTGCTAGAGCGTCTGCCAAGTTTGAGAAGATCGTGCATTGCGCACCGTCTGCCGCCAGAGCGGCACGATACACTTCATTAGCTGCACCGCATTGCCCCACAATCGCAATGGAAAAAGCTGATAGTCTTGGTGACGACTGTGAGAATTGAGCATTGCGCATTGGCAATGCAACGTGGAACGTACTGCCCTGGCCAAGTGTACTTTCCACCCATATCCGACCCTCCATTAGACTGACCAGTTGGGCGGAGATCGTTAGTCCAAGTCCCGTTCCTCCGTATTTCCTGGTGGTCGACGAATCCGATTGTTGGAAGGATTCGAAGATGGCTGACTGTTTGTCTTTAGGTATTCCTGGGCCTGTGTCGCTGATGGACAATCGCAACTCGGGGATACCATCCTGATTTGCACCGACTGAGCAGCGCACCACCACTTCGCCTTCGTCGGTGAATTTGACGGCGTTGCCGACGAGATTGACGACGATTTGACGTAGTCGACCTGGATCGCCGAGCAATGACGATGGCAAGCCGGGAGCGATATCGCAGATCAACTCAACTTTCTTGTCAACGGCATACACGCTCATCAACTTGACCGCATCGCGGACGATGGCCCCAGGCTGAATGTCGATCGATTCCAACTCCATCTTGCCCGCTTCAACCTTGGATAAGTCGAGAATATCGTTCAATAACCCGAGCAAGGCATCGCCGGACTGCTTGACGATACTTAAGAAATTGCGTTGTTTGGGGGATGGGTTTGTCCGCAGCGCGAGCTCGGTCATGCCGAGGATCCCGTTCATAGGAGTACGGATTTCGTGGCTCATCGTGGCGAGGAAGCGACTCTTTGATTCGTTAGCGGCTTCAGCAGTTTCTTTGGCCAACTGCAATGCATGCTGCGTTTGCAGCAGCTGGCTGGTTGTCTGCTCCAATTCCAAATTTGATCTGGCAAGTTCGTCGGCGCGAGCGCGTGCCGTGGCGGTTCGAGCAGCCACGCGTTGCTCCAGCGTCTCGTTCAACTGTTCCAGTTCTTCGAAGCCTGCCGCGTTCTCTAGTGCTGCACCAGTGATGGCCGCGATAAACTCCGCCAGCCTTTCTTCATCGGTTCCGAACAGATTGCGGACTTGGCTATGCGAAACAAACAGACAGGCGACAATTCGGTCTCTTACGCGAATTGGTACGCACAGCTGTGATAGGTCCGTTACGTCTCCTTCTTCAGCAGTTGCATCCGCCGCGCTCGCCATGGCTCGTCCCGTGCGCAGAGCCGACTGAATCAGCGCCGAGGAGACCGCTGGGCTGCCCACAGCAGCATTTTGTATCTGTCCGTTGCTATCGAGATGGACGATGGAACAGGTTTCGCCGCGCAGGAGTCGAATGGCGGCGGCTTGAGCTTCCCGAAATATCAAGGAGGCAGAAAGAGCTGACGCGATGCGGCGACCGCAATCCAGTACTCCATCGAACCGATCTACCAGGGAAAGGCTAGCTTGCTCGGACACGCCTTTTCCTTGAGAGAGTAAACCGGCGTCGATTGCTGCAAACAGGTTCTGCGACTCTGCCAGACATTCGCTGCTTTGCTGAGGATTAGCGGTAGCCAAGAAATGTGCATAGTGCTTGAGAGTGACCGCCAATTCAAACTTGGCTTGCTGCTTACGAGCCTCGCAGATGCTGAGTTGGAAATACCGCTGCGCTAAGTAGGCGCGACCGGCAATCGAGTGGCACAGTGCCAATTCACGCCAGGCGCGAGGCAAGTCGTTCCTGCAAAGTTTGGATTGTCGGATGGCCTTGTGCGCTAAACGCGTAGCGCGTTTGAGTGCGACGCGAAATCGGAAACCACTGTAGGGCACTGCATCGGTAGCGGCGTGTCGGTAAGCTGTAGCCAGCCACGAGGCAGCCGGGATCGTATAGGCATTGTGTATTCCCGAAGTGCGGGCAACTTCCATGGCGGATTCGAGAGCTGCGATTGCCTCTTGCCATAATCGGCGGTGGATGCAGGCGATCCCGTCGGCGATCAATACCTGGGCTCTACCTTGTACATCCTGGCGCTGGCGTTGTTTTTCGACGTTCAGCGACTCAAAGGGTATTGCCCCTTGAGCGGCTCGCGCCCAGACATCAAAAATGATTCCGGATGCTTGTTCGTCCCCCAGGGCCAAACCCGAGTGAAAGTTCTCTTGGCATGCATCGAGTGAAGCCTGAAATTCTCCCAGGTGGTATAGCGATGCAGCGACTTGGTAGCGCGCAATGTGGACTTGCCAGTAGTCACCTGTGCGTTCCAGCAAGCGAACTGCCTCACGTCCTCGGCTGACACAATCTTCGAACTGCGATGCGTAGTAGAGTACACAGCTGTAGAAAGTCAAAGTTTGACCTTCACCCCAGACGTCGTTGAACTGCTTCCGCAGAGCTAAAGATTTTTCCGCGTAGCGCACAGCCCGCGAGAACAGGGGAATCAAGCTTACAACGGGGGCGTGTTCAGAATAAGCGTGCGCTAACTCGCTGGTTGGCAGGTAGCGTTCCGCCATATTCAACCCGCGCAGATGGGCCCACAGACACTGCACCTTGGTTCGGCAGAACCAATAGCCGTGAGTCAGCTTGCTGAACAAAGTAATCGCGTGCAACTCTGCCTCGTTCGGCAGACGCTGGTAGCGGTGTACAAAGATCCGCGGGAAGCAACTGTGCAAGACTTGTACGACCGCTTCGAAGACGAGCAGGACGACAACCAAAGCCAAGTTCTGAGGAACGAAGGTGCCGAGAGTCTTCATCGCGCACTCGAAGCCTATCGTCGCCTGTTCCATGTCGCCCCGTTTGAAAGCCAACTCAGCCTGTTTGCTTTGCACATAGGCCCTATTCAGTGCGCCCTCAGCAAGTTTGTCCGCCAATTCAAACATTGGCGCTGCATCCGCGTAGGAACCTTGCAACATGAGGGTTTCGCCCAGTCCATTGGCGATTTCAAATTTCACCGACTTGTCAGCTAGCGAGCAGCCACGCTCAGCAATCCTGTAGTGTTTTTCGGCTGCGTCGAGCGAGAATTGACGGCGGGCTTGTTTGGCTGCTCGCAAGGCGTGTGTGATTCCCCGCGTACTTTCGTTTGCCAAATCAAAATGGTAGGCGATTTCAGCATCGCGATCGTCGCCTTCAGATTGTAAATACTCAGCTGCCTTCAAGTGCAATCGACATTTTTCGCTGTCGCTCAGGCCTGTCAGCAATGACGACCGGATTTGATCATGCACGAACACGAAATGTACGCCGTCGGCCCGCGCCCAAACCAAATGCCGCTGTCGGGCTTGGTCAATCGCTTCGATCGTCGTCGCCGAGTCGATGCCGGAAACGGCGACGGCCAGATCCAAACTAAACTCTTTGCCCAAGACCGCACCTACCGAGAGAACTTGCGTCGTTTCGGCAGGCAGCAGTTCAATACGCCGCGCCAAAATACTGGCTGCTTCTTTCGAGGACTGTAAGTCGGCAAAGGCTTCGTCGACGACGTGCCATCCGTCGGCTTGAGGGATAATCGCGTTAGCTTCCACAAGACCGCGTAGCACGGCTGTGGCCATAAAGGGACTTCCCGCCGATAGACGCTGTACGGAGGACCGCACAATCTCCGGCAGTACTCCAGCCATGGACTCAAGCAGCTGGCCTATCTCGTCATCGCTGAAGGGTTTGAGGCTTACGTGGTGGCGCGGGTTCAGCTTGCGAAGGGAGTGTTCATCAGAAACTTCATTCGCGCGAAATGAAGCAATCAAAGACGTTGCCCGCGGTGTTTGACGAGCTCGTTCATCGAAACGCCGTAACACGCGCAAGGTCAAAGCGTCTGCCCATTGGCAATCCTCGAACAGGATCACAGTAGGTTGGATCACTTCTCCAAGGGCCTCTAAGAATCGAACGATCGCCTCGATAGTTCTGTTCTCACCGAACGCTTCTGGGACGGTCTTGACAGTGATATTGCTATCCAGAATGCTTCGAATGCTGGGAATGGCTGCAGTCAGTGCCGCCGAGAAATCTCCCAATGACGCCTTTATCTGGTCAACCACATGTGGTCGCTCTTTCACAACCAGCATGATGCCTTCGACGATTCCGTCAAACATCGATAAGGGATCTTGACCAACGCGATGGGTGCATTGACCACGCAGGACCTGTAGATTTCGTGTGCGAGCCAGCTTAGTGAACTCCAACAGCAAGCGACTCTTTCCGCTGCCAGACATTCCTTCAACAAAGGCCAAGCCGCCACGCTTGGCTTCCGTTTCCTGCAGAATATTTTCCAACGTCGATAAACTGTCATTGCGGGCAAGGAATGAGGGCTCAGTAAGTGAACATCTCCGATCCGTTGCACCGACGGTCAATGTTGGGCGTTGATTGTTTTCTAGTGCGTTGACGATGTTGGCCAAATCACTGGCAACTGCAGCTGCGGTCTGGTAGCGGTCCTGAGGGTTCTTCATCAATAGACGCTGAACCACATCATTGACTTCGCGAGGCAATTGCGGATTGATACCGCAGACATCCGGTATAGATGCAGTAAGGTGTTCCAAAAGAACTGAACTGACGCTACCTGCCGGAAAGGGCAACTGGTCCGTCAAAGCATGGAATAAAACCATACCTGCCGAATAAATGTCGGCTGCCGGTCCTACGTCGAAATCCAATGCCCCTGCTTCTTCCGGGGACATATACATGGCGATGATGGCAGCGTCACCATTGGTTAGCTTAGATTCATGCATGCGCCCAAGTGTGGCCATGCCCACCAATGTTGCGTGCCTTGCCTGATCGTCAGAAAGCAGAATGTTGCTCGGCTTAATATTTCGATGGAGCAAGCCATTATCATGCAATGCTGACAACGCATCAAATAGCTGTTTGCCAAGGCGCAACCCTGCTCCGACGGGTAATTTGGTAGTCCCCAATAGAGCCGACAGCGGTGTTCCGACAATGCGCGGATACACCACAAACAATTCATCGGCCTGCTGCCCAAAGTCCTCGACACCCATCAGATTGGAATGTTGGACTTTCGATCGGACATCCGCATCGTGCAGGATTCGTGCTCTCGCTCCTTTCGAAAGAAGCTCCACGTTGAATGTCTTGATGACTGTCTCAGCTGACTGACTTTCGTCGCAACATAACAGCGTTTTTCCCTGCTCAGAGCGCTGCCAAGTTTCCAAGACACGGTATTCCCGTCCGTAGAAACAGCTGGTCCCCTCACAGGGATTGGTCAATATAGAGTTCATACGCGCATGCAAAGACCAAGGAGAATCCCTCGGTACCCGTCAAGTTTGTGCAGACAGAATACAGCTACCCTACCGTAGGTCATAAATGCAAAGATGGGACGAAAAGCTGTTGATTTATCTAGTCAATTATTAATCTGATGTAACAATTCTTCTGACAAGCGTCGCTGATCTTTGCCTGCCCCCTTGGACCTCGACGCTGTGTCTTTTCTCAGTAGGCAATTAATTACAGGGGGAACTCAAATGCGAGTTTCAGGTTCAAGACCGGAGTTTCAATCTGGCGATTTCGGAGCGGCGTTTAACCAAGGGCTCCGCAATTTCAAAGAGAGATTGATTGAGTTCGAGTCCAAGATCCCGCAAGACACCATTCCTTGCCGCGGCGACGAGTATCATCTACAAGTTCTGTCGGCGTTCGACGAATCGCAAGCCTTTTGTCGCGACTTTGAAATCCGTCACGACGACACGGATATTATCGTACAGGCGCAGCAGCTGTTTCGTCGGGAAACGGACCCGTGGATACGGCAGAGTTGGATTGGCAATCGAGCCCGCAGCAAGCCGAGTGGCTTCGCAGGTGACTACGAAATGCTGGTCAAACTGTATGATGAAGCCACTCCAGCCCGAGGCTTGGGAGGCTATCTTGACTTGTGCATTTTGGACTTGCCTTTGGCTCGCGCTGTTCGCTCACGGCTAGCTTCGGCGCGTGAGTTTCTGCTAAGCCAGATCTTGGCTCGCGGGACCGACGTGCGAATACTCGCTATCCCTACTCGTCGCTGTTCCGAATACACGGGTATGCTCGTACAGGCGCAGCAGCAG
>JAGQPR010000417.1 GCA_020426625.1 Planctomycetales bacterium
TAGCGCACTGCGGCTAATTTTGCGGAGGGATTATGTGGAACTGAATTCTCAAATCATGACACTAGTGCAAGGTCACGCGTGAGAATTAGCGTTATTTATGAGATGGTAGCCGTGGTGAACCGCTGGCCCTAGGGCCAAGAAATGGACGACAACCGTGCGCGTCACGGCTCACGAAATGAACTCTCATCAACATACGTTGATGAGTTTCGCGACTCAACTTGGGCAGAGAAGATAATGGTATCTTCTGCCAATCTACTTGTTAATTACAACCCGCCCAGCATCACAGCGAAGAGCGACATGCGTTGGTTCTGGATTGATCGATTTGAAAGCTTTGTCTCAGGAACTGAGGCGACAGCGATAAAGAATGTTACGCTAGCTGAGGAGCCGTTGGATGATTACTTACCCGGCTATCCGCATTATCCAGCGGCTTTGATCATCGAAGGTATGGCCCAAACGGGAGGCATTTTGGTCTCTCAGATGGAGCAATTCCAATCTCGAGTGGTGCTGGCAAAAGTTAGCAAAGCTGAATTCAGTTTCATCGCGCAACCGGGGGACCAGTTGCTTTTAACTGCACGCCTGCTCAGTGGTCACAAGGATGGCGCCATTTGCGAAGGTCTCGTTACCGTGAATTGCCAAAAGCAAGCCGAGTTGGAATTGACTTTTGCCAAATTGGATGAGAGTTTCGGGGCGGAATCATTTTTTGTTCCGGGCGATTTCTGCCGAATCCTCAGGTCGTTGCGTCTTTTTGAAGTGGGGGTTAATCCCGACGGTTCGCCGATACAAATCCCAGAACACATGCTCCGCGATGAACGCGAATGTCTTGTCGATAGGTAAATTTTTTTCTTTCTGGTTCCGGATTTAAGACTGCCTGCAACGTCATCGGTGACGCAAGCATCCGTGAGAGATCTTCCGGGTGCAAACGGGAATGAATGATTGGGCGATGCACGTTACTGGCTGAGGCATTAAAATGCTGGTGTTCAATCAGCTAGCCAGCAATGTCCGGCCGTCCAACCTTTCCCATCCTGCATCGTGAAGGCGCAAGCATGTACAACTCGAACTGGTTTCGACGTATCGTATTGATATTAGCGGTGGTATTGGTAAATTTCCCTGGGCGTACGGCGACGGCCAATAACTCGGACGAGCCGCTACGAATCATCTGTTTCGGTGCTCATCCGGACGATGCGGAGTACAAAAGCGGTGGAACCGCATCTTTGTGGGCGCAGGCTGGACATGAAGTGAAACTTGTCTCTGTGACAAATGGTGATATTGGACATTGGTCCATGGCTGGCGGTCCCCTCGCTAGGCGACGCGCTCAGGAATCCGCGATGGTTGCCAGTAGGCTGGGAGTTGCAAGCCAGGTGCTGGACATCCACGATGGTGAGTTGGAGCCGACCCTGGAGAATCGACGCCTGATTACCCGTCTGATACGAGAATGGAAGGCGGATATCGTTATTTCCCACCGCCCGTGGGACTATCATCCCGATCACCGATATGTAGGCGTATTGGTTCAGGATGCTGCCTACATGGTTCAAGTGCCATACTTCTGCCCAGACACTGCTCCATTGGCTAAAAATCCCTTGTTCCTGTACTCGAGCGACCGGTTCCAGAAGCCCTATCCGTTCAAACCAGATATTGCAGTTGATATCGATAAAGTTTTCGAGTTGAAAGTAGATGCGCTTATGGCGCTTGAATCCCAGACATTCGAAGGCGGAGCGCTCGGCAGCCAAGAAATCATGGACTCCGCACCGCCAGCCAGTCAGCCAGATCTACGTCGACAATGGCTGCGCGATCGCTGGGTAAAACGCAGTTCCTCCGAAGCCGACAACGCTCGCGCGTCTTTGTCCCGCTGGTATGGTCGCGAACGGGCCGAGCAAGTGCAATTCGCTGAGGCGTTTGAGATTTGCGAATACGGACGACAGCCAGAGCCCGAGGAAATACGCAGACTTTTTCCCATGTTGGCCGCAACGGCGTCTGCAGATTGATGGGAGTGTTTTAAACACAATGTTTTCGCGCCAGCGTGAACACAAAATGTCCAATCAGCCGCAGAGCGTTAGCACCAGTTTTCCGTCGGGGTTCTCACCGGCCAACACGCGACAGCATCTCAGCGAAAACACGCAATCCGTCGGCAGTGTAGGATGAATCGCTTCGAGCGATACAAGTTCCACGTGCTGAATCCGCAGCTAATAAGAGACTGCGGCTCTGCCAAGCGTCGAGTAGGAAACACCATTCTTGTTCGGCTTAAACCAGTCCTTTGCGGACGGCCCACACTGCCGCTTGCGTGCGATCGGAAACCCCGATCTTCCGCAATATATGCTGTACATGCTCCTTGACCGTTTCGTAGCTGATTCCCAGAGCGATGGCAATCTCTTTGTTGGTCAAGCCGTGAGCCAGTTGCCCCAAGACTTCGCTTTCTCTTTGCGTCAACGGAACTTCCACATCGGAAACAACTCGAGGCGTGGCCAGAGCACCAGTCACACGCCGCAATTCCTCTCGCGTCCAAACAGTCTCGTTGCGAGTTGCCGCTTCAATCGTAGCAATCAAGGTTTCGCTAGGGTCTCCCTTGAGCACATAGCCCGCAGCGCCAAGAGCAACCGCACGAGCAACATACGTTGGATTGTCATAAGTGGAAAACAAGACCACCGGCAAAGCAGGATGATCCAGCTTGAGTCGCCCGAGGATATGCAAACCGTCACCTCCCTGCATTCTCACGTCCAGAACAACGCAGTCGGGTTTGTGGGTCTCAATTAGAGGTAGCACTTCACTTCCACTTGTGGCTTCAGCGACAACGTTGATGCCTCCAGCCCGCAGAACATTCCTTAATCCCAATCTTGCGACTTCATGATCGTCGGCAATTACTACTGAAATGCTCATTCTAGACCCTGTCGAATAAAGATATGTCCTCGCCTCCCAGAATCGCTTATCTGAGGGGTATACAGTAGATTTTCAGGTGAACGCAATCTACCAAACGGACTACTTTATGAATGAGTCTAATTGTCAACGGGGGATTCGTAAACCTCCCCACGGGTGATATAACCATCATTGTCCAAGTCCAGCCGTGCAAAGTCGTCATAATCCCCCAAAAACTCCAACTCGGCGATGGAGCCGTCTTGATTCGAATCCATCGCGCTGAACCAATCTGTTGGTGGACTCTCTGCAGTTGTGCTTTCGAGGCTCTCGGGCAACAGAGTCATTCTCGAATCGACGCGACTCACTTCCGCCCGAATGACTAACGGTAATTCGTGGGAGTCAAGACGTTGATTGTTGTCGACATCCATTGCAGTCAGTAATTCCGCAGGCTTTTCCCATTCCGACGCTGACACTCGCAAATCCGCATCCACATCCAGAAGACGAAACCAAGGATCCGCATCGACCATCCATCTCACTACAACCCGAGAACTCTGTCGAGCGGAAAGCCAACGCCAAACTCGCCTGAATTCTTCATCGGAGAGTTGCTTGTCAGAATCGGCATCCAGTAGATCAAAGGCGTGCTCTGCCAATTGCAAGCGGTCGCGAATGAAAGTCTGCATTTGAATATTGCCAAGCGCTGCTTGTAGTTGGCCGCGAATTGCAATTTGGCTCGCACGACTGAAAGTATCACTGAATTCGATCGCTGTTAACAACGCGGAATCTTGTAGCCTGCCGCCATCTCGACTGCTGAGCCAGTGGGTTGCGGAAGTGGGGACGGTAAATTCCGTATGAACGAGTGCTTTCCCTGGATCGCTTAATGGGTCAGGCAGTTGAACCCAGACAAGGATATCAGCGGTTTGTGTCATCAATCCTTTGGCAAGTTCATTTCTGTTGACAGTGCCGTCTGCATTGGTGTCAAATAATTTCCAACGATCATCAGACCACCGCGGCCACAGCTCGCGCGAAAGTTCGGGAAGAAAGGAGTAGTGTTGCATCAGCTTATTCGCAACGCTCTTTGCATCTCTTTCGATCGCCAGTTCTTCCGTAGCAGCATCTTCATTAACGATCAGCAGAGTGGATTCTTGCAACAGCATTGAACGATTCATTGTTACTTCGCTGTTTTGCCGACGACGATAGTCCGCCAACTCCGCAGCGCTCACCACGGAATCGCCGTTGTAGTCGTATTGCCCGAGCGATTCGCCAATTTGTTGAGCTTCATCGGCGGAAAGCGAGCCGTTCTTGTCTTGGTCGAGCAAGCCCCAGAACGATGAGCCGATGCGTGCTTCTGGGCTCGCTCCCACATCGCTGATCTGTAATGGTGAACTGCGCGACAACCCGCGCGTGAGGAACGGTCGCAACTCCTCAGGCGCAACCAGATCGTCTCGCGCGGTATCGTACATGCTTATCAACTGATCTCGTTGTTCCTCGTCGGCTAACAGGTTGCCTAGCCAACCGGAACTAACCAGCGGATTGTCAAGAAGATCCGCCCACGATACTTGCGTTTCCGGATCAAGTAGTTCGCTCACGACGGCTGACAAAAGGCTTTCCCCAGCTTCCTCGAGGCTTTTCGCCCCTACGCTAACAGAGAAATCGATCACCTTTGGACCATCCACTGCCAACGCCACCATCCGGCGAGTCGTCCAAGTGCCGCTGCGATCAAACGGAGCTTCTTCTGCAGCAGCCTTGGCTTGACGGGCGTTCATCTCCATGGGGTTCGCAGTGGAATGGTTGTCCAATGAACCTGCGCCTTCATCTACCGGTGTTGGTTCAACCGGATCGGCCTGATCCGACGGACTATCAGCTAGACTCCGCGTTTCCGCATCCACTTGGCTCTTGTTGGCAGTTGCACCTGGCGTGCTAGTTCGCTGACTGCATGCCGAGAGCAAGACCGCTGTCCAAGCAATCGTTGCAACCCAAAAGCGTCGGCCGAGGCAGGTGCAAATCGGCAGTGCTGAATGTGAACTGCAGTCGTTTGGTGGTACGTGCAACGTGGACATCCAAGCTACTCCTCAGAAAAACGACCCAAACAAACTGCGGCTCGGGCATTCCAAAAAAACGATGCGAAAAATGACCGTTGCCCCGCTCACTAACAGTCGTGCTAATCGTCATAGCCAAGCTCTCCCAGCTCAGCGATTGATGAACGCTATCGGCTAATCGCCCCGTCCTCCGTCCGATCTCCGCTTGAACGTCCTTTCGCCCTTGAATTTGTCGAACCGTGTAGAGCTATGGAGTCATCGCGAATTCGGAGGAGTTCAACAATGCCCACAGTAGGTCCGATTGCCAAGACTCGCTACCACTGGCAACTTGATCAGAATCGGCAGTGGGTGATGCGTTGTTCGCGGCCGATGCGGACACCTCAGTTGTAGCAAATTGATTAGTTCTAATTCCCTTTGCGATCCCAGCAATTTCATCATCCGAGGGCAGGCGATTCAAGACTGATAAAAATAGCCAACGAAGTTGTTTCTCTTCGTCCATGAAGGGAGCGTCGAGCGCTTTCAGTAGTCGACTGGAGTCAGGTCGTGACAAGGTGTCAATCGAATTGCCGTGTAGAGTTACCAGCGCACTGACGATACCCAGCTTTGCTTCGCTTGCTTCCCCACGGAGAATTCCGAGCTGCCTTTGCAGCAAGCCACGCATGGCTTCAGCATTGGGCCCAGCGATTTGCCTTCCAACGTGTTCCAGGCTGGTGGCAAGCTGCAGCTGGGTAAGCGGTTTGACCGCCATCGTTGCATAACTATCTCGCGGAACCTTACCACGTGTATGCAGTGTCGAACGACCGTAAGCGCGAGTCTTCGCCAGCGTCGCGATCAGAGCTCGCAGGTTGTAATCCGTTGAGGCAAAGTAATCCGATAATTCGCTTAGCAGCTGTGGGTGTGAAGCCATTTCCAGCGAACGCATATCATCCACGGGTTCGATTAGCCCCTGGCCAAACAACAAGGCCCAGACTCGATTGACGGTTGCCCTCGCCAAGAATGGGTTTTCGCGCGCCGTCAGCCAAAGAGTGAGCTGTTGCCGGCGCGTGCCAGAATCAAGTCCGCTAAATCCTGTATTTACCAGCGGCTTGGGGGCAACCACAGTCGAAGTATCTGGAATCATGACCTCGCCTTCTTCCAGATCAGTCACACTTGCCATCGTGGGTGTATCTGCCGCTGAGACTCTTGCAAAATACGCGGCGAGGCCCCAAAAGTCCTGCTGTTTCCAATCGTCGAACGGATGGTCGTGACACTCGGCACAGTCGAGTTGAACCCCCATGAAAACGCGTGCGGTTTTGGCGGCCAATTTCTCAGGCTTGCCCTCTAAAGCAACAAAGAACGCGGTCGGCCCATTCTGAGTAGATCCAGTTGCAACCAATAGATCGGCTACAAGGCGATCGTAGCGTAGGTTTTCCGCAAACCTGTCCCGCAACCAATTCTCCAGCCCGGCATTGCGGTCGCCAAACGGGTTTTGTCCACTATCCTCTGGCAACATCCAGCTTGCCCATGTACTAGCCAGGTAGGCATGCGACGCAGGCGAACTAACCAGTTGATCGACCAGGTGCATCCGTTTGTTTTCGCTTGAGTCTGCGACGAATGCGAGAACTTGCCTGCCCGATGGCGGTGTACCACTCAAATCCAAATGAGCGCGACGCAAAAACGCCGCGTCGTCGCAGGGCCCCGCCGGTTCCCAGTGCAACTCTCTCATCTGCTCTTCGAGTAATTGATCTACACGCTCGCTCATCGCTTTGGAACGTTCCTCCAAAGCGGCGACTTGTGCCTGTGCCACCTCCCCGACGGTGCCAAGGACGAATACCAAGGCAAATAGGAACGCGGCCATGCTGCGCTCGATACGCCACCTACGATCTGGAGAGCGGTTCCATTGCAGAGGGCAAACGGCTGATACACACTTGGATGTATAGTTTTCTTGCCACCCAGAATCGTTTCGGAGTATGACTCGCGAGGAAAGTTGCTTCATATTGATTGAATCTCAGTTAGGGACGAAATTCAGACGCCACCAGATTTGGCAGAGCCAGGCAACATTCCCCAGTTTACCCGAAAACTCGGTTTACCCGAAAACTCAGTATACCCGCATGAGAGGGGAGTGTGCGAGGAACACTCCGGCGATTCCCAGCTTACTCAGCAACTCTTCTCGGCTGCAACGCAAGATCGTCAAGTGATAGATACGGAATCGCATTCCT
>JAGQPR010000418.1 GCA_020426625.1 Planctomycetales bacterium
AATTTCCAATTCTTGACACTAGCTAAGCTAAGAATGCCGCATTGTGACGCTATTTGACCGCGAAGAAGTCTTTCATTTCTTTCAACGGCAGGGGAAAGGCGACTGGGCACAAAAACTGCGTGGAATCTGTGCCGACCGGCTGGCACCGCACGCCCACGGAACGCTGCCGACCTGGATCGACGCCTGGCACAGGCTGCCTGAACGGTGCCAGGTTCACTTCGATGCGTCTGGGGCGGCAGTCGCGGTGGATGGAAGCATAACCAGTGACGGACTTGCAACCGCAGATTCGTCTCTTGTAGAAACTCTCCAAGAGTTTCATCCATGGCGAAAGGGGCCATTCCGAATCCTGGGAGTCGCCATCGATACCGAATGGCGCTCCGACTGGAAATGGAATCGGATTGCTCAAACTGTTGACTGGCGAGGAAAGTCGGTGCTCGACGTAGGCTGTGGCAATGGTTACTACGGCTGGCGGATGTGTGAGGCGGGTGCTGGCATCGTCGTGGGGTGCGATCCACTGGTTTTGTACATCATGCAATACGAAGTGCTGGCCCGCTATGCTCCGCCGCCAAGACGAAATTTCGTGCTCCCAATCTTCGATGCAGAGTTGCCTGAAGACCTGGCGGTATTTGATTTAGTCGTTTCGATGGGAGTCCTCTATCATCGCTCCAATCCCATCGATCATTTGCAACGACTGAAATCCGCACTCAAGCTCGGTGGTGAATTGCTGTTGGAGACTCTGGTTGTTGATGGCGGGGAAGACACGGTGTTGGTGCCACACGATCGCTATGCCAAAATGCGCAACGTCTGGTTCTTGCCGTCGCCTGCGATGCTTGTTCGTTGGCTGTCGCGAGTAGGTTTCACGGATGTAGCCGTTCGTGATGTCTCGGTGACTACGGCGGATGAACAGCGCCGCACCGAATGGATGCGTTTCGAATCCCTGGGCGATTTCTTAGATCCTGGCGACTCGTCCAAAACCATTGAGGGTTATCCTGCACCACAACGTGCCTGCGTTACGGCACGGCGAATTCGCTAACTGCCAACTGCCTGCCAGAGGCAAACGTTCGGTTAATCCCCGTTGCAATTGATGAATGTTCGCATTCAGCTACCGGCAATTTCGAGTAACTTTTCTACAGTGCGTAGATTTCTCGCTGTAGTGGACACTCCCAGGTGCTTGCTGATGTTTGTCGCAAGTTTCGAGCGGGCGATACCGTCTGGAGCATACAGGTAAAGAACTTTCTCGGTCAGCTCGAATTGTTCGTTAGGAAGTCGCAAGTTGTTCAATGCGTCCATGTTTGGATTGCTCACCGAAGAGATGGGGAAGAAGAAGTGCAGCGACTTGGGCTGGGCCGCTGCTTGTGGGAAAGGGCTGGCCTCTCTAGCAGCTTTCAACTCGTGAGGCGTCAGCAAAACCACTTCCGGTCGAAAGCCATGATTCTGATGGATGCAATTAGCAATCTTGTCAGCCAGTGAATTTGCAGACTTGGCATTGGAATTGAGTACGACATTCCCACTTTGGATATAGGTTCGCACATCCTGACAACCTAACGACTCTAAGTCTCGTTTCAGTGACGCCATGGGCAAGATGTTGTTCCCACCAACGTTGATTCCTCGAATCAGACCAATCCACGTTGTCATTCTTGTTGACCCTTAGCCTGGTCTTGAAAATGGCTTTGCGAACAAGATTAATACTGCCCCCAATCCTAACAGCTTTCTCAGCTTCCGCATATCCAATCCCTCCCTTGGCGACATGTCTGTTCTGCCATTTGACGGAAAGCAGATTTGCGAGGCGAATTGAGGATCCACAAACGTGTAGCGGCTTATCTCAACGACCTTAGTTGCTCATGGAGGAGCGACTGATTTCCCTTGTGATTTGCTAATCAAACCTTCATCATTTCTTCGCGTAACCACTGTCAATTCTTAATCTGATCGAAGATCGCTTTCCGTATACTCGTGCCCGAAATGGCCAGCCAAGTGAGTTGGCAAACAGGAGTTCTGATTCGGGGAGATACACATGAGAGTTTTGGCGCTGAGAAAGCGTAGGCCGGCTTTTACGCTGGTGGAGTTGTTGGTGGTGATTGCAATAATTGGAATCTTGGTTGGCTTGCTCTTGCCAGCAGTGCAGGCAGCCCGCGAAGCTGCGCGACGAATGCAGTGCTCGAACAACTTGAAGCAGATTGGCTTGGCAATCATGAACTTCGAGTCGGCCAACAAACTCATTCCGGCTGGGCCCTATGACGGTGATCCAAGCCTGCCGGGCATGCAGTACAATGAAGCTCCCGGCCAGTACGAGGGCTCGACTTGCTGCAACGCAGCGCATCCAAACGGCTGGAGCCAATGGTTCAAGATTCTGCCATACATCGAGCAGCAGAACGTTTACAACCTGGCCAACTTTGATTTGCCGCCGATTCACTCTGGTCGACCAGCCGACTACAACGGTGAGAATACGGTCGCGCGAGCCTTGATTCCTGGCTATTACTGCCCATCGCGACGTGGCCCAACCGGTTATGGCTCAGGTCAGTTTGGTCGCTCAGATTATGCGGGTTCAGCTGGCTTCTACCAGGGAGAAATCCACGAGAACGGATCCGTGGGCGCGTTCACACCAGAGATCTATCAACCTCAAATTCCACCACCACCGTTGGGATTGGAGCCACGACGCAACGAACGTACAGCAGAAAACTTTGGCAACACGCCAGGTCGCAAGGGCTATTTCGTGTGGAACGCACAAGGTGCGAAACGCCGCCTAGGAGATGTCATTGATGGCACATCCAACAGCATTATGTGCGCCGAGAAAGCTCTACCGACCAGCCGTCAAGGCACCGATGGTGGAGATAACGAACGTTGGAACAACGCCGGGTGGGACGAGTGTGTTCTGCGATGGCATTTTCCGCCGCTGGCCGATGGTGACCCGCGGAACGTTCCTTGCCGAACAGGCTCCATGCAAACCGGAGATTGTACCACCGTTTGGCGTCGCTACTTTGGATCAGCTCACCCAGGTGGTTTGAATGCAGTGTTCGGCGACGGCTCCGTTCGATTTGCTTCATTCAACGTTGATGCCATGGTGTGGATGTACAGCAACGTGATCGATGATGGTCAAGCGATCACAACCATCGAGTAATTACCAGCAAATAGATTACAGCGGATACTTCTTTGCTCGGGGGCTGATCGACTTGGTCGGTCAGCCCTCAGTTTGCTCTCCGGCCAAGCAGGGTCTGCTTGTGCCGTCGATTGACTGAATCGTTTCTTTGCCTTGTGAAATTGGACTTATGAAAAATATATTGAAAATAATGTTGGCTGCCCTTTTAGCTTTGAACGTGGGGTGTGGCGGAAATAGCGGTGCGATCATGCCCGAAGGCGAACTAACTCCGGAGCAAATCGCCGAAGTCGAAGCGGAAGACCAATCCATCATGGATGAAGAATTGGGTGGCGGTGTCGCTCCAGTCAAGAAAAAGAAAAAGTAACCTACCCCAGTCCAATGCTGTCTACCACAAAACTGCGAGTGGCTGTCGCACGCGGCATTCTGGATTCTGTCCATTAAGCTGTTTTCGAAAGTAGAAAATGTCACGCAAATACGCTTACCTTAGGCTGGCACTGATCGGTGGATGTCTGGTCGCCATCGGTTGTGAAAAGGCTCAGCAAGCTGCCCCCATTCCTTCGCCTACGGCCACCACATCGACTTCCATCTTGCCGTTGGTGGCGCATCCTGAGTACACGCACTGGTCGCAATTTCCTGTCGGTTCGTACGTAATTCGTCACAAGGAGGTGACCAACAAGAACGGAACCGTGTACGTTACCACGCGTGTCAAGCTAAATGAGCTCACTTCTGACAGGGTTGTTGTGGAACAGCAGGTCACTGTCGTGCGACCTGACGTGACTCAGGAGAATGAACCGCAGTTGCTTTCCTATCCAGCTCAATTTCGTCTACCGGAAACTGTCCAAATCGAGCAGTTCAGCTTGCCGAGCTTGAAAGCCAAGCTGGCCGGGCAGGAGTCAATTGTCATTGCTGGACAGGAAATTTTGGCCGACGTCTTCGAATGGCAAGAGGTCAACGAAGCTGGACCGATGCAAGTCAAGCTATGGTGGTCGAGCAGTGTGCCGGGGAAACTTCTCAAGGAGGCGACGCTCATCGAGCGCGATGGCGACACAAGTTCAGAAGAAGTCACCGAAATCGTCATCGCTAAGGTTGCTGACAACTGAGCTCGTTTGAACGATCAATTCCACTCACAGTAAACACCCAATTTATTTTCCCTCAGTTCCTTTAGACTGCTAGGTCTTCTCATTCCGGCGGAAAGTGCCGATCCAACTACGATCGGCGATAAAGTTCGTTGTGGCATGCTGCTCGTTGAAACAAACAACATCGACAGGAAGTCGATGGGCAGCTACTGGAGTTCATCGAAAAATCCGACGCAACAGACGGTTCTGTTCTGCGAGCCTCCACGATTGCCGCAAGATATCGCGAATTGGAAAGGCTTTCGGCACGCGCTTTGCCTACTCTGCGGTTATCCACATCCTAGGGGTTTGTGCTCGATAAATTGTTAGTGGATTCACAAAAAACGACATCCATGCGGACCTGCCAACCCGTAAGCCTTGCAGAATCGGCTCATCGAGCATCTTGTTCAAGATTTGCCCAATTGACGCATCCGAGCGTAACAATCGCATTCCACCGAGCAATATCTAGGTGGCGGCCAGTACTACTTTCCCCTTTTTGGACTTTCAAGAGGAGCCAACCGTGCGACATATTTGTTTGCTTTATATTGCCGTGGTCGCGGTGTTTTCGATTTTCAGTGCGCAGCTACATGCGGCAGATCATCTAGATTCACCGACAGTACAAGTTGATCATTCTGTCGATATCAATGATCTATACGCGTTTCAGTCACCTGCAGACCCGAATAATGTAGTCTTGATTATGACAGTAAATCCGCTGGCAGGCGTTGTTAGCGGCACGGCGTTTAATACGCGTGCTGTCTACGAATTTGCGATCGATGTGGATTCCGATGCCAGGCCAGATGTGTGTTATCGATTCTATTTCGCGGGGGCCCGAGGTGGTGCGCAGCGATTCATCGTGTTGGAGAGCAATGGGCGAATAGCAGGGACAGGTATCACTGGTTCTAGCTCGCGCCTGCGGAACGGCGGAATGGTTACGGCAGGAGTTTTTGACGATCCGTTTTTCTTCGATCTGAACGGCTTTAACAACGGATTAGCGTTCACAGGAGTCGATTTCTTCGCCGGTGCCAACGTTAGTGCCATCGTATTGGAAGTGCCGCGATCTGCGATTCCTGCTGCGGCTGTAGGTGTGTCCGCCAGAACGGTTGTGCGCGGGCGGCAGTTTGACAGAATGGGGCGACCCGCTATCAATACTGTATTAATTCCCTCCATGAGGAAGGATCTATTCAACGCCACAGCTCCTGTTGATGATGTGCGGAATTTTTCTGGCGATGTTCGGGCAACACTCGTTGCCCTGGGGAACTCTCCAGCACGAGCAGCCGAGCTGACGGCAGTCTTATTGCCTGATTTGTTGACGTTCAACACGACAAGTTCGGCTGGGTTTTTGAATGGACGTCAGTTGGCGGATGATGTGATCGATGCTGAGCTGCAGCTACTTACCGGCAACCCTGCGGCGAGCGACGGTGTCAGCGCGAATGACGTGCCATTTCTGAGCGTGTTTCCCTATCTGGCTTCGCCACACTAGAGCGCTAATCTTTTCTTCGCTCTTATCCGTCCCGATGTGACCGACCGGTGTGGTCGATCCTTAGTGTGGTCCTTGAGCCTCGTGTAAATCTAGTCCCGGCGTAGGCGCCTGCGCAGTGGTTGTAGCTGGCGGCGCGAGCGGACCATGTGTTTCAAAGCATTGGATGACATTCATGCCAACTCTATGCAAAGTCCACCTGTGTGTTTTGTTGATTTCGTATTGGCTACCCTTCCCAGCGATGGGTGGAGATAACTCGGAGCCATATGCCGTAAGCTTTGAGGACTTTCAGTGGCAAGAGCCTGCGGAATTGGTGGTATTGCCCGCTTCAAAGCCATTGGGTGAGCCAATCGATCTAGCTGCTGCTATCAACTTGCTGCAAGAGCGAGTTTTAGACCGTCCCAAAGATGTTGTCAGCTGCACAATTCTTGGTGAGCTCTTTCTTCGCAAAGCCAAGGAACAGGACGATCTACCATCTTACGCGGCGTCGGTCGAACAGCTTCGCTACTCGCTCAGTTTGAATCCGTCCTACGTACCAGCGAAGCGTGCGTTGGCCTCGTCGTTGATGGCGGTGCATCGATTTGAAGAGGCTTTGGTTTTAGCCACTCAGCTCGATCGCGAGCGCCCGTCGCAGCCCGCTACGCTCGCAACTCTATTCGACTGCCAGTTGGAACTCGGGAACTACGCGGCTGCCCATGAGTTGTTGGGCCGTTTGATTGTGCTCGAGCGGACTGCGCCTGTCTTGGCCCGCGCTGCTCGACTAAAAGAGTTGGGTGGCGACGCCGGTAGTGCTATTGCTTTACTCGAGGAAGCAGTTTCCGAGACCTCAGAAGAATCGCCCATTTACGCATGGCTTCGATGGAGGATGGGCTGCATAAATTTTGCAGCTGGTCGCTCGAACGACGCACTGAAAGACTTCAAGCAGTCTTTGGACTCGCAACCGCACTACGAGCCGGCCAACGTTGGGTTGGCAAAGGTGCTTTTCCTCGAAGGTGACGGAAAACAGGCGTTGTCAATCTTGGAGGACATCGCCTTGTCTGAGGCTCCGCCCGTTGTTGCGTTGCTGGGTGATGTATTGGCTGCGTTAGGTCACACGCAGCGCGCAGAAGCCGTTTGGCAACACGCCGAGGAACTCATGGAGGAAGAGTCTCACATTGCACAAGCTGCACACGCACGCGAATATGCGATGTTCTTAGCTGATCACCGCAGGCGGCCAGAGCTTGCACTCGAGCTGGCAAATATTGATCTAGCGCAGAGAGCGGACCCATTCGCCTGGGATGCGAAAGCTTGGGTGTTGTACCGGATGGGGCGGTACGATGATGCCAGTGGCGCCATCGAACATGCGCTGGCCTCCGTTAAGGGTGACCA
>JAGQPR010000419.1 GCA_020426625.1 Planctomycetales bacterium
GCAAGATGCATTGAGCGGCGACGCCATTAGCAAGATCGTTTCAAAAACCAATCAGCAAGGTTCTTTGTGCAATGCGGATCTCAGTCCAAGCCTCCCATCCAGCCCGTCATTCGGCGATCGTGCTGATGACGAAACCGAAGTGGTGCTCCAAGCCCGCATCACCACGTTTTCGGGAAGCAGTACCAAGGCCGGCTTCTTCCGGTCTGCAGCAGTGCTTGGCGTACAGGCAGCCGAAGCGTTGCAGCACGCGCATGAGCAAGGCGTGTTCCATCGCGACATCAAGCCTGGAAACCTGATGTTGGACGCCAACACAAAACCCTACCTTACCGATTTTGGATTGGCCCGAATCGAGGCAGACGCAGGAATTACCCGGACTGGTGACTTGGTGGGGACGCTCCGCTATATGAGCCCAGAACAAGCGCTCGCCAAGCGGGCTGTGAGTGACGGCCGTAGTGACATCTACTCTCTTGGTGTCACTCTTTATGAGCTGATTGGTCTGCGGCCCCTATTTGATTCCAAAGATCGGCAAGAGTTACTTCAGAAAATTGCTTTCCAGGATCCGGTAAAACTCCGAAGAATCGAGCCTTTGATTCCGGTTGAGCTGGAAACGATCGTTCACAAGGCGATTGAAAAGAGTCCTGATGATCGCTATCTATCGGCGGCTGAGTTGGCTGCGGATCTACAAGCCTTTCTGGATGATCGCACCATCCAGGCCAAACCACCTACGGTGTCTGACAAGTTGATCAAATGGTCACGACGGCACAAGCCCATGGTGTGGACCATGGCCATGTCGGGGGCTGCGATGGTCACCATGGCAATTTCAGCCCTGGCTGTAAGTAATCTTGTGATCGCTCAAGAACGTCAGGCGTCAGAGCAAAAGGCTGCGACGGCCAATGCCGTGATTCGTTTTATTACCGAAGATCTCCTAGGCGCGGCCAGCCCGCTGAACGAACCCGATCGCGACATTCGATTGCGAACCGTGGTCGACCGAGCCGCGGCACGCATCGACGATCAGTTGGCAGACCAGCCGTTGGTGGCCGCCGAAATTCGGGGGACACTCGGCGAAACTTACCACGCGCTGGGTGAATACACCTTGGGCGAACAGCACTTCCGTGAGGCGTTGAAAACCTACACCACACTGCTTGGGGAAGAGCATCGCGATACCCAAGAGTGCCAGCGAAAGCTAGCGCTGGTGTTGCTCGATCAAGGCCACGACGCGGAAGCCGAGAAGCTCATTCGAAGCGTATTTGACGCTCGTATGGCCGAGCTTGGCGATCAGCACCTCGACACGCTCGAAAGCATGAGCGACGTTGGCGAGCTGAGCTTTTTCTGTGGCCAGCACGTAACCGCGCGACGTCTGTTCGGCCATGTGGTTGAAGCGCGGTTAAAGCAACTCGGTGCAGAGCATCCGTTAACGCTCGACGCACAGCATCGCTTCGCCGAAGCCACATCTCAATTGGATTATCGCAGGGATAATGTACAAGAGGCTGAGTCGCTATTTCGGCAGGTTCTCAGTCAACGCGAAAAGGTACTCAGCCAAGAACACCCGCATGCGTTGGAGACGAGGTTTTTCCTGGCGTCGCTGCTCCTGAAGCAATCCAAGTTGGACGAAGCCGAATCCGAGTTTCGGAAGTTACAGGATATCGCCACGGAAACTCTCGGAGCAACTCACACCTTTACGCTCCACTGCAAAACCAGCTTGGCGAGCACCTTCACGCAGCAGAGACAATTTGACGCGTCGCATCAACTGAACACACTTGCGTTGCAGGAGGCCAAAAAGGTCCTAGGCGAGGAGCACCCACTTACACTGCAGATTCAATTGGGGTTGGCCGCCAACTACGCTGCACAGCGCGAGAATGAGCAAGCGACTCAGTTGTACGAGCAAAGCCTAACATCACTTCGGCAGATGCTTGGTGAACACCATCCCATGACGCATTATGCCAAGTGCAAGTTGCTGGCATGTTACGAAGCGCAGGGGCTAGACGGCAAAGTAAGTGAGTTGCGTGAAGTCATCGATTCTCCGGAGGACTTGGCGGGGTCCATGAGCGCCTCTTGGTTCTGGGGGGATCCTCTGAGCTTCCGGGCGCGGCAAAGCTTGAGACAAGCCGAACACTGGGCTGAACTAAAGGCACTTGGGAGCTATCAAGTTCCCAGCGTGCTCAATGGTTTCGAGGCCACGGTCCTCAATGGTACCCGCGTCATCAGTGGCAAGTTTGGTCCAGCTTTAGCATTCGACGGCGAAGATGACCGAGCGGATATCGAAGACCACCCTGAGTTAGCGTTTACCGAATCCATGACCATCCATTGTTGGCTGCGAATCGATTCCTTTCCTGAACCAGAAACGGAACATGGGACGATCGTCATGCGGAGCGATAATCGCAATGGCCGAGACCCTTATTTCCTGACGACATTGCCTTCAGGTGAGATTGCGTTCGGAGTAACTAGCTTGGACGCTGGAGCGTCGATCTCCGCCAAGGCACCAGAAAAAGAATTCATTCACGTCGCAGCTTCGCTAGACGACTCGTCCGGGTTCATGCGGTTGTATATCAATGGTCAACCGGTCAGCCAAATTCAAACCGAGGTGCGTCCATTTGCCGATTTGATGCAGGGCAGGGATCCTGGCGTGGGTGTCGGGAACCACTTCGGCATCCGGATCCACGCGTATAATTTTCCTTTCCACGGTGTCATCGAACAGTTGACGATAACAGACACGGCGCTGTCGGCAGAGGAAATACAGCGGCTTGCGAAAGAGGGTTTTGAGCGACGACCAGCCGATCTCCAAGACAATTAGGTTGTGAGGATTCAGCCGTTCGGAGAACGCTTTAGGGACTTCCTTTTGCTGTATGGTTCCATCCGACACAGCAAGACGACAACACAGGTGTCCAAGATGATACAAACCTCAACTACGATAAGCAGCTGGCGACCTTTGTCTCGCAGTTCGACCTGGTGGAGGATACGTCGGCTGGTTGTGGCTGCTGCTTGTTTTTCCGGTTGTCTGGGTTGCGGGCAACCTCCTATCCACACGACGCCTGCCATACTAGTGCAGGTTGCCGGTCGGGTGACACTGGACAATCAACCGTTGAAGCGGGCCAGCGTGCTATTCCTTCCCATCGAATCGGGCTCCCCAGCGGAATCCGGCTCCCGAGCTCGAGGTATGACAGATGCCTTTGGAGAATTCCGCCTGCAAGATGAATCCGAATTGGCTGGCATCGTTCCGGGGGAGTACCTGATCGTATTCCAGCCATTGCCCTTGCTAGCTGGGGGCGCCACTCAGACGCTAGACAACGACTATCAGAGCCCCGAAACCACGCCGGTACATGCGACGGTTTCGGCTGATACAGAACGCCTCGATTTTCAACTGACCAACCCCGCATCCGCTTTTAGGATCGAAATATGATGACGAGTATTTCTCGACGCAACTCTGGCAGCTCGCTTGGTTTTACTCTTGTCGAGTTACTGGTGGTCATCGCCATTATCGCCATCTTGGCGGGGCTTCTGCTGCCAGCAGTGCAAGCGGCCCGCGAGGCAGCTCGCAGTACGCAATGCAAAAACAACATGAAGCAGCTGAGCCTGGCGGTGATCAACTACGAGTCAGATTATGGGAGAATTCCGGCTGCCACTTATCATCAGGAGACTCGGACTGTTGGAGATGGCAGTCGAACGTTTGGTTACGATCAGTGGATTTGGGGTGCTGCCGTCCTGCCATATATCGAACAGGCACCACTCTACAATGCACTCGATTTCCGCTTGGCTCCCGCTTCATCACCCAACCGGGCGCTCCTGTCGACGGAACTAGAGTTATTCCGCTGCCCATCTGAGGTCGGACCTCGGCAGAGCAAGTTACAAGATCCGCTGGAACTGCGCGAGCTACAACTTACAGTCGAGAATTATGGCTACAACAGCGAGCTGGATGCCTTGGTTTCCAATCGCGGGCAATCTAAGTTCAGTGACGTGGTCGACGGCTTGAGTCACACGATCCTGCTTGGAGAAGTTTCTTACAGGGTTGCTCAAGTCGAGGACTTCGGAATTGGAAAGATGTTTGTGGCCCCTGGATCGCTCTGCTCGGCTCTCGGTTTTTATGGTTGGGGCAACACATACTTTGCAGCTTACTTGGTAGAAACGCGTGAAATCTCTAAGCCTGCTGTGGGTGGTGAGCTATTTATGGCAGCGACCAGCTACCACCCGGGCGGTGTCAACTGCGCCCTGTTTGACGGAAGTGTGCGTTTCCTATCTGAGTCGACAGACTCATCTGTCTTAGAAGCTATCACAACCTTGCAGGGGCATGAAGTCACTCCAGATTTCTGAGTGCAACCTACTGGATCGCTGCTTTGCAAAAGCCGGTTTCGAATTGGGCGCTTTGAGATGCGTAATATGGGAGTGTCCGATGCAGTAAGGTGAGTATTAAGGACTTACCCTGTCGGTTCGTCATGAGTCACGAACAGTTGGCTGCCCTCAAGTTTTTGGGTGTAGTGAGATTGATGTGACCTGCCCTAATCTCAAACAGAATATTGGTCATCGATCATGCGACTGAATTCAATTTTCAGTTGGGGACCGGCATTCCTCGAGGATGCGATCTCAGCATTGACCGTTCGCTTGCAAGGGTGAACGCGGCGCCATCCAATGCTATTGGGTTTAGGCCCGTTCTTCGACGCAGCAGCTAATGGGGTCCACTTCACTCTTTCGCTAGCAAGGATCTCCAGTTGCGTGAGGTGCAAAAACCCTAAGGTATTTTTTTTAGAATCTCCTTAATTTGCTCCTCGCTGGAGGTGCTGAGGCCCCTGAGCGATTTGTCGGCGAGAAGCGACTTGAGCGTGCCGCTGGCGAACGCGTAGTCACTCGGACGCCGAAGCATCTTGTCCAAGTCCCAATGTAAGCGAGTTCCACTGCCGTGGCGCGAAAGAACGATCAGGGCCGCCTCGCGAAGTGCGGGGTCGGTCTGGGGATCGTGTAGCAGCGTGCTAAACGTTCCGACTAGATGGTCGCTATTCAAGTAGGAAGGAGTCGTGCTGCGCAGGTAGTGGTCGTACAGTCGCACCGTTTCGATTCTTACGCTCGGGTCCTCATGCCCGAGGCCTGACAGGTAGTGCAGGTCGACCCACTTGAGGTTCCAGTTGGACGGACAACGATTCTGCAGGTCCGTGAACTGGGCGCGGGCCAGCGCAATCGCTTCTGGATCGTCGGCGCCGCAGGCCTGGAGAAACTCCGCATATCCACGCATCGCTTCTCGGGAAATCTCTTCGCTTAAACTCTCCATTTCTTCGATCGCTACCTGCCGCTCCGAAATCCGTTTCCATACGGGGCCGACATCTAGCGCGGCGACCGCCACGGCGAACGTCGGTACCAGGAGCCACCACTTCAGACTGTGGTAATGGCGTGGGCGGGGCGTCGCTTCGGCCTGCGGACGTTGAATACGAGCGATGGCCGAGCGCGTCAGGAGTTGCAGGCTAAACCAAGCGGCCAGCAGCGGCAGGCCAAATAGAATCACCACGAACCCGCCCCCATAACCTCCTTGGTACGGCCCCGTGGAGAAAGGCACCATCGGATAGACGAGCACGCTCCACAGGATGGGAACCACGACCGTGGCGATATACACCGGCCACATGCGTCCCTCTTTCTGCCACATCCGGTAGGCGAGCAGCAGGTGCAGGAAGCAGAGTAGGAACGGCGGTACCAGCAAGACCGACGCTCGTGCGCTGAAAGTGGGACCCAAAATGCCCGTAACCAGCAGCAGTAGGCCCCAGGCAAATTGCAGATAGACGACCATGGCACTTCAATGCGGCAGAGTGTGCGCGAAACGCGTTTTGGGTGAATGCTTCGCTCAGCGGCGAAACAATCGTACGCCGATAAGGCCAAGCAGGGCCATTTGCTCTGCAAAGGGATGGAGGACGCCGCTACGCAGACATCGTCCCTCTCGAGTCGCTGGCTGAACTGGCACTCAAGGTTGCTACCAATTGTATATCGAGAAAGTTTCTTTCGCATACAACGGGGCGACGTTGTGCTGGGAGCGGCTTCCAGTTCACGTGGCTGGAAAATCCTGGTCCTACGACTTGCGAACGGCTACGCGGCCAGGCCTCAGCACGATCCGGCCATTCGAACTAACATGCCCGTCTGGCGGTAGCCACACACTGGCCGACGACGGTCTGTGCGGCTACTGTAGCCATCACGGTTGCTTTTACGCGTTGAATTTGGTTGCTTCAACCGAGCCGTCATTTCGATGATTGTCGCGTTTGGCGCGCCCATGAGGGCGTGTCCTTACGCAGTTGGCGATGGTAATCACTAGGGCTAGGTGCAATAGCCTAGTGAGTGAGCCCTAGCGGCATTGAGCGCGGTTTCTCGCGGATCCGATCAGCGAAGCGTGCACCACCAAGTAGTCGGTTTACCTAGTTTAGCCAGCGCGCGGCGAAGCTTTTTGTTGGGTCCTTTCGGCGATTCTAAGATTTTGACCAGGATTCGGTTCGCCTCTATTGTGCGTTCGTGATGATTGACAACCTTTTTGGCATTTAAGGTAGGCGTGCCCAACAAAAAAGTCCGAAACTGATTGCCCTAGAACTGCTGCGGCTCGCTGGATTGCGTCGTTTTTTTTGGGGAAACAAGAATCTCGAACTTGCCGAATCAGCTGAATCAGCGGTTGATTTTGTCGCTGTCATACGGTTCTTACTTTCGCCTTACGCCGGTAAAACGCTGTGTAGTGTAACGCACAAGTCAAACTTTCCTGGGCATGTGCGCGAACGCTCTCAAAAGGAACGGGCTAAAGCATTGGGTTGTAGACGGTCTAACCCTCTACCAAGCGACGTCCAAAGAGTTCTAGGTACGGACCGATGCTAACACGCTTGTATAGCGACATCTAGATTTGCCGGTTGACGTCAATTAGAAGTTCCGGTTTTGGCAGGCTGGTGATGGGTGTCTGGGTGTAGTGTGCGGTTTAGGCCGGGCCTGCTGACGACAATTAGAATTTCCGGTTTGGATCAGCTACTAGATAATCGTAACTCTCTTGTAGAAGGAGAGTTACGTGATTCAGGATCGTCAAGTTAAGAAGCTTC
>JAGQPR010000041.1:0-1981 GCA_020426625.1 Planctomycetales bacterium
CGGGACGTTCTCCCCGCTGCCACACGCACGCATCCGCTTGGAGCGTAAAATCAGGTTCCGCCGGGCGTTGAGACTCTTTCGCTTCGGCAACATCCATTCGCCCGGCGGTGCATCCTGCCAAGATTGCGGCGGCTTCCTGCCGCCGCCGGGTTAACGCTCGCCTACCGTCACGTAGTTGCGGGAACGCAACTGTCTATCGCCCTGGATACGTGCTATGAATGAAGATTGCCAACCCCTCTGAACCCGCGTCGTCGCCTGTCTCCCGAATCAGTTCTTCACGAACTGCCGCAAAGCCTTGTCTGAGATCATCTGCCGTGACTTCTTTGCCGTGGCGAGTGGGCGTAACCCCTAACTGCTCCGCCACAGCCATCACGCACTCAACGAATTCATCCACTAATTCGAGTGGCAGTGACGCAAAGAGATATTTAAGCTCAATCGGAGAAGAAAAAGGGTCAGGTCTAGACCTGACCCCTTTTCTGCATCAAATGCATCTGTGGAAGATCGCCAGCTCGATTAGGATTCCTGACGACTTGCGTTTGCCCGCCAACGTTGCGGTAGTGAAATCCGTTAGGAAGATCAGGCAGTGTTCCCTTTGGGGCTACAAATCAGCCCCCGCTGGTGACAGTTGGGAAGTCACGTAGTCATGGATCAACCATCCGGGTCTTCAAGCAGTTCCTCCAGTCGTAGTTGAAGTTGTTGAGGATATTTGTCTAGCCAGGACCTATCAATCATGCCCAATGAAATCATGTCGAGCAGATGCACCTGATCTTTACGACGAAATGCATTGAGCTTCATTCGTACTAGTGTTTCCAGTTCAACGGTCTGGAAATCATTTGCTCTAGCAGATGGTACTATGTCGGGGTTTGGTTCGCCGCCTCGCTCGACGTTTCCAACCAGTAATACATGAACCGCATCCCGAGCTGACGCGTCAGGATGCTCAACGAACATGTCCGAACCCGACGTATTCCGGTAATGAAAACCTGCAGTTGTCATCGCACTGATCAAGGCGGGCAAATCTGCAGGTCGAACAAGAATATCAACATCGCGCGTCGTGCGTAAAGCAGCTTCATCAACCTGTGCAACCCACGCCCGCACCGCGTGCCCACCAATGACCGCGTACGGGACTTGGGCGGCTTCCAGGATACCCACGGTCTTTCTCAGCCGTTCATTGACTTTTTCCACCGCCCGCTCCATCCGGTTCCAAAGTTCTTCGCCCGTAATCGAAAATTCAACCATAAGTCACCTCGTCGTGCGAGTTTACCAGAACCAGTGACCCTGGCCAACTTTACGATATCGCCCAATCATCGTTGCCTTCGGGCGCCGCGGCCGTCATTCGCCCGATCGTCCATAATCGGGCTGCCTTCGGCCTCTGGTTCTTTCCTTGTTGCCTACGAGACGTTCTTTTCCGCTGCCAGCCGCTCTCCATCCCGTTGGAACGTCAACTCAGGTTCCGCCGGGCGTGGAGACCGGGTTCGCTTCGGCAGCGTCGATATGCCCGGCGGTGCCGCTTGAGGAACTCAATTGACACCGATACCAGCTTGCTCCAGTATAGCCTTCTCTTTAATTGCCTCACCGTAATGCTTGTCCGATGTCTTCGGAAGGCTAAACACGCCCTCCTCAGCACCGAACACCGCCAACTTCTTAACCCAAATTTTCCAGTAACTGAACGGCCCGATTCCCAGTGCATTCCAATCCAACTCTGATCGCCACGACGCCTTCACCGTCACGTGTCTTACTGGATCTTTTCGAACGGTGTCGCCTCGAAACCCGACGACACAAACGTCACCTAAGAATTTCGAAATGTCTAGGCAAAAGGTGTCCACAGTATTGAGTGCTTTACGAACATTTCCCTCAGATTCCGGCTGAACAATAAGCAAGTCTGGTTTCGTACCAGAGATTACAACCCGTGACGCCGAGAGAAGTGGCTTCCTGTGAGATGCTCGATGAGTACGGAGAAAGTTCGTCGCCAGTGAACGTGACG
>JAGQPR010000041.1:1991-3417 GCA_020426625.1 Planctomycetales bacterium
GGTTGCTCCAACTTCGAAATCGGATCGTAGTCGTACAGCTCGAGCTTCCGGTCCTTCACCTAGATCAGCAAGCGTTCCTGTTCTCCTTGGGGCGTAGGAATTATGAACGAGCAGCGCTTCTTCACCGACGAAATAAACGTGCTCGCCGTAGACTTCGAGGTTGTAGACGAGTTGAGGTCCGGGGCGGGGAAGCTTTTGGGCTATGCGTTTGGTCTCGCCGTGGTAGGTGAGGACTCGCTCGCCTATGGCCATCTCGCCGATCGGTGCAAAGCTTGCGCGATCAACCGACCAAAATAGATGGTTGTCCGTGACGCCGAGAGAAGTGGCTTCCTGTGAGATGCTCGATGAGTACGGAGAAAGTTCGTCGCCAGTGAACGTGACGTCCAGTACCGTGGTGGTCGGTGGATGTTTGAAGGTGGCGGTGACGACTTGCGCATCAGGTGATGAACCAGCGGACTTGATGGGAGGACAGGGCTTGATGTCGGTGATGATGGCCGTGCCGACGGCGCCCATCTCGGGCAGGTCCATCTCAATCGTCAAACCAACCATTTCAAGTTCGTTGGCTTCTACAAGGGCGGCGGCGATCGCAATGTCGCGATAGAGGCCTTGAAGTGGTGAAAGGGGAGCGCGGGGTAAGGAGCTTGCGTCCGTGTAGCAATCCCCTTCCCAGTGATCAATGCCCAACGTCGAGGCCAGATTTGCCTGAAGTTGATCTGTGGTGGAGCGTAGCTCTGTGGGCAGATCAGTTGGGAATTGATGGCCGCTATGCTGAAAGTTGTCACTCACAGCTTGTTGACTACTCTCGGCCGGCTCGTCAACAACGAAACCTATTTGTTCACGAATCCAGGACTCGGGGCGGAGGATTTCGATCTGCAGAAAACTCGGAGCTGTTTCCGTATGATCTTTCGACTGCGGCAACGTCATCACCAAACTAACATGCCGCCACTCGCTCCAATCCGGCTCGAGCCACTGCTGTCGCTCGGCCGCAGCAACCTCTGGGTTGTGAGCCAGCACTCGGTCACCAACTCGTATCGTCTCAATGGCGCGCGTGCTTACGCCACTGGGAACGTTACCCGATTGTTCGCGTTCCGTCTGTCGGGCTCGATCCAACCGGGCTGGAGTGAATTGGCTTTCAGACAGCTTCGCCTGGTGCTGTGCTTGGTCCCATGAAAATACGCCACTCAGCAGGGCTAAGCCAACAAGGGCGAGCACCAGCAACAACGCCTTGGTCGCCAACGCCACTCGCCACGCAAGATCGCCGCTTGAGTCGCAGCGGAGAGCATTGCGAGCTGTGCGGTCATTGGCGGCCAGTAGCTGGTTCGAAACAGTTTTGTGATGATGTGATAGTTTGGTCATGGATTGGATCCGTTTGTTAGTATAGATGAAAAACTTAGAGAATTGCCAGCTACATCCAGGCCTAAAATAC
>JAGQPR010000041.1:3516-14200 GCA_020426625.1 Planctomycetales bacterium
GTTCCACTCGGCCGTTTGTCCGCTCAGTGTTTGTGTGTCAAAAGTGGATGGAACAAGCTAGTGGTAGCCTAGAATGAAACCTTTGCTAGCGAGTTTGCAGCGGATACGCAGCAGGCGCGAGCCTAGAATCGTCTGGTGCCAGGTAGTGCACTGTATTGCAAATGTGAAGGCGGTTTTGGGATACGACGTCCACTCAAGCACGTCCTATGCCGCAACCTGAAGAAACGGCTTGGAGCGTGGATTGCAAACAAGCTCAGATTGGAAATTCCGCGAATAAGACCAGGTAGAATTCGTCTCGAAAAATCATTCGAGACACTTACGGTCGATGCATCTAGATGTTTATCGGGCGCTCAATTTCCGAGCGCGCGCTTGAAAACCGAGCTATGTTGTACGGTTCTCCGGCGCTTGGCGTAGCGTTTGCCATCGAAAACAAAAAACGTGCGCGAGCCCACGATCTCGACATAAACTAATGAGCATTAACGTATCGAGGCTGTACTCTGTCCGAGTTGGCTGGTGGCGGTTCCGTTGGATATGCTGTTACGGAGTGGATAGTACACGAGCGCAAGAAAATGAAAACAACCGACGAAACCCATGTACCCTTGTCAAACTGGCGAGAATTTCCCGTGGAGGAAATGCAGGCCAGGGTCCGCGAATTCCACCAAGAAATGTCAAGACGACGCTCTGTCAGAGCTTTTTCTTCAAGACCAGTGGAGCGAGCGATCATCCAATCCTGCGTGGCGGCAGCGGGGACCGCACCATCAGGAGCGAACCACCAGCCCTGGTTTTTCGCCTGTGTAGGATCTAACGAGCTAAAGAAGCGTATCCGCGAAGCTGCGGAAGCAGAAGAGCGTTCATTCTACCTGCGTCGCGCTTCACAGGAATGGCTTGACGCGCTCGCGCCAATTGGGACGAATGCCGAAAAACGCTACATGGAAATTGCCCCTTGGCTGATCTGCATATTCGCGCAGAGACGGGGTGGGGCTGTCACTGGCGAAGATCGCAAGAATTACTATATCAGCGAAAGCGTCGGAATTGCGACAGGTATGTTAATCACTGCCTGTCAACTCGCAGGACTGGCGACCCTGGTCCATACACCGAATCCCATGGGCTTTCTCAACGAGCTTTGTGGCCGTCCCGCCACCGAGAAACCATATTTGATCTTAGTGGTTGGCTATCCCGCTAACGATGCTATGGTCCCCAAGCATGCACTCAAGAAGAAACCTCTTGGCGAGATTTCAGCTTTCCTATGAAAATATGAAAGAATCCAGTCGTTTAACATGATAACTACAATCTACAGAGAGCCCAGCGGAAGAGTAAGCTGTGGTGGTGATTAGTGAGAAGTGTCGTCTTTGCTTTACTTTTTTGTGTTCGTTTGTCAACAAGCACTCCCGCTCTTGGCCAACACGAGTAAGCTGGAAGACCTTTCGCGACTTTAAACTTCAACTTCCCAATTTCAGCATTCTTTCCCATGCTAAACAGATCCTCTTTCCAGCTGTATACTTTCTTGCTGGTGTTGCTATTCGGTTCAATCTTGATGCCGTGGGCCGCGGCGGAGCAACCGAACCTCGTTATCATTCTTTCTGACGACATGGGCTTTTCCGACATTGGTTGCTATGGCGGCGAGATAGATACACCCCATCTCGACTCGCTGGCCTCAGGTGGGCTTCGACTTACTCAGTTCTACAATACGGCACGATGCTGCCCAACTCGCGCAAGCCTGCTAACCGGTCTGTATCCACATCAGGCGGGCATCGGTCATATGATGAATGATCGAGGCTACGACGGTTATCGCGGGGAGTTAAATCGGCAGAGCGTAACCATCCCAGAAGCACTTAAGGCCGCAGGATATCGTTCATACATGGCGGGCAAGTGGCATGTTACTCAAGCAACTAATCCAGAATCAGATGCGGACAAACACAACTGGCCGCTGCAACGGGGATTCGATCGCTTCTACGGAACTATTCACGGGGCTGGCAGCTTTTTCGATCCCAACACACTAACACGCGACAATCAATTCATTTCACCTTACAGTGATCCCGAGTATTCTTCCGGTCAATGGCCAGGAAGCACTTACTACTACACAGACGCCATCGCCGACCATGCCTCTCGGTTTGTTCGCGAACATCATGAGCAATCTGGCGAGCAACCTTTTTTCATGTACGTTGCTTTCACGGCGGCCCATTGGCCCATGCATGCGCTTCCCGAAGACATTGAGAAGTATGAGGGAGTCTATGACGTCGGCTACGATGCTATTCGAGACGCTCGCTACGAACGCATGCTTCAGCTGGGAGTTATCGATCGCAACAGCACTGTTAACTGGTCCCTCGACGACGAGTGGAAAGAGACCGAACATTGGGAGTGGGACAAGCGCAACATGGAGGTCTACGCCGCCATGATCCACAGTATGGATCGTGGGATCGGCCGCATCGTCAATACGCTTCGAGAGACCAACCAACTCGACAACACGCTTATCTGCTTTTTGCAAGACAACGGTGGCTGTGCCGAAGGTTATGGCCGCAGTGGAGCGGGTGGTCCGCGTGCTGATCAGCCTTCCATGCCAAGTTTAGCCGATGACTACCTACAACCGGATATGACGCCCAAGCAATCGCGAGACGGATACCCGATGCGAACAGGAAAGGGTTCAATGGCAGGTTCCGCCGACACAGCGATTGGCTATGGAAAAGGTTGGGCCACGGTCTCTAACACACCGTTTCGCGAATACAAACACTGGACCCACGAAGGTGGCATCTCCACTCCTTTGATTCTGCATTGGCCAAATCGTATCACCAAGCGTCGCGGTCAACTGGATCATACTCCCGGTCACCTGATCGACCTTATGGCTACCGCCATCGACGTGGCGGGGGCCGACTATCCGTCGGAATATCACGATGGCCAGTCGATCAAGCCTATGGAAGGCAAAAGTCTGGTTCCGCTCTTCGAGGGCAACTTCATCGAACGCGAAGGCATTTATTGGGAACACGAAGGTAATCGTGCCATCCGCGTTGGCGATTTTAAACTAGTTGCCAAAGGTGCTGCTGGACCATGGGAGCTGTACAACATTGCCGAGGATAGAAGCGAGCAGCATGACCTGAGTGTCGGTCAGCCCGAGAAAGTGGAGCAACTGTCCAAAATGTGGCAAGTATATGCCGAGCGAGCCGACGTGTTGCCGCTCAATCCGAAAAGTCCCCAACAAAAGAATGCTGAAGAAGAGGGCAACATTAACCGCAAGCAGAAGAGATTCGAACTTGCCGCTGGCGACGAACTGTCGCGAGAGAATTCTCCTTACGTTGTCGATCGCGGCTTTTCAATTCAAACCACTGTTGATATCCACGGCGATGGCGTCATCGTCGCTCAGGGCGGCTCGTCACAAGGATGGAGCCTTTACGTGCAAGAGGGCCAGCTGAGATTTACTTGCAGCCGTGGCGGAAAGCGTCAAACCGTTGCGACGGAAGTCACGCTGAGCGGACAACATGACATTGTTGTTTCGTACGCCAAGAACGGAAAATTAAAGCTCGCGATCGATGGCAACACAGTTCAAACTGGCAACGTCGGTGTTGCCCTAAAAAAGCAGCCGATAGATGGACTTCAGGTTGGCCAAGACGCCGCTGGTAGTGTTGCTGGATACTCGACCCCGTTCCCGTTGAACGGTTCGGTAAAACTGATGGTCATCGAAGTTGACTGATTTGTGACGCGTGTAGTCGACGAACCGGTTGCACTCTGCAATTTCGTGTTTCTGAATGTGCAGGAAAATTGGGCAGGAAGAAAGACACTTCTCGCCGATCGCCGGTGCTGAATTTTCGTATTCACCCTCCCGCGCGATAGATTTTACTTAGTAAACGCCGTCAATACGCGGGAGCGTGGGAAAGCGAGTAATGCGAGCTTTCCGGGGAGGGGAAACTCGTCGGCCCTCCCCGCTAGGTTCGCATTACTCACCTAGCGACCAACCCGCGAAAAAGTGCACTGGTTCGCAGGCAGAGGCGCGCGGGAGGGTAGAAACTCAGATCGTACCGGCGATCAGCGAGAAGTGTCGGAAGAAAAGAAGTATGCAGTGGAAACTCGCTTGGTGAATGCTGCCTTTGGTTGCCGTTCTTGCCAGTTGTAAATGTATAGCTGATCTGACTACTGGATCGTTTACGCGTCACTGGAGCCCCAACGCTCAAGAGTTTCTTGATATTTGAACAACGTTGGCGAACTCCAAAGCGGCTAATAATGCGGAAAAACTTCTGCGTAGATGCTTCGTAGTGTCTATTGTATATTCATGAGATTTTTGACACTTCTCGCTAATCGCCACCGCGGTTTGTAAATATTCGCCGAAGGGGTGAATGGAGCAATTGATCTGGCGTGGACTGGGTGCATGTATAACTCGAATGGCCCCTACCCGCTCGCCGACCCGCTTCGCGTGTGCCCGCTCGCGACTCTCCAAAGGGAGAGTAAGTTGAATTGGTGGCGATCAGCGAGAAGTGTCTGATTTTTGGCCCAAACGGGGCGAGTCCAGCTTTTTTGATGCTCTTATTGGACAGGCATCATTGTGATTAGCCTCACATTCGGCTGGCCAAATGACAACAAACTTACTACTGAAGAAATGACTATCTTGGTTATGCTGCGCTTAATACCGACTTCTTGCCTTGTAATACTGTGCTTGACATTTGAGGTAGCCCATGTGTGGGGAGACGACTCAGGAACAGCGTCCGCGCAAGCTACCTCGGACCAAAACGAATCGCCGGAGGATGGTAAGCACCAGGACGAACGGGAGAGCCCAATCAGCGAGTTCAAGGTCTCGACGGTGTTGACCGAAGGGAAGATGGTCCTTGACGGTCAAGAAATCGAATACACAGTCGAGACGGGCATGCTGACACAGGCTAGCGATGCTGCCGACGAAAAAGCGAGTGTGTTCTTCATCGCATATCGGCGGCCGACACTCGATGAATCCAACCGGCCCGTGACGTTTGCTTTCAATGGCGGACCGGGCAGCAGTAGTGTTTGGTTGCATCTGGGGATGCTCGGGCCCCAGCGTATCAAGTTGCCTGATGACGCTTCGTTTCTCAGGCCACCCTACAAATTGGCAAACAATCCGTTCTCGTTGCTCGACGTCACCGACTTGGTATTCATTGATCCAGTCAGTACGGGCTACAGCCGACCTGCTAAGGACGAAGAGAAGTCGCAATTCCACGGTTATGATGAAGATGTGCGCAGTGTTGGACAGTTCATCCATGACTGGACGAGCCACTATCGCCGCTGGGAAAGCCCCAAATTCATTTTTGGCGAAAGTTACGGGGGGCTGAGAGCAGCAGGACTGGCGCGGCACCTGCAATCGCGTTACAACCTGGAATTGAATGGCGTCGTGGTAATTTCCGGCGCGATCAATTTCCAAACTCTGCGCTTCGGAAATGGAAATGATCTGCCATATGTTTGCTTCTTGCCTACATACGCAGCGACAGCCTGGTATCACAAAGCGTTGGGGGTTGAACTGCAGGCTCTGCCGGTAGCTGAAGTTGTAAAACTGGCGGAGGAATTTGCCTATGGCCAATATGCAGATACATTGTTACGCGGATCGGCGGCGAGTGCAGAACAACTGCAAGAGACTGCGTCTGAGTACAGTCGATTGACGGGCATCGCTCAGGATTATGTGACTCGCAGCAACTTGAGAATCTCAATGCCCCAATTCGGCAAAGAACTGTTGCGTGTGCGAGGTAAGACCACGGGACGATTCGATAGCCGCTACTTGGGAATGGATCGAAGTGGCATCGGCGAATCTACCGAATACGATCCTAGCGGCGCGGCCATCTTCGGACCATTCACAGCTACGATGAACCAGTATCTGCGTGAGGTACTCGAGTACGAGCAGCCGAGGACGTATGAAATCCTGACCGGTAATGTTCAGCCCTGGAACTATGATACCTTCACAGGTCGGTATGTGGACGGCAGCGAGGCCTTGCGTTCGGCCATGACCGCCAACCCTTATCTAAGACTGTACGTTGCTTGCGGCTACTACGACTTGGCGACACCCCACTTCGCCATGCAATACACGCTCGATCATCTGGGGCTGGAAACTGCCTTGCAAAGCAACATTCGCGTTAGCCGCTTTGAGGGTGGGCACATGATGTACATATACGAACCCGCCATGCAGCGCTTACGTAGCGAACTGGTCGATTGGTACCGAGACGCAGTGGGTTCGCCGTGAATCCAAGCGCCAAACGCTGGACGAACCCTTCCGAATTGGCAACCACCTGTTACTCACCGGTAGGATGGGCGGCGGGCGCCGGACAAGGATTCTGGTAGTGAACTACATCGAAAGAATCGCCGATGAATGGAGGCAACGAGCGGGGGAATTGGCTGAGTGGACGATGCGATGCATGGTGAATCGCACCGATGTCTGGGGACGCTATGTTGCTAAGAAATACCGTGAAACAGAAGAGGGCAAGAAGAACCACGCCATCACCGCTCCCTTTCGCGATGAACGTGGCAAAGTCTTCCTCAATACTGCTTCGCTGGAGAAGCATTTCCGCACGCAACTAGTGAGCGGCGTGTTGGGGCTGCACAGCACTTCCACAGACCTTTCTTCGCGATGGCTTGCAATCGACATCGACTTGCACGATGAAGATGAATTGTCGGTGACGGCCGAAGGGAATTTTGTCGCGGCTCGCCATTGGTACGGGCAACTGTGCGAGCGAGGATTTGATCCACTCTTGCTGGATTCCAACGGCAAGGGCGGCTTCCACCTGTTGGTTATTTTCGAAGCCCCGATGAGCACGCACGACGTCAATCGATTTGGCTTGCAATTGGTCAGTGACTTTGCGATGCGTGGGCTGGATCGGGCGCCGGAAATTTTTCCGGGAAAACCTCAGTGGCATCATTACGGCGATTGGCTCAGACTGCCCGGACGCCATCACACCCACGACCATTATAGTCGCGTTTACTGCGACGAAGCTTGGGCGGACGATCAATGGTTGGATGGTCACGATGCCATCGACCGCATCCTGGCAACGCGTCTGGCCGACGCAACTGTTTGTGCTGACGCAGGGATTCAGCAAACGCGTCGCACCATCTGTTTGGATTTTGATGGAGTCATCCACAGTTATCGCAGCGGCTGGTGCGGGATCGAGTCGATTCCCGATCCACCCATCCATGGCACTGATCGAGCCATTGAAAGACTGAGACAAGAATACCGCGTAGTAGTTCATTCGGCCCGTTGCGCAACGCAGGCTGGCCGCGAAGCCATCGAGAATTGGTTGCTAAAGCACCAAATCGTCGTGGATGAAGTGTGCGAGCACAAACCGCCAGCAATGGTCTATATTGATGATCGCGCCATCCGATTCCAGGGCGATTGGTCAAACGCAATTGCGGAATTGAGGCAGTTTCGCAAGTAAGACGTCCTGTCGTGTCCACTGCTGGTTGACCAATCCCTACCTAAGAACCTGAAGAAAGTAACTTGGCGATTTTATATTGGCGATTTATTGTCCGTCACCTCGATCCACTTCCATGATATTGGCTGCGCATCAGAGAGGCTGATGGGAAATGCCCAAGTTAGTTTTCTCACAGATCCATGAGCAAAAAGCGATCCACTGATGAGCATTTGGAATAAGCTGTCTCTCGGTAGTATCGGCCCGGGTGTTTTGGTGGCGGCGACTGGGGTAGGTGCGGGGGACCTGGCAACTGCTAGTTTTACCGGAGCTACGCTGGGCACTGGCATCCTGTGGGCTGTGTTGGTTGGCGCAGCGCTAAAATACGTCCTCAACGAGGGACTGGCGCGTTGGCAGCTCGTGACAGGTTCGACCTTGTTGGAAGGAACATCGCGGCACTTGGGGCAATTCGCGCTCTGGTTGTTTGTTCCCTATTTGATCGTTTGGACTTTTCTGGTGTCCATGTCGCTCATGAGTGCTTGCGGAGTGGCGGCCCACGCGCTGATACCGATCTTTGAGAATCCGTCTCATGGCAAAATAGTTTTTGGCGTGGTCCAAAGTCTACTGGCAACATTGTTGATTTTGGTTGGTGGTTACAGTTTGTTCGAGAGAACCATGAGTTTCTGCATCGGAATCATGTTTGTCGTCTGCTGCTTGACTGCGATTGCTTTGCGGCCATCGTTCACTGAGGTCCTATCCGGCTTGGTAGTGCCACGGATTCCCATGCTCGGTCAAGGTGGATTAGCTTGGACAGTCGCTTTGTTGGGAGGCGTGGGGGGCACCGTGACGGTTCTTTGCTACGGCTATTGGATTCGAGAAGAAGGCCGAGAACAAGTCGATTCCTTGCCCGCTTGTCGTTTGGATCTGGCGATTGGCTATGGCATGACTGCGCTGTTTGGCTTGTCGATGGTGGTCATCGGTAGCCAGCTTGGGCAGTTGGACGGAACTGGGGCAACGCTTATCGTCGAAGTTGCCAACGTGTTGCAAACTAGACTGGGATCGCTGGGAACCCTAGCCAAATGGGGATTTCTGCTGGGGGCATGGGGAGCTGTTTTCAGTAGCCTGTTAGGTGTTTGGCAGAGCGTTCCTTATCTGTTCCTTGACGTATGGCGGCTGCTGGGTCTGCACAAGAAATCGACAACTTCGGAAACTCGCACCAGCGTCACTGGCACAGCTGGCTATCGCGTACATTTGGCTGCGATCGCGGGTGTTCCCATCGTGGGGCTGGCACTGGTGAATTTCAAATTGGCGATGCAAATCAATGGCATCGTCGGAGCTCTGTTCATTCCAATGCTGGCCATTGCGCTTCTGCTGTTGAACGGACGGAAGCGGCTGATGGGAGAACACAAGAATTCAACGGTGACCAGCCTGTTGTTGCTGGCCGTCTTAGCGGTCTGCTTTGCAACGATGGTATTCAAAGCAACTTCGTCATGACTCTCGAGCCTGATCAACGTGCCATGCAAACACGCAACCAGGAGAACTGACACAACGTGAAGATTTGGATTGATGGCGATGCGGCACCGTATGAAGTTAAAGAAATAGTATTTCGCGCGGCCAAGCGGCTACAGGTCGACACCCGTCTAGTGGCTAATCGTCTGCTGGCCACCCCTCGCAATGCTCCAACGGTTCATGCAATTCAAGTGGGCGAAGGTGCCAACGTGGCTGATCAATATATTGCAGAGCATGGAGAACCTGGCGACGTGGCGATTACGGCTGACCTCCCGCTGGCGAGCGCCCTAGTTGAAAAGCAATTGTTCGTGATTGATCCACGTGGTGACGAATATTCACCAGACACAATTGCCTCGCGACTGTCCATGCGCAATTTCATGGACGGTTTGCGAGGCAGTGGTTTGGTCGGTGGTGGTGCTGGTCCATACAGTGAACTGGATAAGAAGGCTTTCGCCGCCACATTCGATCGGCTGCTCACCAAAGCCTTGAAGCTTGCCAGCAAAGAAAAAAATGCGTGAAGGTCTTGTCGCCGTGTTGTATCTCTTAAACCGTTTCGCTCACGCAGTCATTCGAATCGCACTGGTTTCGTTGATCGCTGAAGAGTTGGTTTGTTGCCGTGTTCATTCCATGGCTAACGAGCCCTATCTTGTGGTACTGGGGATCGCGCAAGATGGCGGCTACCCACAAATAGGTTGCCAACGCGATTGCTGTCAGCCAGCTTGGAAGGAATTCGCCAACCGACGCTTTACAAGTTGTTTGGCACTGGTGGATCCAGTTTCCGAAGAACGCTGGCTGTTTGATTGCACGCCTGATTTTCGCGATCAGATGCATTTGCTCGAAACCATTGCTGGACGAGCCAGCGGTCGTCCGTTGGATGGGATACTGCTGACGCATGCGCATATCGGTCATTACAGCGGGCTGATCCATCTTGGCCGAGAAGTGTTGGGGGCGCAAGCGGTGCCACTGTATTGCATGCCGAGAATGCAGTACTTTATCGAGACAAACGGACCGTGGAGCCAGTTGGTGAAGCTGGGGCAGGTGGACATCCAGCGGCTGGCGGCAGCTGAATCCACCCAGTTGAATGGCCGAGTATCAGTCACACCATTCTTGGTGCCCCATCGCGACGAGTTCAGTGAAACGGTCGGATTTCAAATCGACGCCTGTGGAAAACGGGCCGTCTTCCTGCCTGACATCGACAAATGGGAACGCTGGCAGGTACCGGCTGAATCTCTGATACGCAGCTGTGATATCGCTTTCCTGGACGGGACATTTTATGGTCCCGACGAATTACCAGGACGCGACATGGCGGAGATTCCACATCCGTTTGTGATGGAAAGTTTGCAGCGATTTGGCCAGCTACCGGCGGTTGAGCGAGCCAAGATTCATTTCATACACTTCAATCATTCCAACCCGCTCAATCGCAACGATTCAGAGGCTGGCCATGCCGTGCTTCAACAGGGATTGCGCGTCGCAGAGCAGGGAAACGTATGGCATTTTAAGTAACTTGCCAGGTATCACCGCTGTTGAACAACTGATTAAGATCTCCAGTGCCACGGCGTTCCACTGCCGTAGCGATTTGATTGCGGACCTGATCCTCGAAGACTTCATTCTGTACGTCGCGGAAAACGCCGATAGGTTCTGGAAATTCCGGGTGACGCATCCGAGCAAGTATATGCACCAGAGTTGAATCAGCCTGTTCGTCGTGGAACAGCAGATCGTCTTGAGAGATTTTCCCTTCCGATAGGTCGACAACTTCCGGACGCAGGCCGTTCAAGCGAATGCCCTTGTCTCTAGCTTTGCCAAAAATCATCGGTTTGCCATGTTCCAATTCCAGT
>JAGQPR010000041.1:14298-29336 GCA_020426625.1 Planctomycetales bacterium
GGTGTCAGCCAAATGCTTAATGTTCGAGTCCACGCTACGAGCTATGAATCCTGCCTCGGCGCTGAGCGCCACCGAGATTGGATTGAGAGGATGGTCCACTGATCCCATTGGCGTGCTCTTGGTGACTTGTCCCTCTGGGCTAGTGGGCGAGTATTGTCCTTTGGTTAGACCGTAAATCCGGTTATTGAAAAGCACAAGCGTGACGTCTACGTTTCGTCGTAGCAAATGGATGAAGTGATTCCCGCCGATGCTCAATGCGTCTCCGTCACCGGTAATGACGAAAACTTTCAGATCGGGCCGGGCTACGCGAAGGCCAGTTGCCACAGCTGGCGCACGCCCGTGAATGCTATGAATTCCATAGGTATTGACGTAGTAGGGGAACCGACTCGAACATCCGATGCCCGAGATGAAGACGATGTCCTCCAACGGCAAGCCGAGCTCGGGGAGCATTTTCTTCATTTGGGCCAGGATGGAGTAATCTCCACAGCCTGGGCACCAACGAATGTCCTGGTTGCTGGCAAAATCCGCAGCTTTTAAAACGGGCAATTCAGTGCTCATGATCTCTTTTTCAGTGCAGGCGAAGTGGCGGGTAAGACAGCTTGACGAGCGTAACTAGGTACTAGCTTGGAGCAAGCCAGCGGACACGACTTCTTGAATCTTGGCGACCAACTCACCGACGCTGAACGGCTTACCTTGGACTTTGTTGTAGCCAATCGCATCTACCAAGAAGTTGGCGCGGATCAACATTCTAAGTTGTCCCATGTTCAGTTCTGGAACCAAAACCGCGTCATAGTTCTTCAAGATTTCACCGAGATTGGACGGGAACGGGTTCATGTGTCTCAAGTGGCAGTGTGCCACGCTGACTCCCAGCTCGATTGCTTGCGACACTGCCGTGTGGCATGCGCCGTATGTCCCTCCCCAAGAAAGCACCAACAAATCACCGCTGCTTGGTCCCATCACTGTTTGGGGTGGAATGACGTTGGCGATACTGGCTACTTTTTGAGCACGGATATGAACCATCTTCTCATGGTTTTCAGGATCGTAACTGACGTTGCCTGTTTCGTGCTGCTTTTCAAGTCCACCGACACGATGCATCAGACCCGGCGTTCCGGGAATTGCCCAAGGTCGTGAAAGGTTTTTATTCCTGGCGTAGGGCAGGAATTGTTCACCAGGCTTAATTCCCTCGGGATGCTTGATGACAATTGGACGCATTCTGCTCACATCTGGAATCCGCCACGGTTCCGATCCGTTGGCGATGTAACCATCAGACAAGATGATAACCGGCAACATGAATTCGGTGGCAATTCGCCAAGCTTCAATGGCTGTATCAAAGCAATCGCCAGGACTCTGTGCGGCAAGGATGGGCAGCGGTGCCTCGCCATTGCGTCCATACAACAACTGCAGCAGGTCGGCTTGTTCAGTTTTGGTAGGCAAGCCGGTGCTGGGGCCCCCACGCTGTACGTCAATTACCAATAAAGGCAACTCGATCATAGTTGCCAGCCCCATGGCTTCCGCTTTGAGGGCAATCCCAGGACCGCTGCTGGTTGTAACTGCCATGGCACCACCGTAGGAAGCACCGATAGCGGAACAAACGGCCGCGATTTCGTCCTCTGCCTGGAAAGTACAAACCCCAAAGTTCTTGTACTTGCACAATTCGTGCAAAATGTCGCTTGCTGGAGTGATCGGGTACGAGCCGTAAAACAGTTCTTTATTGCTCAAGCTTGCAGCGGTCATCAAGCCCCAAGCAAGAGCTTGATTGCCGATAATGTTGCGGTACTTACCAGACGCCAGCTCAGCTTTTTCAACTTGATAGGATTCTCCCAGCAGCTCTGTTGTTTCTCCAAAGGCCCAACCAGCCCGCAGCGCACGCTCGTTAGCCTCTTGGATTGCGGGTAATTTTCCGAATTTGCCTTTGATGAACCGAAGTGTTGCCTCCATGTCGCGACCGTAGAGCCAGTAAACCAAGCCCATCGCGAAAAAATTGCGACAACGATCAGCTTCCTTCACTCCCAAGTTCAAATCGGCGACTGCGGCACGCGTCAACGTAGTCATGGGAATCTTGGCAACGCGATAATTCTCCGTCCACGGCTCCTCAAGGGGGTTCGTGTTCAAGTTGGCAAGCTTGAGGTCCTTGGCTTCAAAACTATCTTCGTTGACGATCAACAAACCTCCGGTACGCAGATCGGACAGATTGGTTACCAGCGCCGCAGGATTCATTGCTACCAAAGTGTCAAGGGTGTCACCGGGGGTATGCACCTCGTGCGATGCGAACTGAACTTGGAAACCGCTGACGCCAGCCCGCGTTCCGCGAGGAGCGCGGATCTCGGCTGGAAAATCTGGGAATGTCGCGACGTCGTTTCCTGAAAGAGCAGACGTGTTGGTAAGTTGGGTGCCGAGCAATTGCATTCCGTCACCGGAATCACCCGCCAGCCGAACCGTGATACCGCTAACGACTTGGATTTGCTTATTAGGCTTGGCTTGCGGGGTTTCAGTCGACATTCAAGAAACGCCTGTGAGTTTAGAATAGGAGGGGGATTTACGTCGTTATTCGCGGTGGGCTGCAACTGTCAGAAACATTGCCAATGGGCGCCAGCATCGTTTCTGGGCCCGCGAAATACGACTGCTGCTCGCAACGGTTATTGCGATTGCAAAGGATATATCGATTATTGATCGACTAAAGAGACAGTAAATTCTACAAATGCCGCCCTGTTTGGGTATGGCTTTTTGCCTATTTTACCTGCACATTTGTCGAAGATCTGGTTCCACGACCGCCATCGGGCAAAAGCGCCCGACAAACATAGATGCCGATCTTGAGCGGCGTGCAAGCATATCTAGGCATCATCCAGTAGTTCAACTGCTGCAAACTTCGCGCCTTCGAGCATCGACAAGCTAGCACCTCCGCCCGTGCTGACGTGGGATACTTGATCGGCAAAGCCCAGTTGCTCGATCGCCGCAGCTGAGTCGCCGCCGCCGATGATGCTAGTTGCATCACTGTCTGCAATCGCTTGCGCAACTGTCTTGGTGCCTTCGTCAAACGGGGGCATTTCAAAGACACCCATAGGACCATTCCAGACCACTGTCTTTGCTGACTTTAGCAGGTTGGCGTAGAGCTTTGCAGTTTCGGGGCCAATATCCAATCCCTCCCAGCCATCCGGAATCGCACCCGCAGGCACAACTTGCTTGTTGCAGGAGCCAGAAAAGTCATCGCCACAATGCGTGTCGACTGGCAAAACTAACTTGTTTCCACCTTTTTCGATCAACTCCTTGGCTAACTCTAATTTGTCCTTTTCGACGAGACTGTCACCTGTCTTTCCACCAGTTGCTAGTGAAAAGGTATATGCCATGGCACCACCAATGAGTACGTGGTCGCAAATTCCAAGCAGGTTTTCGATGACTTTGATCTTATCGCTGACCTTGGCGCCCCCCAGAATGGCCACGAATGGGCGGGCAGGAGAAGAGATCGTGTCCGTCAAATATTGAATTTCCTTGGCAACTAGGAACCCGACGACACGAGGTTTTCCCTCCATGGCTATCGGCACGGCTACCATAGAAGCGTCGGTGCGATGGCAGGTACCGAACGCATCATTGCAATAGATATCTGCCCAACCGGCCAAAGTGTTAGCAAAGTCGCTGTCGCCATTCTTCTCGCCAGCGTTAAACCGTAGGTTTTCCAGGACGACAACTCCGCCATCGGTAAGCGCTTTGACCTTGGCTTCTGCATCCGAGCCAACAGTATCGGTAGCAAACGTCACTGGCTGAGCAAGCAGCTCGGAAAGACGTTTGGCAACGCCAGACAAGCTGTATTTGGGCTCTGGACCATTGCCTTTAGGCCGGCCCATGTGGCTCATCAGCACCAGGCGTCCGCCACGGCTAATAACCGATTCGATCGATGGCAGGGCCATACGGATTCGGCGGTCGTCGGTGATTGCGTCTGAGTCGTCTTGCGGGACATTGAAATCAACTCGCATCAACACGACTTTGCCACTTGGATCGATATCGGCAATGGATTTCTTGGCCATGGTCTCTTGTTCGTTAGAAAGTCGAAGTTATGTAGGTTGCGCAGGCATTGATACATCGATAGGAGACGCGTTATTGCGTAGCCTTTACATTCGGCCGGGCGAAAATCCCGTGAGCGAAATTCCTGTGAGTGGACCAAATTATCTGCAGCCAAGTCCGACTGTCGAGTGGTGGGGGACGAAGCTTTTTCGAGTTCCGAGCGGGACGTCGATTTTCCATTGAACATTATGAAGAAGCCCAACAACTCCAGGTTGAAACTCAAGACTCGAATAACCAGACGTCAAGTGACTTGACTTCACCGAAACCAAAGCGCTGGTAAATGCTCAGCACTGGCCAGTTATCCTTGTCTGCAGCGGCGACCAAGTACTGCGCGTTGGCAGCTCGACTAATTTCGATTGCCTTGCTCATGAGGATACTGCCCAGATTCCTGCCGCGATGGCTGGGAACGATACCCAGGTAGGCCAGCTCCATAATCCCCCGTGGATGCTCCATCATCAGAAGGCAACCAGCCAGCTGTTGATGGATCAAAATGACATACCAGTTTGGCAAGTCAGCTAGCGTCTTGCCGTCCATGAAGCCCGTCAGCACGTCTGCGGCGGTGCGTATACCGTTGAGTTTTGGGCAGTCCAGCGTCTGATCAAATGTTTCAACGATCAATTGAGCCAAGTCCGCTTCATATTCTCCCGCCGCAGCGAATTCGACCGCAGAAGTTCCCAGCCCGGCTGGTCTGTGCGCGTCGGTCGCGCCGTCCAACGCGAGACACAGATGGGCCACTGAGGTTAGGCGCACAAAGTAGGTGCATTCAAGGATGTTGGCTGTGTTGAGGTCGTCCACTTCGACGATTGCCTGCGTCTGCATTGTTCCAACATCGTTGGCTCGCTGGATGCAATGACGTAATAATTCGACGGCCGCCGGTCGATCGTTCGGCGTACAGCGGACTCCACCTAGCGTCATTACTCTGCCGGGTAAGGGTAGCATGTAAGCCGCAGCGCATCGCTGCGCTGCCCGTCGAGCTTCCAACGGGATAAATGCCCTGCGGGGGATAGTCGCAGTGGCAAACCTTAGCGACGCCTCCTCTAGACGCAAACAGCGTTGGTCGGCAGCCAAAGCCTCGTGGACCCAAGCTACTGTTGCCAGCCGCTGTTCCCAATCAACTTCTGACACATCGAATTCGCCCAATTTAACAATTCCCTTTTGCTGTCCGAGTGCCAAGGTCTTTAAACCAGCCTAAGTGGCCAAGCGCCCGCAGACTGCCACAAAAAATATCGCCCTGCCGCCGAAATATTGCCGAAGAACGCACAATCGCTGCTTGAAGCGTCTGTCCTTTTGCTCAGGTTGCTACAATGGTAACAAAGTGAGGAATTGAAGTTGTCGAAATGAAACCAGGTCAGGAACATATCGATGAACTATGTATCGGCTCGCCGGATGGTGGTAGCGATTGCTTTGGGAATGCTGGCTTCAATTGCGACACCGGCTTCCGCACAAACCTACTTGGATCGGCTGGAATCGTTGATCAAGCAGAACGACAAGGCCAGCGCAACGGAGTCCGCCAACCCACCAGAAACAGCTGAACTGCCAGCACCGGGAAGCGCGCGGGCAGATGGGACGCCTGGCCTGAACTCGGTCCTTGAGTCCGAGACCAGTGCAACTGCCACGGAAACTGCTGGGCAGGTGTTCTTGGGCCTGCAAGTGGAGAATCCCGTCGGCGGCGGACTGGGAGTCCGCGTGACCAGCGTTACGCCACAATCGCCTGCTTGGAAGGCTAAGATTAACGTAGATGATCGCATTCTGGCAATCAACGGCTTTGGCATCAAGGATGTCGACGGTATGGCGGAACGAATGAGCCTGACGCGCCCCGGTGAGAGCTGCCGATTCTTGATTTCTCGTAATTCGAGAACCACTGAATTGACCGCGGTTCTCATGAGTGCCGATTCGGCGGCAAGACTGCCCAACGATTCGAATTCTTCGTCAGTGGGTAAAAGAGCCTGGTTGGGAATTGACGTTCGTGATCTTTCTCCGGCGTTTCGTTCGCAGTTCGGCTTGCCGGTATTCAAAGGCGCTGCGGTGACTTCGACCAGCAAGGGGTCGCCAGCACAGAAAGCGGGCATCGCAGCTGGCGATTGCATTGTCGGAATGGACGGCCAGCCTATCGAATCGGCGTTCGCGCTAAACGTATTGATGAAAGATAAGCAAGCGGGTGAAAGCGTCGAGTTCCAGATGTATCGCGGAGGCACCGCCCGAACCGTGCGCCTCACCTTGGAGGTGAATCCTGACGACCGTAGCGTGGTGAGCACCGGAGCACCTACGCAAACCTCGCAGGGCAACAGCGGAAACGGAGGTACGGAACCTGCGGGCACGCCAGAGACTGTATTGCCGAACGAGACTGCAAACAGCAATGCACGGCGTATACTTGAGTTGGAACAGCAGATTGCCGAGTTGAATCGCGAGCTTCAAGAATCCATCCAACGCGAGCTTCAAACGCAAGCCAAACTTGATAAGATTCTGGAAACTCTCAAGGCGGTTTCCAATTAGTAGACCTGCTCGACTATAGAATAGCGGTGAGAATTGGCCGAAGCGTGCAGGCTTTTTTGTCCTTGGTATCGATGGAATTTTGGATATTCAGTTGACAATCCAGCTCTCGGCACATCGCACGGCTCCGTTCGGCAATTACTCGGTCGCCAGCATTCTGCTCCCATTCGTTTGGGGCTTGGCAATGGCTCCCTGCCTGGCACAGCAGGAATTCTCGAACAGCGAATCATCTACATCCGAATCATCGGCATCAGGCAACGTCCAAACTGCCCTGCATGATGCGCCGCACGACATGATCGATGGGGCAGAGCCTTCCGCAAAGTTGGAAGCATTGCTATCCGAGATCGATGCGTTGAGTAGCAACAGCTATCGCGAGCGGCAACTTGCGCGTTGGCGGCTAGAACAGGAACCGATCGAAACATTGCGGGCGATCGAGCTGGTGGTAGGCAAAGTTGACCACAATGCCGGTGCGCAGCTAGTTAGTCTGTTGAGTAGCCTGGCGATACACTCAGAAATCGAAGTCTGTCAGCAAGCGCGCCTGATCCTGGATCGCATCGCTGGCGAACCAACGTATGCTGGAAGTCTGGCTGCTGGAATCGTACAGGAAATCGCCGATATCCAAGAGATTCAAGCTCTGCAAGTTCTCAGCTTGCACGGAGCGAAGATTGGTCGAATTCCCCTCAGGTTGCACAACACCGACCGGCTAGCGCTGACTACGACTCCCGTGGTCCTGCAGATCGATACCGATTTCCGCGCGCAGAACGATGTTGTGCAGTGGATCCGGTTTTTGCAATCGGTCGACACGCTCTATGTCGAAGGTGTCGCCTTGAGCCGCGAATTGCTGTTGGCAGTATCGCAGCTTTCGCAATTGAAGAATGTCAAACTGCGACACGTTACGATTGATCCAGACGATCTGCGACTGTTGCAGGCGCTGACGAAACTGGAGTATCTGGAGATTGCGTATAGCGACATTGACGACCGGTCGATCGAGGTTTTGTCTCAGTTGCCCGTGAGCCAATATATGAGGCTGTCTGGTACGCAGGTCACCGAGGAAGGCGTGGCTGAGTTGGCCGAGCAGTTGGATAGCGTCGAGATTTTTCATGCCCATGGAGGTTTTCTGGGCGTCGGCACCTCAATCACCGATACCGTCGTTTCGACTGTCTTACCGGGTTCGGGCGCGCAGCAGGCTGGTATCATGGAGTCCATCGACAAATTGACGCATATTGGCAATTCACCGATAACTAATTTTGAGGAATTGCGCAAGGAGCTAGGACGCTACAATGCCGGTGACGTGGTCGAGGTCTATGCCGATCGAACTGTAGGTGATAACGAAATCATTCCCATGCGATTCCAAGTCGTCTTGGGCGAAGAACCGAGCAAGCTGAATTCCAATTGACCTCCTCAGACTTGCCAAAGCTACGTCGACAACTCAAGAAGTGGTTCGCTAACCATCGGCGGGACTTGCCATGGCGGAGTACGCACGACCCGTATTCGATCTGGGTCAGCGAGGTGATGCTGCAACAGACCCAGGTCGCTACCGTTCTGGAATATTACAAGCGGTTTCTCAATCGTTTTCCCGATGTTGCCTCGCTGGCTGCTGCCGATGAACAGTCAGTCTTAGCACTTTGGGCTGGGCTTGGATATTACCGCCGCGCGCGGCAAATGCACCAGGCAGCCAAGCAAGTAGTCGCTGACCACGCGGGCCGCTTTCCCGAAACGCTCGACGAAATCAAAGCATTGCCTGGTATCGGACGATACACGGCTGGCGCAATTGCTTCGTTTGCATACGATTGTCCGGCGCCGATATTGGAAGCCAACACCATCCGCCTTTTTAGTCGTTTGATCGGGCTGCGAGAGGATCCGACCACTAGCAAATCCCAGGCGCTGTTGTGGGAAGCCGCCGAGTCATTCCTACCACCTCGCTCAGGTGCCGGAACGATAAATCAAGCACTCATGGAATTGGGCAGTTTGATTTGCAAACCAGCTCAGCCCAATTGCAATCAATGTCCTCTCAACTCTGGCTGCAAGGCCTATGCAGATGGGTTGCAAGCTGCCATTCCTATTGCAAAACAAAAGGCAAAACCACAGCAACGTGACCATGCAGCTTTGATCGTGCGCCAACACCAATTGTATTTGGTAAGGCAGAACGACGGTCTAGGGTGGTGGCAAGGGCTGTGGGATTTCCCCAGAATCGACGTGACGGAATTGTCGATCACGACCAGCAAGCGGCAGGCAACAATTAGTCAGGCAGTCGAACAAGCGTTCGAGGAAACGCTTGGATTGAGTTGTAGAATCGATTCACACGCCATGACTATCAAACATTCCGTTACGCGATATCGCATAACGCTGGAATGCTATTTTGCGACGCTATCTTCCGACGCTTTTGCCCTAGCTGCGGCTGGAAAGCGAAACAAGCACAAAGTTGGGAGAGCGAGTCGCCCCGCGGATAAGACTCGCCGGGAGCTGGAGAATTGGTATTGGATGGCGCTCGGCGACGATCAATTGCCCTTGACTGCCTCAGCCAAAAAGCTCGTCCACTGGCTTAACGGAAACCAAGAGCAGTAGAAACCCCTCTGAGCTTTCTAATCTAAACCACGAAAGACACGAAATTGTTGAACGGGTTTAGATTGCTGTACAACGAGTGGATGTTGAATGCAGTTCAATGCGCACGGCAAAGCTCAATGGCGGATTCAAGAGATTGACCACGACTCGCCATTAACCGCAGTCGTACAACGATCAAGCAGTACCGTGGTTCATCAAACTCCATCCTTCCTGTGTGGCGGCAATGATCGCGTTAGAGGCTCAGCTCTTGGGGCGAGTGTCGTAGCTGTTGGTAGTGCCTTGCGAGGGGACCGATACGGAGTACGAACTGCTATCAGCTGCGACGGTTAACAGGATGAATTCTCCTTTGCACTCCTTTGCACCCTCGTGATTGGCGATCAAGTGGTCGTCCGTATTATTGACCTCGCCATCGGGGCGCAAATTCTTGTGCATCTGGTAAATGTGCTTGATGGAAGCGGTACCACGCAAGTTGGCGAATACCTCAGGCAAGCAACCTTTCGTTTCGCCGTTGTTCATGATGGCGACGGTCGGCTGGATTGTCTTCAGAACGACCGGGTTATTGCTGCTGTCTAGTCCGTGATGCGTCACCTGGTAGACATCGACTTGCCCGATCAGATTGTTCGGGCAAACCAGTTTCATTTCCTGGTTCCAAGTCAAATCGCCTCCATCGAAAAAGCGAAAGTTGCCAAAGGAGATCAACGTTACGATGCTATTGGCATTATCCGATCCATCGCGATCTTTTTCAACGCATTCGGCACACACGTTTGTGTTGCGGGGATCGCTGGCGCCAGGTGAAACAAATTGCTGTCGCGCCCCTAAGCAGCGAATGGCTACCGCAGGCGAACCACTGTGCTGTTTTAGTTGAAGTTCGTCGTTGGGTTGAAGGACAACTCTACGGTCGCAGGCAAAGCCAAAATATTCTTTTCCGGGGTTGTCGGGCATGTTTTCAAATTCACCGTTGTCGTAAACGGTACCGACCGGTAAGAGTGTTGACAGCAGAGCCGCCCCTCCGAAATGATCCCGGTGGTAGTGCGTGGTGATCAGGTGATCAATTTTTCGAAGATTGGCTTCCTGAGTTGCCACACGAACGATTCGATTGGCGTCCCGAACACCGGGATTTCCCGTGTCGACCAAAATCGACTCGCCAGCAGGGGTCACCATTAGTGTGGCTGCCCCACCTTCGACGTCGATCCAATAAATACGAAACTGGCCTTCGCCAGCGGCCGCGCAAAGGTTTGCCAATGCGCACAGGATTAGCAGCGTTAAAGTTCTCATGATTCTCTCCGGAAAAGATTTTCTACATTCTGGATGCGATGCCTGCGGTTTCCAGCGGATGGGAACCGTACATTCTTAGCGAGTCGGCTTCTGCATCGGGGAACATTTTTCCTCGATTCGAGATTTCGTAAGGGTCGCAGGCCCGTCGAACTCGCTTCATGCAATCGATAGACGGCTCATCAAACATTCCGGGCAAGAATTGTCGTTTCTCCATGCCTACGCCATGTTCGCCCGTGATGGAGCCGCCTAGTTCGATGCAAAGCTGAACGATTCTGGCAGCCAAATCCTCGGCCCGTTCCAGCTGGCCAGCTTGGCGTCCATCAAACATGATCAGCGGATGCAAGTTGCCATCGCCAGCATGGAACACGTTGGCGACTGCGATGCCAGCTTCTCGACTAAACTGCTCAATTTGCTGCAAGGCGAATCCAAGCTGGTTGCGTGGAACGACACCATCTTGGACGATGAAATCAGGGGAGAGTCGACCGACGGCGGAAAATACGCTCTTTCGCCCTTTCCAGATATTCGCGCGATGCTCAGCATCTTGTGCCACGATCACCTCGCTGGCCCCACTTTCCAACAGCATTTGATCCAACAACTGTCGTTCTTCCGCTACGGCTTCCGCGTTCCCATCCAACTCGACAATTAGTACTGCCTCTACGGCCTTAGGATACGTCGCGCCGACTGCCGCCGCAGCAGCTTGCATACTTAATGTGTCCATGATTTCAAGCGCAGCTGGCAGCAGTCCGCTGGCAATGATCTGGGCCACTGCAGCGCCTGCCTCTTGCAGCGTCCGGTAGCCGGCTAGCACCGTGTGAAAACTTTCCGGCTTCGGCAACAGACGCACAGTTATTTCCATGGCAATCCCCATCAAGCCTTCGCTTCCCACAAACAGTCCGGTCAGGTCTGGCCCGATCGGTTCGCCGCCCGACGCGCCGGTACTAATGACCTGCCCATCGGCCAAGACCATCTTCAATCCAAGAACGTGATTGCTGGTCATGCCATATTTCAGGCAATGAGCGCCTCCAGAATTGAATGCAACGTTGCCACCGATAGTGCAAACCTGCTGACTGCTGGGGTCCGGAGCGTAGTACAGCCCGGCATGCGCTACGGCTGCGGTCAGTTGCGAATTGATTACCCCAGGCTCGACGATGGCGATTCGATTGTCTAGGTCGAGTTTGATGATTCTATTCAGTCGGTTCAGTGCGATGACGATTCCATCTGCATGCGGTAGGGAACCGCCCGACAAACTGGTTCCGCTGCCACGAGCCACGAACGGAACCTGATGCTGGTAGCACCATTTCACGACCTGGACCACGTGCTCGCAGGTTCTGGGAACGACGATGGCGCGAGGCTTGACCGCGAAGGCCGTTAGCCCGTCGCTTTGAAACGCTGCCAATGCACTTGGCGATGCGTCGAAGCACTCGGCAGGCAGCAAGCGGTGAAGTTCATTCAAAGATTCGATCATTAGAGTGAATAACCTGCCTCAGCGACTAGTTGAACATTGTTAGGCGCCTGCTACTGTCGGGTGCCGCTTTCACATAGAATATCACAAGTTTGCTCCGAATAGTGTCCTCTACAATGCATAACTGAGCCATGCAATCTCCCAACGAATCCGCTGGTCCCACGCCAAGTTCAGGCCAGACATCCGACAATCACAATAAACCGGACGGCAGCTCTGGACACGAAGCTGACTTGTGCGAATCTGCTGCACCGGAGAACCTTCAGTCAGTCGCCAATAACGCCCAGGCTGTTAAAAACGCCGATGCGGCCGAGATCGCACGTTTTGTTTCCACGATCAAGGATATCGACCAACAGGTTGGTGAGCACGTTATCGGAGCTCTTCGACACGCGGATACCGTTGCCGTACTTACATCAGTTGTTGTCGGTCCAGGGGGACAGCAGCACATTGTGTCGGCAGCTTTGAATCCATCAAGGATGGCGCAAATCAATGAACTTCTGGCCTGTGCGGCTATTGAACGCGAGGAGGAAACTCCCTGCGTTGGATTCCACTGCCTTATTAAGTCCAAGAAAGCGGCACCTTCCCCAGATCTCGACTCGGATCGGTGACACTCACTTTGAATGTCCAACGGAGTAGATGATGAGAATAGTGATCCTCGAGAGTGCTCAGGCTGTCAGTCACCGCGCTGCCGACATAATGTGCGAGTTGCTCAACGACAAGCCCAATGCGGTGCTGGGATTGGCAACTGGCGGTACCCCGTTGGCAACCTACGATGAATTGGTGGTTCGATACAATCAGCAAGAAGTTAGCTTTGCCCAGGCTACCTCGTTCAATTTGGACGAGTATGTGGACATGAGTCCCGAACATGCACAGTCCTACCACACATTCATGCGCGAAAATCTTTTCCGTCATATCGATATCGACGCCAGCAATTGCCACTTGCCGGACGGAGCGAGCGACAATCATTGGCGGGCTTGCGAACATTACGAGCAATTGATCGATCAGGCGGGAGGGATCGATTTGCAGTTGCTGGGAATTGGAACTGACGGACATATCGCGTTCAATGAACCGGGTTCCTCCCTCGCCAGCCGAACGCGTCTGAAAGCCTTGACCGAACAAACTCGCCGCGACAACGCCCGCTTTTTTGACTCGCTCGAAGATGTTCCCCGGCTGGCAATTACCATGGGGATTGGCACGATCTTAGAAGCGCATGACATTGTGCTCTTGGCGACAGGTGCTGGCAAAGCGGGCGCCGTACGGGCGTTTGTCGAAGGCCCGGTCACAGCTCAAGTTCCTGCATCGGCACTACAGATGCATCCTAATGTAACGGTCCTTCTCGATGAAGACGCAGCAAGTTGGCTAGTCCGCACCGACTACTACCGTCAAGTCGAGGCCGTGCAGCGTTCTCTGGAGACCTGAGCAAAAGCATCCTTCGTTTGACCCTCCCGGAATTTCTCGCGAGACTCCGAAAGGTTGGGTACGTTCTTAGCTTAGCCACCAATCACCTAACCGCAGACGCTGAGACTATTTCGCATTGTCGTTAATGGGTGCGTCCAGCACGAAGTCGGCAGGGAAATCGCTGGCATGCTCGCCACCGCGTGAGCGAAGACGCTTGTTCTGCGAATTGCCACTCGGTTGATTCATAGGTATGTCCATTCCGCCCAATGCAGCCATCATTTCATACAATCTGTTTTCCATCTCGTCTCGTGTTTTGGCAAGAGCTGCATCCCGAATCAAATTGTTCTGCTCCATGGGATCAGCCTGAATATCAAAGAACTCGTCGGTATCCCACAATCCATAGTAAGTCGTGTACTTGTAGCGGTCGCTACGTAGCGAAAAGACTGTCGGCGATTGCGGGAAATTCTTCTCCCAGTAGTACGCGTACAGAAAGTAGTCTCGCCAAGGGACGTCCTTGCCTTGTGCCAGCGAGATGAAACTCTCACCGTCCATGTGGGCAGGTTTGGAAAGTCCCATAGCCTCCATGACCGTGGGCGCAATATCGATGTTGGCAACCATCTTGTCCACGACGGTACCACCAGGAAACAGATCTGGGCACTGCATTAACATCGGAACGCGGATCGATGTTTCATAGGCAACTCGTTTATCGATCAAACCATGTTCTCCAAACATGAATCCGTTATCACCCATGTAAATGACCAGCGTCTCATCATAGATGCCCATCTTTTTCAACTGGTTCATCACGGCACCCACGCTGTCATCCACCGAGCAGAGAGCTTCGCAATATGCTTTGTAATATTCTTCGATATTTAATTCCGAGTGATACGGAAAGTCCACGCCGTGCCAGCTATTGCGTTGATCCAGCAGCCAGCGGGGCAGATTTCGTGAATTGCCGCTGACAGCGGCTTCACTTTCAGCACGTGTAAAGGGCTTGTCGTGAAAGCGATGTTCGTATTTTTCTTCGGGGGTGAAATTCGCGTGAACGGCCTTGTGTGAAAGATACAAGAAGAAAGGTTCTTCTTTGCCCTGTTGTTGGTCTAGGAATTCGAGAGCGTATTTGGTTAGTAACGTGGTGATGTATCCATCCTGGGGGACGTGTTCTCCGTTGACATTAATCGTATAGTTGGGGCCCGGTGGAAGGTAGTTTCCTTGACCTCGAAAACTAACCCAATAATCGAATCCTGGGCGTGGATTGTCGTGCACGCCTCCCATGTGCCATTTGCCTATGAAGCCGGTGGTGTAGCCAGCTTTTTGTAGATATTGCGGAAAGAAGATCGTTCCGTTGGGTACCAGCCGATTGTTGTCGATGACGCGATGCCGAAAAGTATAGAGACCAGTCAATATGGAAGCTCGGCTTGGCGAGCAAAGCGAGGTGGTCACAAAAGCGTTTTTCAGGTGTACGCCATTGCGAGCCATGGCGTCCATGTGAGGCGTTTCGGCGAATTGATGCCCCATAAAACTCATCGCGTCGTAGCGATGGTCGTCCGAGAGGATGAACACGACATTGCGCGGGCGGCTGCCCTCGATTTTGCTCGGAACGACCTCTTTGGGAACCGGCTGCACCGTAGTCGGTGATTGTGCGATTAGGTTTTCAGTAACGCCACATTGAATGGCAAAAGCCAGCAGCACGAGCGAGATGCGTATCATATCGAGGCTCACTTTGATCGATTTGTAGAGAAAAGATTGGCGTACAGCGCGAAAGTCGTTGCTGCCCTAGTTTCAAGAATTGGAAATTCAG
>JAGQPR010000420.1 GCA_020426625.1 Planctomycetales bacterium
TTCGCCAGAATTCCCCGATTGAGAGGAATTCTGGCGAATCCCACTACCCTAAAATTAGGCTGTAACAGACCACTAGGCTCGTCTTTGTTACTCAGTTACTCAAGAAATTCTGAGCGGTGGTCGTATGGATCCGGAAAACGTCGTGCCTGGACGGCAGCCATTTTGCTAGCGTAGACGCGGATTGCTTGGTACTCCTGGCAAGATTTTCTGAATACAACGACTTTTCCGGTCGATATAGACTGTGCAGGCAATAAACTCGCCATCGTTTGCGACCGCGGAATCGCGGCATCCGATTGCATTGGATTCAATCGCCGCTGCCATCAGGTAGAGGCCATTGAGAACGAAGCAGGTTCGGCAGATTCCAAGCTAAAGCTTACCCGAGGGTATTATGATGATTCGTCTCAGTTCTGTCTGGTGCTTGTTCAGCATTTTACCACTGCTAGCCAGTGGATGCTGCTGTATGCAAGGTGTGCCTAGTTGCGGCAGCTGCGGTATTTCGAGCTGCGGAACAACTAGTTGCCCAACGGGTACCTGCGGACTGGGAGCAATCGCCGGACTAGCCAGTTGCCGTGGCGCATGTGGAGATGTCTACGTTGATGAGTGGATAAGCGAGCCACCGACCATAGACAATTGTGGTTATCCGTGTGGAGGCTGTGGCCAATGCCGCTACTGCACTCCAGTTAGATCGCTGTTGCGATTGTTGTGGGGACGCCCCTACATTGCTAGTTGCAGCACATGTCTCGGCGGACCAACTTGCGGTTGTGACGACTGCGCCTCCGGTGGATCTTACGTCGATGGCGGAGAATTCCACGGAGCAGACTGTAATTGCGGCGTGACACACGCACCAGAAATCCAGGCGGTTCCGGAAACCGTCGCACCGACGCCCGAGTATGTTCCGACTCCGGTCCCGGAATTAGAAAGCACATCAGCACGTCGACTCAACCCAGCTGCGCAACGTCGTGCCATCAGCCAAGTCTCCGCACGCCGCTAACCGTCAAGAACGTCTCGGCAAAGCAACAACCGAGCGTGAGCAACAAGGCTGTATTGGCTGATGAACCGGTGTGAAATTAAGCAACCTCTTCATCAGCAAGCACGTTTTCGGGCACTAGACTTTGATTTGTAATCGCTGACGGCAGGTCAGGCCCGACCGTCGGCAAGCGTTCCTCCCATTGCTCACGACGCGGTTCGGGTTCGGGTATTTTACCTTTCAACACTTCCAGAGGATGGCCGTCGCGGGCCAGTCTGCCTGCGTGCCGGGCGGGAAGTCGAGCGTGGATCTCAACGTGATCGTCATGGAACTGCTTGCTGATGACCTCACCGACTTTAGACAGCCAAGCCATGGTGCGGCCGTCGGCGACGTTCAATCGCACGCTCAGGGTCACAAAACCCTCGCTAAGCGCCGTGCTAACCCGCGCCGATAGCTTGTCTAGGTCCAATCGACGCTTGGCGCTGATGGCGACACTGTATGGGTAGCGGTTTTGGACGGCCTGCATGCGTTCAACTGCACCAGCATCATCGATCTTGTTCACGACTAGCAGAGTTTGCTTCTCGTCGATTCCCAATTCCTGGAGCACGCCGTAGACTGCAGAAATCTGGTCGAACACGGCCGGGTTGCTTGCGTCCGCCACGTGCAGCAGTAAATCGGCTTCACGAGCTTCCTCCAAGGTTGCGCGAAAACTGGCGACTAGATTGTGCGGCAGGTCGCGAATGAAGCCGACTGTATCGCTCAATAGCACCGGTCCCCAACTGGGCAATGTCCACCTGCGCGTGCGCGTGTCCAGGGTTGCGAACAGTTTGTCGACCGCTTCCACGTTGGCATCGGTCAACGCGTTCATCAAGGTACTCTTGCCGGCATTCGTGTAGCCCACCAGTGAAACGGTCAGGTAGTCACGTCGGCCTGCAACCTCACGCTCTTTGCGTTTTTCAACTTTTTGCAGGTCTTGCTTCAACTCGTGGATGCGTTTTTCCACCAACCGACGGTCCACTTCCAATTGCTTTTCACCTGGACCGCGCATGCCCACACCCATGGTTTGTCGCGAAAGGTGAGTCCACAAACGTTTGAGTCGCGGTAGCGAGTATTCGAGTTGTGCAAGTTCGACAGCCAGACGAGCCTCCTTGGTACGCGCATTGGAGGCGAAAATATCCAGAATCAGCTCCGTTCGATCAATGACCTTGGTGCCAGTGGCCTTTTCCAGGTTTCTTGTCTGGCTTGGGGAGAGATTGTTGTCAAAAACGATCACGTCGGCGGAGTGCATTTCCACCATCTGTTTCAATTCTTGAACTTTGCCCTTACCTAAAAAGGTCTTGGGATCAGGCGTTTCGCGCCGCTGTACGACTCCTCCCAGCACCTCGGTTCCAGCAGAACGCGCCAAGCCAGTCATCTCGTCCAGAGGGTTCTCGGTAAAGGCGTCAGCCGGGCTCACTAGTCGAGCCAATACGCAGCGTTCCAGCGCTACGCTTTGCGATCGTTGATGTTCTTGCACAGCGGTTTGGGGGCTCCGTGTTTAGACCTGTTTAGGCGTCGATGCCGGTTGCAATTGGGAAAACTGATTCCACGGCTGCGCGCACTACTCACACAGCAAACTTGACTCTTTGGATAAGGGTATTTCCCCGAGCATCTCAATTATAGACTCAGAATGTTCCCTGCGCAGCTTTGCACGCCAGGTTCCGCCAGCAGTGATGCGGCAACCTGCGCCATTGAATGCCTGTAATTTTGGCTGTGATAATTACTTTTTGGGGCAACGAATCAATTCTAGCTGATGTTTTGGAGTCATTTTCTTCTTGGCTGGTTCACCTTTTTTTACTACCAAACCTCGCCTGCGTGAAGCGTTGCGTTCAGCAGGCGACTAAACATTTCACCAGCTTCAGGTAGGACAGCTTGGCAACGGGAGAGCGCGAGACTCTAATGAAGATTCTGGTAAATTCACGGGATTGGTTGAGATTAGCGTGAAATATACGCTTATAAATGAAACGGAACAGCTTCCCTCGGTATTGTCCGCGATCGAAGCAGCAGACCTGCTTGGCATGGATACTGAATTCGTATCCGAGGATTGTTACCAACCCGACCTTTGTTTGCTGCAAATTTCAACTCGCGACACGGTCTTCACCGTTGACCCGCGATTGATCCCAGATATCACTCCTTTGTGGCAGCTGTTAGTCAGCGACAATCGTACAGTGGTCGTTCACGCTGGACGAGAAGAAATTTTGTTTGCGCATCGCGCGACTGGCAGGGCAATTCCACAACTGTTTGATATTCAGTTTGCCGTCGGTCTTCTGGGTGGCGAATATCCTGCTTCGTATGGCAAGCTCCTGCAGCGTTACCTGGGAATCAGTGCACCTAAGGGCGAAACACGCACCGATTGGAGAAAGCGTCCGCTGAGTGAAGCACAGCTGGAATATGCTGCCCTCGACGTACTGCATCTTCCCCAGTTGTTTGACATATTGACCGTCCAACTGCGGCAGGCCGAAAGGTTAAATTGGTTGCAAGACGAGATGATTCGTCGCCAGTCGCAATTGATTGAAGCGCAGGAACAGGAGGGATGGTCTCGGTTGCCCGGACTTCAATCATTGCAAGGCAAGCATTTGGCGATTGTCCGTGAATTGTGGCTCTGGCGAGATGAACGAGCAAGAACGAAGAATATGCCTTCGAGACGAGTCTTGCGAGACGACTTGATCGTGGAAATTGCCAAGCGCGGGTCCGCGGATCCTAAGAAGATCGCTAATATTCGTGGCTTGCACCACAGTGGTGTTCAACGATTCTTGCCGGAGATAGGCAGTTGCGTCAGCCGTGGAAACCGGGCACCGGTCCCAGAGGCACCCTGGATGCGACGTAGCCGAAAGCCACGTCCGCCAGCCCTGCTCCAACAGTTTCTGACGGCCGCGATGTCGTACTTGTGTCGTACAAACGATATCGCCCCAACCATTGTCGGAACTGCCGACGATGTTGGCAAACTTGCTTCCTACTGGCTCGACGATGCCAAGGTTGGCCCCGAAGATGAAGCCTTTCCCAATCTCCTCCGCAGTTGGCGGGCGGACTTGGTTGGCAATCCGCTATACGATATTTTCACGGGCCGACAAGCGCTTCGTGTCGCCAACCCAGGCGATGAAATGCCACTGGAACTTTGCGAGGTTGAGCCGGCAGTCTTCCCCTTAAATTCCCAGGAATAGAAATAGCGGCTAACGCATCTTGGCTGAGAAGCGGTTCGGTAGTTTTCTACACTTACTTGGTGTTGACCGAGCACTAGCCACAAACATCGATTTTCCCGCAGCGATCAGTAACGGAGAGTACCATGACCATAGGATTTGGAATTGTTGGCTGCGGCATGATTGCCAACTTTCATGCTCGCGCGATAGCTGATTTACCCGATGCCAAATTGGTCGCCTGTTTCAATCGCACTGCGCCGAAGGCAGACAAACTGGTTGGAGAATTCGGCGGTGTAGCGTACACGGATTTAGACGAGATGCTCGCTCATCCGGGCTTGGACGTCGTAACGCTTTGTTCTCCGAGTGGAGCTCACATGGAACCCTGTTTGGCTGCGGCGCGGGCTGGGAAGCACGTCATCGTGGAAAAACCCCTGGACGTTACGCTGCAAAGATGTGACGCCATGATCCAAGCTTGTGATTCCGCCGGCGTCAAGCTGGCTACCATTTTTCCGTCGCGGTTCCACCGCTCCAGCCAACTGATGAAACAGGCTGTTGAGTCTGGGCGATTCGGCAAATTGGCATTGGGAGATGCCTACGTGAAATGGTTTCGGACGCAAGAATACTACGATAGCGGCGCTTGGCGTGGTACTTGGGAGCTGGACGGAGGCGGCGCACTGATGAACCAGGCGATCCACAGCGTCGACCTGCTATTGTGGCTGATGGGGCCAGCCATCGATGTCGTGGCCAACACTGCAACCCTGGCGCACGAGCGCATCGAAGTTGAGGATGTAGCGACTGCCTCGATTCGTTTCGCCAACGGCGCCTTGGGAGTGATTGAGGCGACGACAGCCGGCTTTCCCGGATCGTTGAAAAAGATCGAGATCTCCGGTTCGCAAGGAACAGCCATCTTGGAAGAGGAGGACATTATCAAGTGGGAGTTTGCTCAGTCGCAGGCAGGCGATGAACAACTTCGACAAGAAATGCTGGGACGTACCAAGACGGGCGGCGGAGCTGCGGATCCTGCCGCCATCGGCCACCATGCGCACGCCAAGCTTTTTGCCGACTTTCTCGAGTCGATTCGTGATGATCGACCGCCCGCCATCGACGGCCGCGAAGGGAGACGGAGCGTCGAGCTAATCCTGGCCATTTATGAAAGTGCCAGAACTGGCCGACGCGTCGCGTTGTCAGACTCGTGCGGTCAGTGATTTGAACCGATTTTCATGTTCCATCAAAAAAGACACTGACTTTTCAGCCAGTGCCTTTTGGGAAACGCTAAGATCGGTTTCGCAATGAGCTACCAAGGTCCGCGGACTGGATAGATCCCGAATTGGTTTGTGTTGCTGGGCCAACGAGGAGTGGCGTAGAACATACCGCCAGCAGACGGCATCGCAGCCTGACCGTATTGGTGGTAGATCGGCGTCATCGTGTTCTGTGAAACGCCCCATGAGTAATTCGATTGCATCGTTACTGTCGGCGGAACGACCAGTGCCGTAGGCTGTCCGTACGGCAGGTAGTAGTACTGCCCGTGCCAGGGCGTGCCCGCGGCTTGTGATTGTGCCCAAGCGTCGCCGCGACTGGCCGCCATGCGACCCAGCGGTCCTTTTGCGAATGCGCTCGTCGTTACCGATGCGCACAGGGCCACTGCAAGTCCGCAAAGTAGTTGGTTCTTCATAAAATACCTGTGTCTTTCCGCCAGCAGAGCCCGCGCCACCGCCCAAGATCCAAAACTGTAAACCAATCGTTTCTAAAGGACGAAGGCACAGTCCCAATGCAGAGCAACTGCAGCGATTGTGCTGGTAATAGTTTTAAGGACGTGGAATCGCCAGCGATTTGGCCATTCCGTTGAGGAAACCTCGGAAATGTGGTGCCGAGTAGTGAACCGTAGTGCGATTCAGTCCCCGGCCATTGTCGTAATAGCTGTGGTAGCGATCTACATGCTGGTAGAGCATTTCATGTGGGTAAAAGGGCTGGTAAGTGTAATAGGTGTGTCCAACCCACTGCGGAACTGGCTGCGGTGAGACGTACATCTGCGCCGTGGCTTGATTCGAGAAGCCTTGCGTGTACTGGTTGGCGAATAATTGCGGGCCGTAATTGTCTTGTGCGATTGCTGATGCGCCAACGGAGCCTACGCCAAACACGGCGATAGCGATTAATAATCTGGTTGCGGAGTGCATGGTCGTGGTCCCTTTCTGGGGTAACTCTATTCCATTTCGTAGTTGGATTGACGGGAAGCTGGTGGTCTGCAATCCCTGCGAAACAGGAATCTTGTCCGAAGCCGAACGCAACGCGGGAAAGTATAAAGCTGATGCTGTCTCTCTACCCGCTGTCAGCATAAACAATTGACGTGACCCGGTTTGCAGGACGCGGCGAGCTTCGCTGCTTCGATTAGACAAAGATCTCGCTCAAGCGCCTTTCGTCAGCGCGCAACGCATACGCTCCTTGGTCCGTGGCTCCCCAGTCTTTTCCTGAGCTCGGCGTCCAGCCGAATTCATGCGATAATTAAATCGCGGCAGGGACCTACCGGTGGCGTAAACGAGAGCCACTGCTGTTGATCAGACATCGGGATCGCGAAGTCGGCTGCGACAGTTTATCTACCGGCGCTGCTACAGTCTTCGATGCCGTCAAAGCTTGACAAAAAGATCTCTCCCCAAAACAGGCTTCAAATGCTTGTTGAAGAGCTTGGAATTGAGTGGAATTGATCGTTCAAACATGGAAGTGTTTTGTCGCGGACGGTGGTTTTTCTTTCGCGAAATTCTTACGACCGCACACCTGGTTCCGCTCTACAAGCGGAATCTACTTGCGAGTTGTCCTCCGGAACTGCGGAGCAGTGGCAGATTGTAGCCTGGGGTAA
>JAGQPR010000421.1 GCA_020426625.1 Planctomycetales bacterium
TAGCTAGCGCACAGCGGCTAATTTTGCGGAAGGATTATGTGGAGCTGAATTTCCAATTCTTGACACTTGGTACAGGCAGCTAGCCGCCGAGGGTTTGTTGATTTATTCATCGTCGCCTTTCACTCCGTGAAAGCCGCGTCGGTAAGCGTATTCTACTCAAGACTTAGGAGTGGCTTTTGGCACAATTCAAGTTCCGATTGGATTCCTTGATCCGTCTTCGCCATCGCGAGCGGGATGCGGCGGCGCAAGCCTACCAACAAGCGGGAGCCGCGATTGAGCAACTGCAGCGACAAGCAGATGAGCTGGCGCAACATCAGAGCGCGCAATACGCAATTCACGCAAAATCGTCGTTGGGAATCGTGGATACGCAGAAACTAACCGAAGTTCAGCGGTATCAAGCTCATCTGCGCCAGCAGATTGAGACGATCCATTCAAATATGGAATTGATTGAAGTCGAACGTGAGAAAAGACGACAAGCTTTGGTTCTCAAAGAACAGGCTGTTGAAAGCATCGAGAATCTGCGAGCAAAACAGCTCGCGCAATGGAATGCCAACCTGGCTACCCGTGAGCAGATTGCTCTCGATGAATGGGCGGGTACTCAATTCTGGGCGAAACAGACTCCCGAGCAATTTCCAAATGGGTAGGTGCTATGCAAAAGCTGGTTAAACTTTTTTCGGCCTTCTGCGTTGCAACTGTTCTGGCACAAGTGATCATCGTGGCGTTGGCAGCCGCCCGTGGCAACATCAAGCAAGATACCGTTGTGAAGGCGATTGCTCTGTTGAATGGCGTGGATTTTGTGGGTGATGGAATCGAGCAAGCCTTGATCAACTCGCGTGAGGCACCAATGCCCAGCTACGAGGATATCGAAGAAGAGCGAGCCAGGCTGGACAAGAATCTCGAGCTCCGCGAGACCGCCATTGCCCGCGAAAAAGAGCTAACGCAAATTATGTTGGCAGAGTTGCAAGCAAAAGATGAACTATTCACTCGAAGGACGACTGAGTTTTACGAAGCGCTGGACCGCAAGGAAAAAGTGCTGCAGCAGCAGGGGCTGCAAGATTTGCAGCTGACCTTGGAATCGCTTAGCCCAGAACAGGCTAAAGACCAAATCGTCCGTTTTCTTTCTGCGGGACGATTGGACGATGTTGTGGCAATTTTTAAAGGTATGGCCCCGGACAAACGAAAGAAGATTATGGGTGAGTTTGTCGATCAGCAAGACGCTGAGGATTTGCACATGGTTCTTGAGCGGCTTGGCCGCGGTGAGCCGAATGTGGGTCTGATACGTAACGCTCGCGATTCGTCTCCGGCAGGGACTAGTGAATAGCGTTTGCGGCTCTGGAATCCAATGGCGTGTAGGAATCTCCGAGCGTCAGTCCGACCTGCATACCCAAGTCTAAGCACTTATTGTTTGAGCTCGATTCCTTGGGGGCAGGGAATATGAATGGCATTTCGTCCGCTGATAGCGGATCCTTCACGCATCGCTCTCGTAGTCTGCAGTTCTCGTTTCAGGCGGGGAGCTCTAGCAATGCCAACAGCGTGTTGTTTGAAGAGCTCTTCAGCCTGCCCGCAGCCCAAGCTTTTCCAGTATCAACATGCGACTTGCGCGATGCGAATGATCCGAATTGTCAAGTTCCGGAATCTGAAACATCCAGCTATCTGTCGGATGAAAGCGATAGTTATCATGACAAGTCCACGGAAGAGGCTGGCGAATCAGAGGAAACGTCGGCGGGAACCATAGACGCACAGACGCGAGTGGCGGACACCCCGCAACTGGCGGTACCTGAATTGATTCTCCAAGAAGAAGACCCAGGTGCTGACTCTGAGGAGACAACCACCGATGACTTAACGCAGGAGTTTGTAGCTCAAGGTGCGTTTCAAGCCGTGCCGCTTGATGCTCAGGAAGTGACCGAAGGGGACTCGTTGCCACTCGAATCGTCGCCAGAGGCTGTCGAAACGCTTCCTCGCGATCTTGGAGTGGTCGAACAGCCAAAGCAGATTACCAACATACAGAACCGTCTGGCCGACGAGCCGCAAATTGCTACAAAAGAGGCAGCGTCTACGCAGGCAGCGTCGGCGGAATTGGAAGGCGTCGCACCCTCTGCGATTGAATCTCTCGGCAACGGCGAAGACTCAGCGGATTCAGAATTAACAGGTAATGCAGAATCAGTTTTAGATCAGGTGGAGGACGGGCTAGCACTCGATAGCAGTCCAGACGCGGCCGTGGCGGAGCTAGCGGATTCGTCAGAAGATAATCAGTCTGCCCCAGAATCAGGTATCACTCTCGAGTCAGATACCGCAGCCGCACCGCCTGGTGAACATGTTGATGCACCGGCCCGGGCCCGCAACGCTGGGCGGGAAAAGTGGTATGAGAACCAAGCTCCCCTCGAATATGGCGAAGCGGACACGAGCTCGCTGGCAGAGACAGAGCATCCGCAGGCCTCTACGGGACAGCAGATCACCAGTTTCGATGGAGCTGATGGTATTGGCGGTGGCCAGGAAAATATTGCAGGCCTAGCCGCAGTGGCAGACTCGCCAAGCACCCAAACAACTGAACCACAATTTAGCATCAGTTCCGCGCCGCGAACGGTCGTGCAATCCGAGCTGCCAAAAGAATTTGCGAACATCAAGCAGAATTCCGAATCTGTTGAACCCAAGTTGGTGAATGGTCCAAGTGGCAATGGGGAGAAACTCGCGCGAGTTCCTTCAGCTGCCAACGTGCAAGCCGAATCGCGGCCCAATTCGGCGATATCGCAGCAAGATCGCGTGCGACTGGTGCAACGTATTTCGCGCAGTTTCTCGCGACTTGGGCCCGATGGAGGCCAAATCCAACTCAGATTGCATCCGCCGCAGCTTGGCTCGTTAAACGTGCAAGTCAAGATCGAAGGACGCAGTATGGCGGCCAAGCTGACCACCGAGACTCAGGCTGCGCGAGAAGCGATCTTGGAAGGTCTGCCAACGCTCAGGAGTCGATTGGCGGAACAAGGATACGATATCAGTAGTTTTCAAGTCGAGCTGACTGAAAACGGCGCGGATGCGTCGTTCGCAAGAGATCTTAATCATGGGGACACGTCACAAGATCAAGGGCGATCAAGTCAGCCTACGACTGAATATCAAGCACGCGATGCGTTGCGCGCCAGTCGATTGGAATCGCGTTCCCAAGTCACGACACCTACCGAACATTGGAGGAGTCCAACGGGCATCGATGTCGACGTTTAAGGCTGCATTGTCCCAAATGAGAATTAGGGTTGTCCATTTAGTAAGAATCGAGCAATGATTTGTTGCTTCTTGCGTGCCGCGGTTCACGGAACTGACGGACGACAACCGGCCGCTTACGCGTCACGGAATTGAAAACTTTCCCTTGACGCATCGGCCGTTGATCGCTATCGCTAGAATCAATGACACTGTATCGCTGACGCCTCATGCGGCGCGTGTCTATTAGCTACGCGCTCGTAACCGCGATTGGAATGATTTATGACCAGTATTCCGGGGATCGGCGGCACAACAGCCGCTAGTTCGAATGGCGGGCCAACAGGAAACGACCTTAGCAGCGTTGATCTGGACCAGTTCTTGGGATTGCTGATCACAGAATTGCAGAATCAAGATCCATTGAATCCGATGGACAATGCCCAGATGTTGACGCAGATTAGTCAGATTCGTGAAATAGGCTCCAACAACCAACTGAGCGAAACACTGACAACGTTCGCGATTGGGCAAGAGCTGTCGATGGCCAGCAGCATGATTGGCAAGCAGATTTCAGCGCTGGACAACAATGCCCAAGAAGTAGAAGGGATCGTTGACCGGGTTTCTGTACAGACGGACTCAGAAGATTCCAATTCTCGAATAGTATCAGTTCATATTGGAGATTCAGTGGTCGATATCAAGAATATCCGAGAAATTGTAAACAACTAGGCCGCGCGCCAGCAGAAGCAGAATTAAAGTCTGCCAAGGGTGCAAATATCCAAGCGGCCTAGACGCCTCATTATGGGATATTCGCCATGGGCCTTACCTCTGCTTTGGGTACCGCATTAACCGGCATCAACGCGGCAGAGACCCAAATTGACGTACTTGGAAACAACTTAGCCAACTCACAAACCGTTGGCTTTAAGTCTTCCGAAGTAATCTTCTCTACGCAGTTCCTGCAAACGCTCTCACTCGGTGCCGCGCCCACGGCAGACAACGGGGGTACTGACCCCAGGCAAACTGGGCTAGGCGTGCAAGTTGCCGGTATTTCTCCGGACTTTTCCCAGGGTACGATCCAAATCAGTTCCAGTCCTTCGGACTTGGCAATTCAAGGAGACGGACTGTTTATTGTGCAAGGCGCCAGCGACGAAACGCTGTACACGCGAAGTGGATTGTTCACGCTCAATAGCGCCAACGAACTGGTGACTCCCACTGGCAACCGGCTGCTGGGCTTCGGAGTCAATGAAACGTTCGAAGTCCAAGCGACGGAGTTGGTGCCGTTGACCATTCCCCTGGGTAGTGAGGCGGTTGCCAAAGCGACGGAAAACGTAGTTATCGGCGGCGTGCTGACACCCAGCGGAGATATTGCTGATACCGCCGAAGTTATTGAAAGTGTTACATTAGGTGACGGGATCGTGCCGCGACCAGATGGCAGCGGAGTTGACGCGATTGGAGCTGCACTGGCAGACACCTCTGGCATTACGGTGGCACACAATCAAGGTGCTGGTAGCCTGGTGGAAAATGCCGTCTATCAATATCGCTTTACCTTTGTGGATTCCAATGGCACGGAGAGTCGCCCGAGCGATCCTGTTTCCATAACCGTACCGACGGGAAACGCCATTGATGACAACGAGATCACGCTTAACAACTTGCCAACGGCCGGCACGGAGTATTCCCAGCTTAGAATTTATCGAACAGACGCCGATGGCAGCGATTTCTTTGAGCTCGATACCGTACCCACCGGCGGCAGCTACACGGACACCGGTGCGCTGCCTCTTGGCACTCCGTTGGACGACTCGACGCTGACCGGTAGTTACAACTACATGATTACGTTCTATCGCTCAGGTGAACCGGAAACCAAGCCGTCGACCCTCATTGGGCCTCAGAACGTTGTCAATGGTCGTGTCCACCTAAGCAACTTTCCAACTCCGCCCACTCCGCCAGCCAGCGGCGATTTTCCGGCATACGACTCGATTCGGATTTACCGCAATACGGCCAGTGACCAAAACACGTTCTATCTAGTGGATACAGTCGCCGTAGGTGACGATTACACGGATTCTGTTCCCGACAGCATTATTAGCGACCTGTCATTGTCGGGCCGCAAGGTTGTCGATTTGGAAGGCCCTACCGCAGTTAGTAACACCTTGTTGACGAATGTTACGACACGCAATGGTTTGGATTACATCTCGCCGTTTACGGTGGGGACGCTGACTTTCGCTGCCGACAAGGGCGGGCGCGACCTGATTGCCAAGACCTTTGAGGTAACGGCGGCAACGACAGTCCAAGACTTGGCGGATTTCATGGAGGAAGCCATGGGAATCCAGAATCAGATTAGTACCGCCGCCAATCCCATCCCGGGCTCACTGAACAAGATTCCTGGCGAATCAGGTACTTTGCTGCCCGGCGCCTATGTTCAAAACGGCAAATTGCGTTTCGTTTCTAACAACGGCGTTGACAATGCAGTTTCCATCAACTTGACTTCGTTTCGTATGGAGGATACGACTGGGGGCGTTACAGTTCCCAACCTCCGCTTTGATTCCTTGCAAGAGGCAGTCGGCCAGTCTGCCGTGGCCGACTTTATCACCTACGATACGCTCGGCCTACCGCTGCGGAACCGCATTACGGCGGTACTGGAAAGCCGAACCGACTCGGAAACGACTTACCGCTGGTATGGAGATTCTCCCGACAATATTCCGACGTCGGGTTCTTCGATCTCGATCGGCACTGGACTATTGACGTTTGACGGAGATGGTAACTTCATCGCGGCGACCAATTCCTCAGTGGCCATTGAAAGAAACAGCATTCCCAGCGTTTCTCCCATGGAGTACGAGTTGGATTTTTCGCCAAGCTCGGGTCTGGCCGCCTCCGAAGCCAGTTTGGCGGCTATTCGGCAAGATGGTTCGCCTCCAGGAACGTTAACCAGCTATGTCATCGGTGAAGACGGCACAATCCGTGGAGTGTTCAGCAACGGCGTTTCGCAGGAGTTGGGTCGAGTTCGCTTGGCTCGTTTTGCCAATCCCGAAGGACTGACCGAACGCGGGCAGAACTTATATGCACAAGGCATCAATACGGGTTTGCCCATCGAAGGTGGGCCCGGCGAAAACGGGATCGGGACGATCGTGGCCGGTGCACGTGAATCGTCCAACACGGACATCGGCAACGACTTGGTCGAATTGGTACTGGCCTCAACCCAGTATCGTAGTAACGCCAGAGTCATCACAGCCACGCAGCAGTTATTCGACGAACTTTTGAACTTGCGGCGATAATCTCTCGCTGCTTCTTTCCAGTTTTTCGACGACATCGGCGCGGTTGCCTACTAACGTTGCAGGCAACCAAGGCGCCCGGTCAATCCATCAGTGGCAAGTCCGCTGTAGAAATCTTATTGTGACGAAACGCGACGTGCTTTCCTGGTTAGCATGTCCTCTCACTGATCTCCTATCCGTCACGGCAGCTGCTGACAAATGGGGGATTGTCAGCCTAGCTCAAGACATCAACCATGCTCGGTTTCTTCGGTTTTGTAATTCTTACAAGGCACTTTTTTCAATTCTTGGCAGAGCATGAGGGCACTAGAGTTGCCCAGATTATCCAGTCGCACTGAGATGCCGCACAAGCAGAAAAATCCTGCCTCTGTCCAGGCTTGGCACGCCATGTGCTTCCTCAATGGTCGTGTGGCTCAAGTGGCGAATGACCGAGGCCCGCAGCGGAGCTAGGTTGCCACTTACCAAAGCAGGGTTCAGATCGCTAGTGTCAAGAATTGGAAATTCAGTTCCACATGATCCTTCCGCAAAATTAGCCGCTGTGCGCTAGCACGCGGTT
>JAGQPR010000422.1 GCA_020426625.1 Planctomycetales bacterium
TGAGCGTCAGCTCATGGAAAACAGAGATTAGAATCTAAGACAACCGCGAAGCGGCGACAGCGGGAATGTAAACATCATTTCGTGATGTGTATGTCGAGTTTCTGAACAGACACGGTATTGATTTTGAAAAGCTATTCCTGTTCGAGGGCGAGCATGTCGGGTAATGCTGCTGTCGCCGCTTCGCGGCTTCAGGGAAAAGCCGACTTTCGATCCATTGGCTGACGCCAACGGCTACATGCTTATGCGGCTTCGCCGCTAACTAAGCTAAGGACCAAGTGAGAATAAGCTAAGGACCAAGGGGGAATAGCGTGGCGATTTATAGTCCTTCATATCGATACCTTTCCATACTGTTCTCTGTGCGGCACGGGAGAGGCAGATGAAAAACACCCAAGTTTTTTATCCATACCTCTCTTCCGTAGTCTCGCTGCGACACGCCGAATCCTTTCGGTGTGAAGACACTTATAGGAAAATGTGGTATTTCACTATTGAAGAATCTTCGCTGTCAAAGCGAGGCTAGTTTTGCTTGAAAAATCGGTTCACGGTGTAGCGTGGCACTGAAACACCAGTTTCCCGTCTCGCGCATCGACGTAGACCGTATCCCCAGCAGCAACGGTACCCTTGAGCAACTCGGTAGCCAGCGGATTCTGTACTTCGCGCTGGACGACACGCTTTAGCGGACGAGCTCCATACGCGGGATCGAAGCCCTCTTGAGCTATATGGTCAATTGCATCTCCGGAAATCTCGAGTGCAATTTGTTGCTCAGCCAACTGCTTGCGCAGCCCATCCAGTTGAATTTCCACGATACGATGGATTTGCTGGCGATCCAACGGATGGAAGACGATTGTGTCGTCAATGCGATTCAGGAATTCGGGCAGAAATCGAGTTTTCAGCGCATCGTGAATCGCCTCTTGTATTTCTTCCGTCGAAGCGTGTTCTGCGGTCAGCTGTTGAATCAGCTGGCTGCCAACATTGCTGGTCATGACAACGACGGTATTGGTGAAATCGACGGTTCTTCCTTGTCCGTCAGTCAGGCGTCCATCATCTAGCACTTGTAACAGGATATTGAAAACGTCCGAATGTGCTTTTTCCATTTCGTCCAGGAGAATCACGCTGTAGGGACGCCGCCGAATTGCCTCGGTCAGTTTCCCACCTTCTTCGTATCCTACGTAGCCCGGAGGCGCCCCGATCAAACGGCTGACGCTGTGGCGTTCCATGAATTCGCTCATATCGATGCGGACCATAGCTTGCTCATCGTCAAACATGATCTCAGCCAACGCCTTGCAAAGCTCGGTTTTTCCAACGCCCGTGGGCCCCAAGAACAGGAACGAGCCGATGGGGCGCTGGATGTCCTGTAATCCGCTCCGACTGCGGCGGACGGCGTTTGAAACAGCGGCCACCGCGTCGTCTTGCCCCACAACACGCTGATGCAAACGCTCTTCCATGACCAACAATTTGGCCTTTTCGGTTTCCATCATTCTCGCCACAGGAATACCTGTCCAATGGCTGACAACATTGGCAATCTCATCTGCGGTGACTTCGGTCCTCAACAGCTTGTGCCTGGTGTTTTGATGCGATCCATCGGCGTCGTGGCCTTTGTCACCATGGCCAGTTTCGTGCATGGAGTCCTCTTGCTCAAGTTGTGCCGCCAGCTGTTGCCGCGCCTTATCCAGTTCGAATAGTTTTTGGTAATCTTGCTCGGGGACTTGCTGGCCGGATGATTGCTTTTCCCGAATTGCCGACTCCAAGTGCTGGAATTCCAAGTTGACTTGATCCAGTTGTTTGCGCACAGACTGAACGTCCTTCAAACCGAGTTTTTCCGCTTCCCATTGTTCTCGCAAGCTGGCTAGCTCCAGCTGCAATCTCTGCATCTCAGATTCAATGGGTTGTAGTTGGCTTTCGTCGTCAGGGTCACCTTCTTCAGACAATTGTCGCTGGGCAAGTTCCAATTGTCGCAAGCGGCGCTGAACGGCGTCGATTTCCCCAGGCACACTTTCTCGTTCCATGGCCAAGCGGCTGGCCGCTTCATCGACCAAGTCAATCGCCTTGTCAGGCAAGAAGCGATCCGTGATATAGCGGTTAGAGAGATTCGCAGCCGCCACCAATGCTGCGTCACGTATCTTAATGCTGTGGTGGGCCTCGTATCTGGACTTCAGCCCACGCAGAATGGCAATCGTGCTCTCTACAGTAGGTTCACCAACGTATACGGGCTGGAATCGCCGCTCGAGCGCAGCGTCTTTTTCAATGTGCTTGCGGTATTCGTCCAGGGTAGTGGCACCGATACACCGTAGTCCACCACGAGCCAGCTCGGGCTTGAGTAGATTGGCTGCATCGCTGCCCCCCTCGGCGGCACCGGCTCCGATCACGGTATGCAATTCGTCGATGAAGAGAATAACGGTGCCGTCGGCATCCTTGACCTCGCGTATCACTGCCTTGAGTCGCTCTTCAAATTCACCACGAAACTTTGTGCCAGCTACCAATGCTCCCAAGTCGAGGGCGACTACGCGTTTGTTCTTGAGACTCTGTGGCACATCGCCTTGGACGATGCGCAGCGCCAACCCCTCGACAATAGCTGTCTTACCAACGCCAGGCTCACCGATCAGAACCGGATTGTTCTTCGTTCGCCGAGAAAGCACTTGGATTACTCGCCGGATTTCCTCATCACGTCCGATCACTGGATCTATCTTGTTTTGATTAGCCTGCTTGATCAGGTCGATACCGTACTTGCCCAGGGCATCAAACTTACCCTCAGGATGTTGGTCAAGAACTCGGGCGCTACCGCGCATAGACTGCAGAGCTTTTAAGACATCTGCTTGATTGATTCCATTGATCTCCAGCAATTCGTGCGCTCTGCACTTGGCGTTGAGCAGCCCGAGGAGCAAGTGCTCGGTGCTCAAGTATTCGTCTTTCATACCGTCGGCAGCTTTTGCAGCAGCAGCTAGCGCGGCTTCCAACTGGGCTCCGGGTTGTGGCTGGCGCCCTCCGGAAACCTTAGGCAGACGATTGATTTCGCTCTGCACTAATTGTCGCACCTGAGCAACGTCGACGCCCAGCTTTTTCAAGAGCGGAACCACGATGCCCTCCCCGTCTTCAAGAAGAGCGTCCAGCAAATGAAGTGTATCTAGGTGGGGGTTGCCCAGCTCTGATGCGCGCGATTGTGCGGAAGCAACGGCCTCTTGGCTTTTGACTGTCAATTTGTCAAACCGAAAACTCATGGTTCTCTCCCTGAAAAAAGTTGCTGCCAAAATGGCCCGTTTCGGAGTAGGCTGGCGCCGCATTTACGAATGCGAGTCGCAGAAACGGTGGAGCTGGCGCGTGGTGACTTGGGGGAAGTCGTTGACTGACAGGCGCTTGAGCTTATAGGAGTACCTATGAAAATAGGGTGCCAAGACGGCACCCTATTTGATAACTTTTTACTTTTTCTTCACGCGTCTAGTCATTCTTGACCTCAAACTCGGCATCGATAGCGTCATCGTCTGGAGACGACTTGCTTGACGCATCTCCCGAAGCCGCTTCGGCACCGCCTGTGGCTCCGGCCTTTTCGTACAGGGTCTTGCTAAATGCTTGAGCGGCCTGTTCCAGTTCGCTGGTCGCGGACTTGATCGTATCCTTGTCTGATCCAGCTACGGCAGTCCGCAGCTTTTCGATGGCCGCGTTCAATGGCGCGCGATCTTGTTCGGAGAGCTTGTCCTGGTTCTCATTCATCTGCTTTTCGAGGTTGTAAATCAAATGCTGAGCCGAATTGCGAGCTTCAGCCAACTCGAATTGCTTACGGTCCTCTTCAGCATTCTCTTCGGCGTCGCGCTGCATCTTGTCAATTTCCTCCTTGGACAAGCCGGAGGATTGTTCGATACGTACCGAAGCCTCTTTGCCGCTGCCCATATCGCGAGCAGAGACACTCAAAATTCCGTTTTGGTCGACATCAAACTTAACCTCGATTTGCGGAACACCGCGTGGCGCCGGAGGGATGCCTTCGAGATTGAACTCACCCAGTAGCCGGTTTTGAGTAGCCATCTTGCGTTCGCCTTGGAATACTCGAACCGTCACTGCCGTTTGATTATCCGCAGCGGTTGAAAACGTATTCTTCCGCTCTGCGGGCACTGTGGTGTTGCGGTCGATCAAGGATGTCATGACGCCACCTTCGGTTTCGATTCCAAGCGTCAAGGGCAACACATCCAGCAGCAATACGTCCTTGCGGTCACCAGCCAGAACACTACCCTGAATCGCCGCACCGACCGCCACGACTTCATCGGGATTTACGCCCTGATGAGGATCTTTTCCGAAGATTTCTTTGACGATCTCACGTACCTTTGGTACCCGGGTCGAACCGCCGACCAGTACAACTTCATCAATGTCGCTTGGCTTGAGGCCTGCGTCTTCTAGCGCTTGCCGAACTGGCTTCTTGCAACGCTCGATCAACTTGTCGACCAGTTCTTCAAAGGTCGATCGACTGATTTTCATTTGCAGGTGCTTCGGACCACTCGCATCCGCTGTGATGAACGGCAGGTTGAGGTCGGTCTCGGGAACAGAGCTCAACTCCTTCTTCGCCTTTTCGCACGCTTCCTGCAGACGCTGCAACGACATGGGGTCGTTGCGAAGGTCGATACCGTGGTCACGCTTGAACTGCTCGGCGACGTAGTTCACTAAAGCTTCGTCAAAGTCGTCGCCTCCCAAGTGCGTGTCACCACTGGTCGAGATCACTTCGAATACCTTGCTCTGCCCCTCGCCATCGCCGGTCGAGGCAACTTCGAGAACGGAAACGTCAAAGGTTCCACCACCCAAGTCGAAAACGATGATCTTGTGGTCGCGATCCTTATCCAATCCGTAGGCCAGGGCCGCAGCGGTTGGCTCGTTGATAATGCGAGCAACTTCCAAGCCAGCGATTTGGCCAGCGTCTTTGGTAGCTTGCCGCTGTGCATCGTTGAAGTACGCAGGCACCGTAATTACGGCCTTGCTGACACGGTGCCCCAAGTAGGATTCGGCCGCTTCTTTCAACTTGCGAAGTACGGTTGCCGAGACTTCTTGCGGCGTGACCTGCTTGTCACCAACGCCAATCTTGACGTATTCGTTGTCGCCACCCACGATTGTGTAGGGCACCATCTTTTCCTCCGATTGAACTTCGGAGTGCCGTCGGCCCATAAATCTCTTTGCGGAATAAACGGTGCGACGCGGGTTGGTGACAGTCTGCCTTCGGGCTGGCTCACCTACGATCACGTCGTTTTTATCTGTGTAGGCCACTACGCTGGGCGTCAACCGGTTGCCCTCAGCGTTCGGGATTACTTTAACTTCACTGCCTTCCATCACGGCAACAACTGAGTTGGTTGTGCCGAGGTCAATTCCTATGATTTTTTCACCTTGAGCCACTTGGATTCTCCTTCCGTTATCGGACTTTGGTCTACTCTGTTTGTGGTGCCGATTTTGCTTTCATCGAGACATCATCCTGTGCGAGCAATCGCCGTGCCAATTTTGGCTCGGAGGTCAGCTGTTCCCGCGATTGCTGGCAGGCGAACGGGTAATAATCGTGGAAACGATCGATGCAGCAGCAAAATCGTTAGTGAAGTTACGAGTTGGCAGACTGTCCGTACCACACCTTTGCAAAAAGGGTCGGCACATTGCCAAATTGACAGCGCAGGCGGTTTCACGGATCATCTGGGACATATGGTCCCAAAGTACTTTAATTGGATGCCACTTCGCTTTGCTGTTTAGGGATCTGCGGACATGGACCATTGCCAAATTGCCTGCCCATGCCTTCCGAAAGTGCACGCGGCGTAAGCTATCCAATTGTTTTCGATCCCAAGCAAGTTTACCGAGTAGGCAGTAATCCGTTCTTTCACTTTCTTAGAGCCTATGTCCGAACACAATGAATCGATTCCGTCGCCAACGTCGTCAGAAATAGCGGCGATTGATAGCGAATTGCTGCGATTATTGCATTTGCGCATCCAGGCTGAAACGCGTACTGGCGGGGGATCTATCCTCAGACGTTTGCCCGAAAGCGCCGCATCGATCGCTGCCAGGCTGAGCCAGGGGGACACGCAGGGCTTAGACCTGGAACTGGCTATCGGCTGGTTGCAACATGCCGACAGCATTTGTCGACGGGCAGCCCATCCTGCTTCGCCGGTCGTATATCTTGGGCCCATTTACAGCTACAGCTACTTGGCCAGCGTCAAATTCTTTGGTTCGGGGGCGGAATTTGTACCTGTTGCCACCATCGCAGCTGCCTTTGACGAAATTGTCCGTGGTCAAGCAGCGTTTGGCGTCGTCCCAGTGGAGAATAGCACCGACGGTCGCGTGGTTGACACGTTGGGAATGTTTGCCAGAAGCCCCGTAGAAATTTGCGGCGAAGTTCTGCTTCCAATCCACCACTGCCTATTGGGACGCCAGCTGGCCAGAAATGAGGTTGGCGAGGTGCACAGCAAACCGCAAGCATTGTCTCAGTGCCGAAATTGGCTTTCAGAGCACTTGCCAGATGCCAAATTAGTGGAGGTCATGAGCACCGCAGCGGCAGCCGCCACCGCAGCCAATAACTCAAACGTCGCCGCTATTGCCAGCCGTGAAGCTGGCATCCACCAGGGGCTGCGCGTAATCGACGAAAATATTGAGGACAATCAACAAAATGTCACGCGTTTCGTGGTCATCGGCAATTGCAGAAAGCCGGCGCAAGGCACCGATAAAACCAGTCTCATGTTTCAGCTGTCCCACAAGCCTGGCTCACTAGCGGCAGCAATGACTGCTTTTCAGACAGCCGGCATTAACCTCACCTGGATCGAATCCTTTCCGCTGCCAAACTGCCCCAACGAGTATCTATTCTTCGTGGAACTTGAGGGACATCGGGACGAACAGCATGTGTCGGAAGCAATCGCCCAACTTCGAATCTTGGCCGTTCGCCTTGAAGTACTAGGCTCATATCCGAAAGGAAGCTAGTCGTTTGGGACAGCTAAAAATTAGGATTGGTCCGTAGTG